>JBEVEC010000282.1:0-20006 GCA_040512975.1 Tardiphaga sp. | reverse complement strand
GTCTGGATCAGGCCCAGCACCAGCACGCCGAGCACCGAGCCCAGGACGAAGCCGCTGCCGCCGGTGAGCAGGGTGCCGCCGATCACCACCGCGGCGATGGTGTCTAGCTCGACGCCGACCGCGGAGAGCGAATAGCCGGCCGAGGTGTAGAACGAAAACACGATGCCCGAGAGGCCGGCCAGCACGCTGGACAGCATGTAGATGCGGATCGTGGTCGGCCCGACACGCACGCCCATCAGCGCCGCCGTCACGCGGCTGCCACCGAGCGCATAGACGTCGGCGCCGAACCGGGTGAGGTGCAGCAGCACGGCGCCAGCGATGAAGACCGCGAGCATGATCATGGCGACCACGGTGAGTTGCCCGTCGCCGGGCAGCTTGACGGCGTGGTCGGCGAGCTCCGTGTAGAGCGGGGCGTTGATCGGGATCGACTCCGTTGACATCAGAAAACTGGTGCCTCGCGCCAGAAACATTCCGGCCAGCGTGACAATGAAGGGCGGCAGGTCGAACATCTGGATGATCGCGCCCATCGCGGCGCCGAACGCAGCGCAGATCAGCAGGATCAAGGCGAAGGCGAGCCAGGGCGAGATGCCGAGCTGCTGGATGGCGATGGCGAGAAACACCGTGGTGAAGCCGATCACGGCGCCGACCGACAGGTCGATGCCGCCGGAGATGATGACGAAAGTCATGCCGGTGGCGACGATGCCGAGAAAGGCGTTGTCGGTGAGGAGGTCGGCGACCACGCGGGTCGACGCAAAATTCGGAAACTGGATCGCGCAGGCAATGAAGCCCGCGACGAACACCGCGGTGGTGACGATCACAGGAAACAGCCGGTTCATCGGCTGCCCCGGGTCTTCAAGGCGCGCGATAGCGCGGGGCCGAGGCCGGACAGCCGCGGCGACTGCATCAGCAGCACGGCCAGCACCACCACGGCCTTGACCACCAGGTTGAATTCCGGCCGGAAGCCCGACAGCAGGATGCCGGTGTTCATGGCCTGGATGATCAGCGCGCCGAGCACGGCGGTGGCGAGGCTGAAGCGGCCGCCGAACAGCGAGGTGCCGCCGATCACCACGGCCAGGATGGCATCAAGCTCGAGCCACAGTCCGGCATTGTTGGCGTCGGCGCCGAGAATGTCTGCGGCGGCAATGACGCCGGCAAGCGCGGCGCACAGGCTGCACCAGACATAGACGGCCATAGTCATGGCGGTCGTGCCGATGCCAGCCAGCGCGCTGGCCCGCGCATTGCCGCCGGTGGCCTCGATCATCAGCCCCAGCGCCGTGCCGCGCACCAGGGCGGCGGTGACGAGCAGCATCCCGAGGGTGATCGCCACCGGCACCGGAACGCCCAGCATCGCGCCGCTGCCGAACCACGCCAGTTCCGGCGCGGTGAAGGTGACGATGCGACCCTCGGTGATCAGCTGCGCGATGCCGCGGCCGGCGACCATCAGGATCAGCGTGGCGACGATCGGCTGGATGCCGAGCACCGCCACCAGCAGACCGTTCCAGAGCCCGCATAGCAGCCCGGCCCCAAGGGCGACCGCGAGCACCACCGGCAGCGGCTGGCTGTCGGCGAGGCTCGCTGCCAATGCGCCGGCAATCGCCATCACCGCGCCGACCGACAGGTCGATGCCGCGGGTGGCGATCACCAGCACCATGCCGAGCGCCAGCAAAGCCACCGGCGCGCCGCGGTTGAACACGTCGACAAGGCTGCCGAACAAACGACCGTCCTGCAGCCGGAGATCGAAGAATTGCGGCGATACGGTCCAGTTGACCGCGAGGATGGCAAGGAAAGCCAGCATCTGCGGCAGGCCGGAGCGGGGCAGGCGCAGCGCCATGGTCGCTCCCTACGCCGCAAGCGGCTGATCGGCGGCGATCGCCGCGAGGATCGACGCCACGGAGATGTCGTCGCCGGACAGGGACGCGACATGGGCGCGCTCGCGCAACACGATCACCTCATCGGCATAGATCACGATCTCCTCGAGCTCCGAGGAGATCACCAGCAGCGCCAGCCCGTCGGTGCAGAGTTTTTGGATCAGCCGGATGATTTCGGCATGCGCCCCGACGTCGATGCCACGGGTCGGCTCGTCGAGGATCAGCAGCCGTGGCGCCATCGCCAGCCAGCGCGCCAGCAGCACCTTCTGCTGGTTGCCGCCGGACAGCAGGCCGATGGGCCGTTCGGGGTCGGCGGGGCGGATGTCGAGCAGCTTGATGAAGCGCGCCGCGATCTCGTTCTGCTCGCGGCGCGACAGCGGCTTCAACAGGCCACGGCGCGCCTGCAGCGCCAGCACGATGTTTTCGCGCACGGTCAATTCCGCGACGATGCCCTCGGTCTTGCGATCCTCCGGGCAATAGCCGAAGCCGAGCGCAACCCCGTCGCGCGGCGAATGCAGCCGCGCCACGCGGCCATCGACCGTGATGCTGCCGGTGTCGGCGCGGTCGGCGCCGAACACCAGCCGGGCGGTCTCCGTGCGGCCGGAGCCGAGCAGGCCGGCGAGGCCCACCACCTGGCCGCTGCGCAAGGTGAGATCGAACGGCGCGACGCGTCCAGCCTTGCCGACCTGCCGGAACGTCGCGTAGGGCGGATGCGCCGCGGCCTCGGCATCATGGCTGCGGACGGCGGTGGCTTCGCTGAGCTCGCGGCCGAGCATCATGTGGACGAGATCCAGCCGCTGCAATTGCGCGGTGTCGCGCATCCCCACCAGGCGGCCGTTGCGCAGCACGGTGATGCGGTCGCTGACGGCATAGACCTGATCGAGGAAATGCGTGACGAACACGATGCCGATGCCGCGCCGGGCGAGCTGGCGCATCACCGCGAACAGGATCTCGACCTCGTGCTTGTCGAGGCTGGCGGTGGGCTCGTCGAGGATCAGCACCCGTGCCGACATGTCGACGGCGCGGGCGATGGCGGTGATCTGTTGCACGGCCACCGAATAATCGCCGAGCGGTGCCGCCACATCGATCTCGAGGCCGAACTCCTGCAGCAGCAGTACGGCGCGGCGGCGCATCTTGCGATCGTCGACGAAGCCGAAGCGTGTCGGCTGCCGGCCCAGGAACAGGTTCTGTGCCACCGACAGGTTCGGCAGCATGTTGACCTCCTGGTAGACCGTGGCGATGCCGGCCTTGAGGGCCGCATCGGCCGAGCGCAGGTCGATGGCCACGCCGTCGAGCAACACCGTGCCGGCGTCGCGCGCAACCACGCCGGTGACCAGCTTGATCAAGGTCGACTTGCCGGCGCCGTTCTCGCCCAGCAGCGCGTGGATCTCGCCGGCAGCAAGCGTGAAATCGACGTGGTCGAGCACGCAGACGCCGGCGAAGCTTTTGGTCAGGCCGCGCGTTTCGAGGAGAGGGCCCATGCCGCCGGGCCTAGTAACCGAGGCCCTTCTTGCTGTCGTAGATCTTCTGCGGATTGTCGGCCGCCGTATAGAGTTTGGACTCGGTCTGGATCCATTTCGGCGGCGTGGTGCCCTTTTCCTTCCAGGCGATGATCGCGTCGAAGGCGGGGCCCGCCATGTCCGGCGTCAGCTCCACGGTGGCGTTGGCCTCGTTGGCGGCCATGGCCTTGAAGATGTCCGGCACCGCGTCGATGGAGACGGTGAGGATGTCCTTGCCTGGCTTCAGCCCGGCCTCCTTCATGGCCTGGATCGCGCCGACCATCATGTCGTCGTTATGGGCATAGACGGCGCAGATGCTCTTGCCGCCGCCTTCGGCCTTGATGAAGCTCTCCATCACCTCCTTGCCCTTGGCGCGGGTGAAATCGCCGGTCTGGCTGCGCACCACTTTGAGGTTGCTGTATTTGGCAATGGCGGTGTCGAAGCCCTTCTTGCGGTTGGCGGCGACGCTGGCGCCTACCGTGCCCTGCAATTCGACCACGCTGCAGGGCTTGCTGCCGACGGTCTTGGCCAGCCATTCCCCGGCGACGGCGCCCTCATGCACGCTGTCCGATGTCACGGCGGTGAGATAAAGATCCTTGCCGGACGGATCGATGTCGCGATCCAGCAGCACCACGGGGATCTTGGCGTCCTTGGCTTCCTTCAGCACCGCGTCCCAACCGGTGGAGACCACGGGCGCCAGGAAGATCGCATCGACCTTCTGGGCGATGAATGACCGGATCGCCTTGATCTGGTTTTCCTGCTTCTGCTGGGCGTCTGCGATCTTGAAATTGACGTTGCGCTTCTTGGCTTCGGATTTGGACACCGAAGTCTCCGCCGCGCGCCAACCGGATTCCGAGCCGATCTGGGAGAACCCGATGGTGATCTGGGCTGCAGAGGCGGGAACGGAAAAGCCGGCAAAAGCAAAGCCAGCCAAAGCGCTGGCGGCAAGCAAAGTCGCGATCGACCTGCGAGTCATGAGCGATACTCCCTGGGTTGCCGGCACATCTGCGCGCACCAGCTTACCCAGAATTGTATCAGCGTCAAAAGCAACCTTCCAGTGATATTGTCGCTGCGGGTCCCCTGGCGCTCAGTCCGGACTATGCGTCGTCAGGCGGCAATAACGCAGAAACCAGCTTTGATCGTCAGCACTGGCGGCGCACGTGCAGTCAGTTCAACTGCGCCGTCTCGCGTTCGATCTCCAGCACCAGCTCTCTGATACTTGCGATATCCATGGCCTCCAGGACTTCGCAGATCAGCCCCTGGTAATGCTGCACGAGCTCTTCGGAATCACTGTCGAAGCCCAAAAACCGGAAATCAGCTGACATTCCCACTCCTGACAACCTTTTCATCGCCGCCATTATCCATGGCTATCAGGAATAAGTTCCAGCGTCTGCCCGATATCGGACGTTTGCGCGCCGGCGATATCGCTGTGTAGCAGTTGGCCATGCCGAAACCATGCTGCTTTGCTCTGTCGGGCATCGCGCTACTATTGCAAGTCCCGCTTCACGCGGTCTTGATGAACTTCGGAGTTCACCCGCAGGCTGAACAGAGGTTGCCGTGTTTCGTCGGAAACGTCGAGACGCAATTCGCCCGGTGCGGAAAAATCGCCGTCGATCTCCTTCATGATTTCTCCGCAGGCGACCGTCGCTTCCATCCAGGCGGCCCTCGTATCGGGAAGATCGAGCGGATCACTTTGCGAACCTGCGCGCCCGTCGATTGAAGTGCTGAAGTAAAAATGCGGCATTGCGTCTCCTTGCACGGAGAATGCCGCATCCGATGCCTGGTTCCTTGGACGGCAGGATGCCTAGGACGGAGCGCGCTCGCGCAGCATTTCGTAGCATTCGCAGGCCATCGCCTTCAGGCCGTCGCGATCCGAAATCCTGATGCTGCCGCGCGTGTAGCGGATGAGCCCACGTTCCTGCAGCTTGCCTGCGACCTCGGTCACCGACGTGCGTCGGACACCAAGCATTTCAGAGAGAAATTCCTGCGTCAGGTCGACGGTGTCGCTCTGCGCACGGTCGCTGGTTTGCAGCAGCCACCGGCACAGCCGTGCTTCCACCGCATGCAGCGCGTTGCAGGCCGCCGTGATCCGCGCCTGGCTCAGGAGCGTCTGGTCGTAGCGTACGGCCAGGTCGATGATGGCCGGC
Organism: Tardiphaga sp.; assembly: GCA_040512975.1. Classification (GTDB taxonomy): domain Bacteria; phylum Pseudomonadota; class Alphaproteobacteria; order Rhizobiales; family Xanthobacteraceae; genus Tardiphaga. Next base: position 14,492 of record JBEVEC010000282.1, on the reverse strand, counting down.
CGCGTGGCTGCGAGTTTTCGGAACGACGGTGCAGGGATACGCAGCGCTTCCATGGGGTGCTGAACGATGGCACGGACCTGCGACACATGAATGCCGAGCACCGACATGGCGCCGAACACGCCCTCACGACCAATGGTCGCGGTCTCGATCGCCTTGCCGCTTTTCATCACGACGACGAGCGAAATCATCCCGTTCATCGGGAAAACCACCTGATCGACTTCATCATCGGTTTCGCAGAGGACGGTCGAACGTGCAAACGACACAACGGTACCCTGCGACGCGATGACTTCGAAGTCCGCGCGCGGTAGCGCGTTCAATAATTTGTTTGAAACGGGGGTTAAGCTCAACACCCGCACGCCTTGCCCGGTCGGTCAGGGCTACGATGTAAACTGAATCAGCGTCCGACGGCAGCTGACTGCACTTTACAGCGTCATTATATGCCCTGTCGGTCCGGTTGACTACATTATATGGCGTTGTGCTACCAGAGAATTTCAGCTCCTGCTGCGTCTGAACAAACAGCGGGCCGGAACTGCTGCAGATTCATACGTTCGGTATCGGACAGTCCGCCTTCATCACACTTTTATGGGGTGCCAAAAGTCAGGTGCGAATCGTGACCGGCACCGATTTGCTGGCAGGCGTTTTCGACTCCACATCGTGGTGCGACAATGCGATCAGCGGATTGAGTTCAGGGTAATAACCGCCGATGCAGCCGTCGGGCAGCCGGAACGGGGTGACCTTCAGGGGGCCGACCGTGCGGTCGACGCCATCGCCAGCATCGCTGACCAATATCACCATCTGCCCATCGTGCAATCCGGCCCGTGCCATGTCGGCGGGATTGATCAACAGCACGTCGCGCCGTCCCTCGATACCGCGCAGCCGGTCGCTGTAGCCGTAGATCGTGGTGTTGAACTGATCGTGGCTGCGCATAGTGATCAGCCGGAAGCGCCCGGGCGCGTCCTCGAAGCCGGTCGAATTCAAGCTGGCGGGCATGGTAAATTCGGCTTTGCCGCTCTTGGTCTTCCAGATCCGTTCGCGCGCGGTGTTGCCGCGGTAGAAGCCGCCCGGTGTGAACATCCGCGCACTGAAATCGTGGAATTCCTTGGCATAGGTCTCGGCGATCTGGTCACGCACCAGGCCGTAGTCGCCGGTCCAATCGGTCCATTTGACTTTCGGATTGTCCGGCAGCGTGGCCTTGGCAAGGCCGGCGACAATGGCGAGTTCCGACATCAGGTGGTCGCTGGCCGGCGCCCGGCGCGCCACCGAGCCGTGGATGCAGCTGAAGGTATCTTCCATGGTCACGACCTGCGGGCCACCGGCCTGGATGTCCTGCTCGGTGCGGCCGAGGCAGGGAAGCAGATAGGCCTGCTTGCCGTTGATGAGGTGGCTGCGGTTGAGCTTGGTGGCGATCTGTACGGTGAGTTCCATGCCGGTCCAGGCCCGCTCCATCGCCTCGGTTTCCGGGATCGCCCGCACGAAATTGCCGCCGAGGCCGATAAAAGCCTTCACCTCGCCGGCGACGATGGCCTTGCAGGCCTCGACGGTTTTCTTGCCCTTCTGGCGCGGCGGCGAGAAGCCGAACTGCTCTGCCAGCTTATCGAGCGGCACCAGGGACGGATCGTCGGCGATGCCGACGGTGCGCTGGCCCTGCACGTTGGAATGGCCGCGGACCGGCGAGATGCCGGCGCCCTCACGGCCGATATTGCCCCTCAGCAGGAGCAGGTTCACCAGCATGGTGATGTTGTCGAAGCCGTGGACGTGCTGGGTCAGGCCCATGCCATAGACGCCGATGACGCGCTCGGCTTCCACATAGACCTGGGCGGCCTCCTCGATGACCTGACGCGACAGGCCGGACTTCTCCTCGATCTCCTCCCAGGACGTGCCGCGGACCAGTGCCTCGAACTCCACCAGGCCGTCGGTGTGCTGGGCGAGGAAATCCGTATCAAGCACGCGCTTGCCGCCCGCAGCCTTTGCCGCGTCATCGGCGGCGAAGACGTGCTTGCTCATGCCGAGAATCGCCGCGATGTCGCCGCCGACCTTGACCTGATGATATTGCGAGCTGATCGCCGTCTCGGCGCCGCCCAGCATCTGCACGGGATTTTGCGGATTGACGAAGAATTCGAGCCCCCGCTCGCGCACCGGATTGAAGGTGATGATCTTGACGCCGCGCTTCACGGCCTCCTGCAGCGGATGCAGGAAACGCGGGCTGTTGGAGCCCGGGTTCTGCCCGAAGAAGAACATCGCATCGCACTTGGCGAGATCGTCATAGACGCAGGTGCCGACGCCGACGCCGAGCGACTTCTTCAACGCGCTGCCGGTGGTCTCGTGGCACATGTTGGAGGAGTCGGGCAGGTTGTTGGTGCCGTAGAGCCGCGCAAGCAATGCATAGAGGTAGGACGTCTCGAGGCTGGCGCGGCCGGACGAATAAAAGATCACCGAGTCAGGTTCAAAGGTCTTGAGCCGGGCGCCGATCGCCTGGAACGCTTCGTCCCATCCGCATGGCACGTAGTGGTCGGTCGCGGCGTCATAGCGCATCGGGTGGGTCAGGCGGCCGACCTGTTCGAGATCGTAGTCGCGCCAGGTCTTCAATTCGGTAACGCTATGCTTGGCGAAGAACTCCGGCGTACAGCGCAGCGTGGTCAATTCCCACAGTGTCGCCTTGGCGCCGTTCTCGCAGAACTCGAAGGCATGATGATCCGCCGGCTTGGTCCACGAGCACGAGGTGCACATGAAGCCTTTGGGCTTGTTCTGGCTTGCCAAGGTCGCAAGTGCCGCGGGGGTGTCCCACTCCCGGCCAAAGACTTCAGCAATGCCGCGCAGCGAGCCCCAACCACCGGACGGTCCGCTATATTCGACAACATGGGCGGACTCGGCCACCATCGGATCACGCTCGGCCATTCCCTGTACCCACTGCTGTCTGCGACGTTATGCCCGGCAACGGATGGGATCTGGTGATGTTCCGTGCGGCGCACGCGCTCGCGGACAACAGGGGGATCGGGATTTTTGCGGCGCAGCCGCGGCGTCCGGGAACACGGCTCCCTCTCGCCGTGTTGTCGGGCCCTGGAGGACTTTATGCTGACCGACAAACAGATCGAGATGCTGCGCGACATCGACAATTCGGTCGCCTTTGCGGAGGGCGGCGACGATGTCGACCGGCTCGTCATCGACGGCTTTGTCGAGCGCGATGGCGATCTTTATGAACTCACCGCGAAGGGCGAGAAAGCCTTGCTCGATAACGGACTTGGTTTGAACGCCTGATCGCGGGCGCGACCACCCCGCATGAGCGAAGCGACATGCGGGGAGGTCGTCCCGCATATCGCTCCGCCCACGCGGGCTACGAGGTCAAAACACCTTGGCCGGCGCGTCCCGATGAACGTTCTTCGGCACAAACCCCGACCGCTCCGCCTGGCGCGGATTGCGGACCCAGACCTGGTGGTTGGGCTGCAGGCCGGCGCCGTGGGTGGCGGGCACGGCGCTGGTGCGCGCGCGATGCAGGAGGCGCGTGTCGGCCTCGCCGCAGTCGGGATGGATGCCGCCATTGCCGGCGACGGCCTTGTCCCACACCGCCTTGCGCGCCTTGTACACCGCGGGGTCCTTCAACTGGGTGCAGTTCAACTCGTTGACATTGAGGTCGGCGATGATCTCGTCGCCATCCTCGATCAGCGCGATCGGCCCGCCGAGCGCCGCCTCTGGGCCGACATGGCCGATCACCAGACCCACCGAGCCGCCGGAAAAGCGCGCATCGGTCATCAGGCCGACCACGATGCCGCGCTCGCGGCACAGCGTGGTGATGCGCGAGGTCGGGTCGAGCATTTCCGGCATGCCGGGCGCGCCGACTGGGCCGTCATAGCGCACGATCACCATGTCGTGGTTCTGGAAACGCTCGGGGTGCTTGTCGAGCGCCTCGAGCAGACCGCGCTCGCCCTCGAACACGCGCGCGGTGCCGCGGAACAGGTTGTCCTCGAGCCCGCCCTCGACGCCGGCCAGTTTCAGGATCGCCGAAAATTCCGGCGACAGGTTGCCGCCGAGCATGCGCAGGCCCCCGGTCGGCTTGTAGGGTTTTGCAACGGTGTAGACGACGCGGCCGTCGGCGGGCTTGGTCTCCAGCCGCTTGACCTGCTGCGCCAGTGTCTCGCCGGTGCAGGTCAGCACGTCGCCGTTCAGCAGGCCGGCCTCCATCAATTCGCGCACGATCACCTGCACGCCGCCGACGGCATCGATGTCGACCATCGAATATTTGCCATAGGGCCGCGCGTCGGTGAGCACCGGCACGACATATTGCGACAGGTGGTTGAACTCCGCCGGGGTCATCACATCGGTCCAGAAATCGCCGAAGCCGGCCGCGCGCGCGATCTCCGGCGCGTGCAGCGTAACATTGGTCGAGCCGCCGACAGCCATCGCGACGATGACGGCGTTGCGGATCGAGTCGCGCACCACGATGTCGCGCGGCTTCACGCCCTTGGCGATCATCTGGGCGAGATAGCCGACGAGCTGGTTGGGGAATTCGGTGACGCGGCGCGGATCGTCGGACGGCGGCGCCACCATGTGCAGCGGCTGCATGCCGAGCACGCCGATGAAGGTCTGCATGGTGTTGTAGGTGAACATCCCGCCGCAGGAGCCGTAGCCCGGACAGGCGTTGCAGGCGATGCGGTCGCGATAGGCCGCGTCCGGGCTGCCGGCAACCTGGTAGGCGCTGACGATGTCGAGCTTCTCGCCGGTCTCGGGGTCGGTGCCGGGATGGATCGCGCCGTCCGACATGATGATCGCCGGCTCGTTGTGCTCGAGCAGGGCGGCCAGCGTGCCGACCGGCGGCTTGTCGCAGGCCACCACGGCGATGGTGCCGGCGAGGCCGGTGGCGCTCAGGTGCTCCGACAGCGCATCATTGGTGACCTCGCGGCCGATCAGCGAATAGCGCATCTCGCGGGTGCCGTTGCGGATGCCGTCCGAGGTGGCGATGGTGTATTCCGGCTGCACCAGCCGGTAGGGCAACTGGCCTTCGCCGCGCCCGATGCGGCCCTTCAGGCTCGCATGGATCGCGTCCACCTTGGCCATCACGCCCATATAGCACTGGCTGTCGCCCTTGGTGCCGACCACGCCCACCGACGGCTCATGGATCAGCGTCTCGTCGGTGCCGAGCACGCGCGCGATGCCGATGGTCTGCGCCGTGCGGCCGGGGTGGCGATCGATGGTGACGACGGGCGATTTGGACACGGTGGCTTCCTTCCAGACGAGGTGGCTAGGCGCAGCGCCGCTGCGTGCGCTGCAGCATCGGCGATCGAGAGCATCGGAGTGGCATCGGTCTCGCCAAGGCGACGACGACGTCGGCGCGTGCGAGCCGTGTAATAAGGTCTAGGGCCGCGGCCCGTCCAGTGTAAATGCTTCGATTTCAGGCAGAGCAGGGCTGCAACCGCTTGAAAAATGGACTTTTGGTGGGTCTCGAAATCAGGTCTCCTTGCGGCTTGCGCGTGCGGAAGGATTTGCCATGAACGGTCTCGGTGGTCTCAACAAGTCGCCGGAAGGCGTGGTCATCGGGCTGGTGCAGTTGCAACTGCCCAATGTGGCGACGCCGCAGGACCTGGCGGCGCAGACCGCGCGCATCGTCGCCATGGTCGGCAAGGCGCGGCGCAATCTTGGCACCATGGATCTTGTGGTGTTTCCAGAATATTCGCTGCACGGCCTGTCGATGGACACCAACCCGGCAATCATGTGCCGTCTCGACGGGCCGGAGGTCGCGGCGTTCAAGAAGGCCTGCATCGACAACAAGATCTGGGGCTGTTTCTCCATCATGGAGTACAACCCCGACGGCAATCCCTACAATTCCGGCCTGATCATCGACGACCACGGCGAGATCAAGCTTTACTACCGCAAATTCCATCCTTGGATTCCGGTCGAGCCGTGGGAGCCGGGCAATGTCGGCATTCCCGTTATCGACGGCCCGAAGGGTGCCAAGCTCGCGCTGATCATCTGCCACGACGGCATGTTCCCCGAGATGGCGCGGGAATGCGCCTACAAGGGCGCCGAGATCATGCTGCGCACCGCCGGTTACACCGCGCCGATCCGCGATAGCTGGCGCTTCACCAACCAGGCTAATGCCTTTCAGAACCTGATGATCACCGCCAATGTCTGCATGTGCGGATCGGACGGCTCGTTCGACTCCATGGGCGAGGGCATGATCGTCAATTTCGACGGCTCGGTGATCGCCCACGGCACCACCGGCCGCGCCGACGAGATCATCACCGCCGAAGTGCGACCCGATCTCGTGCGCGAGGCCCGCATTCATTGGGGCGTCGAGAACAACATCTATCAGCTCTGGCACCGCGGCTATGTCGCGGTGAAGGGCGGCGCGATGGATTGTCCTTACACCTTCATGCAAGACATGGTTGCCGGCACCTATCGCTTGCCATGGGAGGACCAGGTCAAGGTCACCGACGGCACGTCCTGCGGCTTTCCCGAGCCGACGCGGGTGTTCGGCGCGAAGGAAGCGCGCGCGGCCGAATGATAAGCGCCATTATAAAAGTATGACCGTCATGCCATCTTGCGCCGGCATCGTCGCGTAGCTAGGTGTGAGCTCCACCGGGCGAATGGTCGTTGACGGGCTCTCACGAGTCCTCACGCGATCACTTGCGCGTCCGGCTCACGATCTCGTGCGGGTGAATTGATACCTGCGATCTGGTAGTCGCACCTTGCGATCGCTACACAGGTTGAACACACGAGACTCTCACACCAATCGATGCAGCGGGGGCGTTGGTCGTTGATTTCGAGTTCGAGCGAACAAGCCGGGACCGCCGGGGCCGTCGACGTAACCGGGCCTCAGTCATCCCTGGATCGCGGCTTGCTTCCGCAAAGCTACACCTAAAACCTCGGGCTGACGGCGGAGCGTCGCGACGGCGCGCTGCATCGGCCTGCTCAAACCGCCGAGCAAATGCCATGGACGACTACACCAAGCGACCGGCCTACGACAACGCGCCAACTCCTGCCGCCATGCGCCGTCCCTCGCGGCGATGGCTGGCCGTCCTCGGGCTCGTCATGGCGGGGATCGCCGTTTATTACGCCTTCTCGTCCTATGAGCAGCACGCGCAACACGCCGCGCCGGCGGCGCCGCCGACCCCCCACGTCACCGTCAGCAAGCCGCTGCAGCAGAATCTCGATCGTCAACTTGGTTTTCTCGGCCAGTTCTCCGCGGTCAACCGGGTCGAGCTGCGCGCGCAGGTCGGCGGCACTTTGACCGAGATTCACTTCAAGGATGGCCAGATCGTCCATAAGGGCGACCTGCTGTTCGTCATCGATCCGCGGCCCTACGAGGTGAAGCTGGCGCAGGCCAATGCGCAATTGGTGACGGCGAACTCGCGCATCGCGCTTACTAATGCCGAACTGACGCGCGCGCAATCGCTGAAAAAGAGCGACTTCGCCACCCAGGAGACCGTCGACCAGCGCACCAACGATCACAGCTCGTCGCAGGCCGCTATCGACGACGCGAAATCCCGCATCCAGGATGCGCAGCTCGACCTCGAATACAGCCGCGTCACGGCTCCCTTCGACGGCCGCATCGGCGCGCGCCAGGTCTCGATCGGCAGCCTGATCGCGGGCAGCCGCGCCGGCGTCGGCCCGACCACGCTGCTGGCGACGCTGGTGTCGCTCGATCCGATCTATCTCGACTTCGATATGAGCGAGAGCGACTATCTGGTGTTTGCCCGCGAGCGCGCGCAGGCGCCGAAGGATCTCGGCGACAAGGTCGCCATCGCGCTCAGCGACGAGACCGATTTCAAGCGCCAGGGCCAGCTCGACTTCGTCGACAACGTGCTGGATCGCTCCAGCGGCACCATTCACGCCCGCGCCACGGTGCCCAATGCCGACCTGTTCCTGGCGCCGGGGCAATTCGCCCGCCTGCGCCTGGCGGTGTCGCGGCCGCAGCCCACGCTGCTGCTCCCTGACGCGGCCGTCACCCTCGACCAGTCGCAACAGGTGGTGATGACCGTAAGCAAGGACGGAGTCGTGACGCCGAAATTCGTGCAGACCGGCGATATCCGCGGCGGGTTGCGGATCATCCGCTCGGGCCTCGCGGCCGACGACCGCGCCATCATCAGCGGCCTGTCCTACGCAATGCCCGGCGCGAAGGTGGTCGCCGAGGACGGCGCCATCAAGTTCGATGCCGCCGCGGCCGGACAGGATTGATCGGACACCGCCATGCGCCTGACCCATACATTCATCGACCGGCCGATTTTCGCCACCGTGCTCAGCGTGTTCGTCACGCTGATCGGTCTCGGCGCGCTGGTGATCCTGCCGATCTCGCAATATCCCGAGATCGTGCCGCCGACGGTGCAGATCTCGACCACCTATCCCGGCGCCTCGGCCGACACGGTGGCGCGTACGGTGGCGACGCCGCTGGAGCAGCAGATCAACGGCGTGGAAAACATGCTGTATCTGTCCAGCCAGTCCACCGGCGACGGCAAGCTCACGGTGACGGTGACATTCCGCATCGGCACCGATCTCAACGTCGCGCAGATGCTGACGCAGAACCGCGTGCAGGACGCGCTGCCACGGTTGCCGGAAGACGTGCAGCGGCTCGGCGTGACCGTGCGCAAATCGACGCCGAACATCCTGCTCGCGGTGCACCTGTATTCGCCCGACGCCTCGCGCGACACGTTGTATCTGTCGAACTACGCGACGCTGCATGTGAAGGACACGCTGGCGCGGCTGCCCGGCGTCGGCGACGTCCAGTTCCAGGGCGCCCGCGAATACGCCATGCGGATCTGGTTCGATCCCGACAAGGTCGCCTCGCGCAATCTCAGCGCCGGCGAAATCCTCGCCGCCTTGCGCGCGCAGAACGTCCAGGTGTCCGCCGGCGTGTTGAACCAGCCGCCGGCGCCGTCGAACCAGGCCTTCCAGCTCAACATCCAGACACTAGGTCGTCTCGCCACGCCGGAGCAGTTCGCCGATATTGTCATCAAGTCGGATGCCGAAGGTCGCGTCACCCGCGTCCGTGACGTCGGCCGTGTCGAGATCGGCGCCGCCGATTACGGGTCGACCGCCTATATGGACAAGGGGCCGGGCGTGCCGCTGCTGATCTTCGCGCAGCCCGGCGCCAATTCGCTGCAGGTCGAGCACGAGGTGCTCGACACCATGAAGGTGCTGGCGAAGGACTTCCCACCCGGCGTCAAGGATATCGTGATCTACGATCCGACCATTTTCGTCGGCAAATCCGTCGACGAGGTCATCGACACGATCTTCATCGCCATCCTGCTGGTGGTCGGCGTGGTGTTCCTGTTCCTGCAGAGCTGGCGTGCCGCGATCATTCCGGTGATCGCGATCCCGGTGTCGCTGGTCGGGACCTTCTCGATCCTCTATGCCCTCGGCATCTCGCTCAACAACCTGTCGCTGTTCGGCCTCGTGCTCGCCGTCGGCATCGTGGTCGACGACGCCATCGTCGTGGTGGAGAACGTCGAGCGCAATCTCGAGCGCGGCATGGCGCCGCGCGAGGCAGCGCATGTCACCATGGACGAGGTCGGCGGCGCGCTGATCTCGATCGCACTGACGCTGTGCGCGGTGTTCGTGCCGACGGCCTTCTTGTCCGGCATCACCGGACAATTCTTTCGCCAGTTCGCGGTGACCATCGCGGCGTCGACGCTGATCTCGTGCTTCGTCTCGCTGACCCTGAGCCCGGCGCTGTGCGCCGTGCTGTTCCGCGCGCATCAGCACGAGCACAAGGCCGGCGGCAACTGGGCCGTCCGCACGTTGAATGCCGGCTTCAACAAGTTCAACGCCGGCTTCGAATGGATGTCGAACTTCTACGGCCGGCTCACCGGCCGCTTCATCAAGGCCAGCGTCGTCATGCTGATTGCCTATGTCTGCCTGATCGGCACCGCCGGCGTGCAATTCGCGCGCGCGCCCATCGGCTTCATCCCGGAGCAGGACCAGGGCTACCTGATCAGCGTGCTGCAGCTGCCGCCAGGCGCCACACTGGACCGTACCGAGTCGGTGATGAAGCAGGCCATCGACATCATCCTCAGCACGCCGGGCGTCGAGCACGTGGCGCCGTTCGCGGGGCTGGATGCGACGACCTTCACGGTGGCGTCCAATGCCGGCACGATCTTTTCCGGCCTGCCGTCGCTGTACAACCATGAGGTCGACGGCGTCACCGCGGCCAGCGTGCTCGCCGACCTGCGCAAGCGGCTGTCGGTGATCAAGGACGCCTATGTGCTGACCATCCCGCCGCCGCCGGTGCAGGGACTGGGCACCTCGGGCGGCTTCAAGATGATGGTGCAGGACCGCGCCGGTCTGGGCGCCGATGCTCTCGCCAAGGCGTCGCAGGCGCTGGTCGCGGCCGCCAACAAGGACCCCGCCTTTGCCGGAGTCTTCACGCTGTTCTCGACCCGCTCGCCGTCGATCTATGCGGATATCGACCGCGAGAAGGCGCAGAAGGTGGGGCTGACGCCGACCGACGTCTTCACCACGCTGCAAGTCTATCTCGGCTCGCAATATGTCAACGACTTCAACTATCTCGGCCGTACCTACCAGGTCATCGCGCAGGCCGATGCCAATTTTCGCACCGACCCGCAGGACATCGGCCGGCTCAAGGTGCGCAACACAGCCGGCGAGATGGTGCCGATCGGCTCCGTGGCGCAGCTGAAATACCAGAACGCGCCGTATCGCGTGCCGCGCTTCGACCTGTATCCCGCAGCCGAAGTGATGGGCGTGGCGTCGCCCACGGTCGCTACCGGCACCGCGCTGAACCGGATGGAGCAACTGGCCAAGGAAGTGCTGCCTGTGGGCATCGGTTTCGAATGGACCGAGCTCGCGTTCCAGCAGCAGCTACCGGGCACATCGTCGATCCTGATTTTCGGGGCCTCCGCGCTGTTCGTGTTCCTGGTGCTGTCGGCGCAGTATGAAAGCTGGCGGCTGCCGCTGGCAGTGGTGATGATCATTCCGATGTGCCTTTTGGCTTCGGTCACCGGCCTGTCGCTGCGCGGCATGCCGATCGACGTGCTGGCACAGATCGGTTTCGTGGTGCTCGTGGGACTGGCAGCCAAAAACGCGATCCTGATCGTGGAATTTGCCCGTCAAGCCGAGGATGAGGGCGCCAGCACGGTCGACGCGGCGATTGGCGCCGCGCGGACCCGGCTACGGCCGATCCTGATGACCTCGCTGGCCTTTATCTTCGGCGTCGCACCGCTGGTGGTAGCGACCGGCGCCGGCTCCGAGATGCGCCAGTCGCTGGGCACCGCGGTGTTCACCGGCATGATCGGCGTCACCGTATTCGGCCTGGTGTTCACCCCGGTGTTCTACGTCTTCGTGCGAAAATTCTTCGGCGAGCCAAAGCCGGCGGCGCCCAAGGCAGGAGCAAAGGAGAGCCTGGCCGGGGCGGCCGAGTAGCCATCGAGAGCGTCCCTGCGTTCTGCGGGGACGCTCATTCGCAGCGAGTTTCATTGCATGCAAGCTGGGTAATTAGCTCAGAATTTAAGCAAATCGAATTTTGAGTATTTCAAGCTTCAAATTCCGATCGCTGAAAATCCGTAACAAATCAGCCAGATAAAAATACCTGCCTTCTCCCTACCCGTTGGCATGAAGCTTGCGACATCGTGTCCAGGCTCCGCTGGGACAGGCGCGGCCGCGTCACACGGGCGGCACGCCGCCACAGGGGAGACCACCATGGACTTCGATCGACTTTCACGGCGCCGCCTGCTGCAGGGGGGCGCGGCGCTGACGCTGGGCTCGGCACTCGGCCTGCGCGGTGCCGTCGCCGCCGACACCACCATCGGTTTCATCTATGTCGGCTCGCGCGATGACTACGGCTATAACCAGGCCCACGCCGCCGCCGCCGCCGTGCTGAAGAAAATGCCCGGCATCAAGGTGATCGAGGAAGAGAAGGTTCCGGAGACCGACGCGGTCGAGAAGACCATGGAGTCGATGATCAATCTCGACGGCGCGACGCTGCTGTTTCCGACCTCGTTCGGCTACTACAACCCGCACATGATCAAGGTCGCTCAGAAATATCCGAAGGTCGTGTTCGAACACTGCGGCGGGCTCTGGAGCGACAAGGACCCGAAAAACGCCGGCAGCTATTTCGGTTATATCGACGAAGCCCAGTTCATCTCCGGCATCGTCGCCGGCCACACCTCGAAGACCGGCAAGCTCGGCTTCGTCGCCGCAAAACCGATCCCGCAGGTGTTGCGCAACATCAACGCCTTCACGCTGGGCGCCCGCCTCGCCAATCCGAAGGCCACCACCCAGGTGATCTTCACCGGTGACTGGTCGATGCCGGTCAAGGAGGCCGAGGCCACCAACAGCCTGATCGACCAGGGCGTCGACGTGCTCACCTGCCACGTCGACGGCCCGAAGACGATGGTGGAGAACGCGGCGCGCCGCGGCGCCATGGTCTGCGGCTATCACGTCAACCAGTCGCCGCTGGCGCCCAAGGCCTATCTCACCGGCGCGGAATGGAATTGGGAAGCGCTGTATCCCAAAGTCCTCAAGATGATCGCGTCGGGCGAAGGCATCCCGAATTTCTTCCGCGGTGGTCTCAAGGAAGAAGTCGTCAAATGCTCGCCTTACGGCGAAGCCGTCTCTGCCGAAGCGCGCAAGCACGCCGATGACATCAAGGCGCAGCTCATCGCCGGGACCTACACCATCTTCAAGGGCCCGCTGATGGACAACAAGGGCAAGCAGGTGATCGCCGCCGGGACCGACCGCGGCCAGAAGGACCCCGAACTCGAGAAGATGGACTATCTGATCGAGGGCGTGATCGGATCGACGTCGTGACGGCCGGCGTTGGCGAATCCCTGGTGATGGACGGCGCTCCGGCCAGACCGGGGTTTCGCCAGCGCTATGGCGGCACGATTGAATACATCGTCATCCCCGCAGGCGCGCTGGTCGGCGCGCTTGCGGCCTTCGGCGTGTTTGTCGCGCTGTTCGGCAAGAACCCACTGGACTTGTACTGGTACATGTACCAGGGCGCCTTCGGCACCTGGTTCTCGTGGCAGAACACGCTGACCAAGGCGGCGCCGTTGATCCTGACGGCGCTGTGCACGGCGCTGCCGGCGCAACTGGGCATGGTGATCATCGGCGGCGAGGGCGCGCTGCTGATCGGCGCGCTTTCGGCCACCAGCGCGGCCTTGCTGTTGCAGGGCGCCGCACCCCTGGTGGTGCAGGTCGCCATGGTCATCGCCGGCGTCGCCGGCGGCGGCGTCTGGATTATGATCGCCGGCGGACTCCGGCATTACCGCGGCGTCAACGAGACCATCTCGAGTTTGCTGCTGGTCTATATCGGCCTCGCCATCCTCAACCATCTGGTCGAGGGCGTGATGCGCGATCCCGCCAGCCTCAACAAGCCGTCGAGCCGCGAGATCGGCGCCGCCAACATGATCGGCTCGATCCCCGGCACCGACGTGCATTGGGGCCTGGTGTTCGGCCTGATCGCCGCGGTGGCGTCCTACGTCCTGATCTATCACACCACCTTCGGCTTCGCCGCGCGCGTCGCCGGCGGCAATGTGCGGGCCGCAAAAATCGTCGGCCTCGGCGTCGGCAAGCTCATCATGATCACCTGTTTCCTGGCCGGCGGCGCCGCGGGCCTCGCCGGCATGGTGGAAGTCGCCGCGGTGCAGGGCCGCACCAACGCCAATCTCGCGGCGGGCTACGGCTTCACGGGCATCCTCGTCGCGTTCCTGGCGCGGCAGAATCCGCTGGCGATCATTCCCGTCGCCATCCTGCTCGGCGGCATCAGCGCGTCCGGCGGGCTGCTGCAGCGCCGGCTCGGACTGCCCGATGCCTCGGTGCAGGTGCTGCAGGGCATGATCTTCGTCTTCGTGCTGGCGAGCGATGCGGTCTATGGCCGGATCGGCTTCCTAAGAGGAAAATCCTGATGGCGGGCGACATCGGCTACTGGACCGTGCCGCTCGCGGTGCTCGGCGGCGCCATCCGAATCTCGACGCCGTTCCTGTTCGTCAGCCTCGGCGAATGCATCACCGAGCGCTCCGGCCGCATCAATCTCGGGCTCGAAGGCACGCTGGTGATGGGCGCCATGAGCGCCTATGGCGTCTCCTACCTGACCGGCTCGCCATGGCTCGGCGTCGTCGCCGCGGGCATCACTGGTGCGCTGTTCGGCGCGCTGCATGCCGGCATCTGCTCGCTGCCGCGGGTCAACGACGTCGCGGTGGGCATCGCGCTGATGCTGTTCGGCATCGGCCTCGCCTTCTTCCTCGGCAAGCCGCTGATCGAGCCGTCGGCGCCGCATCTTCCGGCGATCGAATTCGGCTGGTGGAGCGACGTGCCCCAGGTCCGCGCCGCGCTGCAGGTCAACGTCCTTTTCCTGATCGGCGTGGCGCTGGCGCCGTTGCTGTACTGGGCCTTCAAAACCACGCGCTGGGGATTGCTGATCCGCACCGCCGGCGAGAGCGCCGACGCCGCGCGCGCCATGGGCTATTCCGTCAACCTCATCCGCCTGCGCGCCACCATGTGCGGGGGATTTCTGGCCGGCATCGGCGGCTCGTTCCTGTCGCTGT
>JBEVEC010000099.1:0-6852 GCA_040512975.1 Tardiphaga sp. | reverse complement strand
GTTCCTTCCCGGCGCCGCCGATGGTGTTGACGATGCGTCCCCACTTTTGCGCCTTCATCATCGGATAGACCAGCCGGATCGCGCGCATGAATCCGAACAGCTTGGTGTCGAGCTGCTTCTTCATCTCGTTGTCGTCGATCACGGCGAACCGGCCCGAATACATGGTGCCGGCATTGTTCACGAGAATGTCCACCCCGCCGAGCTTGTCCTTGGCGGTGTCCACCATGCGCTTGATGTCTTCTTCCTTGGTCATGTCGGCCTGCACGGCGTGCACCTCGCCGCCGGTCTTCTTCTTGAGCTCGTCGCGCGCCTTCTCGAGCTTGCCGGCGTCGCGCCCGGTGATCAGCACGCGCACGCCTTCCTCCAGGAACAGCCGCGCGGTCTCGTAGCCGATGCCGCTGCTGCCGCCGGTGACGATCGCGCGCCGCCCCTTGATGCCCAGATCCATTGCTCGTTTCTCCCGTCGGCTTGACCTGCAAAACCCATCCATAGAGTATCCTTCGGGCGGCAATGCAATAAGAAATGCGAGGGGAGGATGGAGCTCGGCCTGCGCGGGAAAGTCGCCGTGGTCACCGGGGCGTCGCGCGGAATCGGCAAGGCCGTCGCGCATGCTTTGTCGCAGGAAGGATGCGCCGTCGCAATTTGCGGTCGCAATGCCGAGCGCCTGGACGCGGCGGTCAGCGAGTTCAAGCAAACCGAAGCGCGCGTGCTCGGCGTCCCGACCGACGTCACCGACGAGGCGGCGGTGCGCAGGTTCGTCGATTCCGCGCTTGAGACATTCGGCCGCATCGACATCCTGGTCAATAACGCCGGCACTCATCTGCGCGGCACGGTCGAGAGCACGACACTGGCGATCCTGGAGCGGCAGCTGCGCGACAAGGTGTTCGGCTTCTTCGCGATGATCCGCGCCGTGCTGCCGGTGATGAAACGCCAGCGCGACGGGCGGATCGTCAACATCATCGGGCAGGCGGGGCGCCATCCGCATCCGGACCGGTTTCCGTCCGGCGTCACCAATGCGGCGCTGCTGGCGATGACCAAGTCGGTCGCCGACGCGGTGGCGCGCGACAATATCCGCGTCAACGCGGTCTGCCCGCAATACATCGAGTCCGAGCTGCTGGCGTCGCTGATCGCCAACGAGATGCGCGAGCGCGGGGTCGACCGCGCGACCGCGGCGGCGGGCTTCACCCGTGCCAATCCGCTCGGCCGCACCGGGCGGCCGGAGGAGGTCGCCGACCTGGTCGCCTTCCTGGCCTCCGACTGCTCGAGCTTCACCACCGGCAGCGCGGTCAGCATCGACGGCGGCTATCACCGCTACGTGTTCGGGTGAGGGCGGCGATGGATCTCGGCCTTTCCGGCAAGACCGCGCTGATCACCGGCGGCACCAGCGGGATCGGGCTCGCGATCGCGCGCCGGCTCGGCGACGAAGGCTGCCGGATCGCGATCTGCGGCCGCCAGCGTGCGCGGCTCGACGCGGCGGTGGCGCAGGTGAGCGCTGCCGACGCCAAAGGTTTCGTGGCCGATCTCTGCAAGCCCGCCGACGTCGCAGCCCTGGTCGAGGACGTCGTCAAAGGCTTCGGCGGCATCGACATCGTGGTGAGCAATGCCGGCACCCATCTTGCCGGCCGGTTCGACGAGGCCGCGACCGACGACCTCGTCCGCCATTTCCACACCAAGGTGATCGGACCCTGGGAGCTCGCCCGCTGCGTCGTCCCGCATATGCGCCGGCAGGGCGGCGGTCGCTTCATCGTCATCATTGGCCAGACCGGCAAGGTGCCGCAGGCCAACGCCATCGCCTCGACCATCGTCAATGCAGCGCAGCACGCCTTCGTGAAATCGCTGTCGGACGAATTGGCGCCGAGCAACATCCTGGTCAACGCCGTGTGCCCGAGCCGCATCAAGTCGCCGCTGACCGACGCGCTGACGCTCCACAACGAGGTCTATCTCGGGCGCAGCCTCGAGCAGCAGGAGACCAAGTGGGGCGCCGAGGTCCCGCTCGGCCGCTGGGGCACGCCCGACGACATCGCCAATGCGGTCGCCTTCCTGGCGTCGCGGCGGGCCGAATTCATCTGCGGCGCCAATATCGACGTCGATGGCGGCCACCAGCGATCCATCTTCTAGATTGGACGGGGCATGATCGACATCCGCCACGTCTCGAAGAGCTTCCACAAGCGCGACGCCGTGGTCGACGCCGTGCGCGACATGACCTTGACCGTCGAGCGGCAGGAGATCGTCGCCGTGATCGGACCGAGTGGTTGCGGCAAGTCCACCCTGCTCAACATGATCGCCGGCCTCTACGCGCCGACCCGCGGCCACATCGTCTACAAGGGCGAGGCCGTGAAAGACGTCAACACCGACGTCGGCTACATGACCCAGAAGGACAACCTGCTGCCATGGCGCAACGTACGCGACAACGTGGCGTTCCCGCTCGAGCTCGCCGGCGTGGCCAAGGCCGAGCGCGCCCGCCGCGCCGACCAGGTGATCGCGCATGTCGGGCTCGAGGGCTTCGAGGACCGCTTTCCGAGCGAGCTGTCGGGCGGGATGCGCAAGCGCGCCTGCCTCGCGCGCATGCTGCTCTACGGCGCCGAGACCGCACTGCTCGACGAGCCATTCGCCGCGCTCGACGCCCAGCTCAAGCTCGCCATGCACGACCTGGTGCTGCGGCTCGCCGACGAGAACAAGCAGACCGTGGTGCTGGTCACCCATGACCTGATGGAGGCCGTCACCCTGGCGGACCGCGTGCTGGTGTGCACGCGCCGCCCCGCCACCGTGGCGCTCGAGCAGCGCATCGACCTCAAGCGTCCGCGCGACGTTTTGAACGTGCGCTTCAGCAACGAGTTCAAGGAGTTCTACGACACGCTGTGGGAACGGCTGCGGCTCGAATACCACGAGGACCGGGTATGACGGTGCCCGACGGCAAGCTCGATCAGGCGACGGTGCTCGACCAAGCGCCGCCCGCGCGCGCGGCGCTGCCGGAGATCAGCGGCTGGCCGATGCTGCTGTGCCAGGTCGCGCTCGGCATTTTGGTATTGCTGGTCTGGCAGGGCGCGTCGGGCCGGCTCGTCGACAATTTCTTCATCTCCAATCCGATCGACGTCGCCGTGCGGCTTTACGGCTGGACCATGGACGGCTCGATCTTCCGGCACATCGGGGCGACCGTCTACGCCACCGCCATGGGCTTCTTCATCGGCGCGGTCGGCGGCGCCATCCTCGGCGTCTGGCTCGGCGTCTCGCCGTTCGCGAGTCGGCTGCTCAGCCCCTATCTCAACGCGCTCAACGCGCTGCCGAAGGTCGCGCTGGCGCCGCTGTTCGTGCTGTGGTTCGGGCTCGGGCTCGAGTCGAAGATCGCGCTCGCCGCGGTGCTGGTGCTGTTCCTGGTGTTCCTCAACACCTTCGCGGGCGTGCGCGAGGTCGATCAGGACCTGATCGACGGCGCGCGGCTGATGCGCGCCACGCGCGCCCAGGTCATCGCCAAGGTGATCATTCCGTCGGCGATGTCGTGGGTCTTTGCCGGGCTCAAGATCTCGGTGCCCTATGCGCTGATCGGCGCCGTGCTCGGCGAGATGATCGCCGCCAACCGCGGGCTCGGATACCTGGTGCAGTTCTCCGGCGCGCAGTTCGACTCCGCCGGCGTGTTCGCGGTGCTGCTAGTGATCGCGCTGCTCGCGGTCGGCCTTAATTTCCTGGTCGAGATCGTGCAACATCGCATGGAGCGATGGCGGATCGTCGGCCGCTGAGACAAGGAATATCGGAGGAAGCCCCATGAGGATCATGCGCATTCCCGCCCTCGCTGCCGCCGCCCTGGCGCTCGCCTCGGCGGCCGCAGCCGAGCCGGTGAAGATCACCAATATCGGCCACGGCTATTATTCGGGCGCGCTCTATGTCGCCAAGCAGGAAAGGCTGTTCGAGAAGCACGGGCTCGAGCCGGATATCTCCTTCGTGCAGGGCGGCGCGCTCGCGTTGCAGGCGGCGCTGACCAAGCAGGCGGACGTGAGCATCCTCAGCTACGAGCACATCCTCACCGCCGGCGTGCAGGGCAAGCGCATCGTCGCCTTCTACAACATCTGCAATCGGCCGGTGAACAACGTGATCGCCAGCGAGAAGCTCTCGGCCGGCGCCGAGAAGCTCGGCGTCGAGGACAAGATCAAGCGCCTCAAGGGCCAGCGCGTGGCGATGCCGTCGCCGAGCGGCTCGGGTGAGAAGATGCTCGGCGTGCTGGCGAAGAAATACGGCCTCACCCTGCCGGGCGACATCAGCAGCGTCTATCTCGGCGCCGAGGCGCCTGCCTATGTGGCGGCCTTCCAGCGCGAGCTGATCGACGCGGCGCTGCCGTTCGAGCCCGCCGGCGTGCTGGTGCAGCAGGCCGGCAAGGGCAAGATCTATCTCAACATGATGAACGGCGACATTCCGGAGTTCCGCGACATCCTGTTCATCGTGCTGGCGACCCACCCCGACATCATCAAGGAGAAGCCCGAGGTGCTGCGCAAGGTCGCGCTCGTCTTCACCGAGGCGATGGCGATCCTCAAGACCGATCCCAAGCGCGGCAAGGCGCTGATGGCGAAGGAATACTCGACCATGGCGCCGGAGACCAACGAGCAGGCCTATGAGACGGTGAGTCAGATCTGGACCGCCGACGGCCGCATCACCGAGGCGCAGGCGCGGGCGACCTTCGCCTATCTGCAGCCGACCGGCACGGTTCCGATCGATTTCCCGGCGACCTTCACCAACGATCTCCTGCCCAAGCGATGATCGTGTTCACCGTCGGCCAGGCCACCATCGCGCGGGTCGAGGAGACCTACGGCCCGACCTATGCGCCGCGCGACCTGTTCCCGGACTGGAGCGAGGAGATCTTCGCCGAGCACCGGCAGTGGCTGGCGCCGAACCACTACGACCCCGCCAGCGGCTTGGTGAAGCTCAGCGTGCACAGCTGGCTGCTGCAGATCGGCCGGCAGAAGATCCTGATCGACGCCTGCTGCGGCAACAACAAGGTCAAGCCGGCGCGGCCGTTCTGGCACATGCTCAACGTGCCCTATCTCGAGCGGCTCGCCGCCGCCGGCGCGCGGCCCGACGAGATCGATTTCGTGATGTGCACGCACCTCCACCACGACCACGTCGGCTGGAACACGCAGCTCAAGGACGGCCGCTGGGTGCCGACGTTTCCGAACGCCCGCTACGTGATCTCCAAGCCCGACTTCGAATATTTCCAGAAGCTCGACGCCGACCCGAAGCTCGGCCCGGCCGAGCTCGGGACCTTCCGCGAAGGCGTGCTGCCGGTGGTCGAGGCCGGCCGCGCCGATCTGGTCACCGGGCCGCACCGGCTCAACGATCACCTGGAGATCGTGCCGGCGCCGGGCCATTCCGCCGGCCACGTCGTGTTCAGGCTCGAAAGCGGCGGACAGCACGGCGCCTTCGTCGGCGATGTGTTCCACCACCTGCTGCAGGTCTATTACCCGCACTGGAATTTCCCGAAGAACTCGGATGCCGAACAGGCGCGCGTCAGCCGCCGCGCCGTGCTGGAACATTGCGCCGCCAAAGACGCGCAGGTGTTTCCCGGCCATGTCGGCGCGCCGTTCGCCGGGTACATCGAGGCGACCGCGACCGGCTTCGTGCCGCGGTTCGGGTGAACGCCACCACCGTCACGGGTTGCGGCGCTTGAGAAACTCGTCGAACGCCGCAAGGAACATATCCGGCTGTTCCTCGAAAGGCGCGTGGCCGGCGCGCGGGATCATGACCAGCGAAGCATCGGGGACGCGGTCACGATAGGCCTCGCCGAACCGCGGTGGCACCAGCCCGTCGTTCTCGCCCCAGATCAGCAAGGTCGGCACATCCACGCGGTGCAGCCATTTCGCCAGCTCCGGATTGAGGAAGCTTGGATAGGCAAGACGGACGACCGTGCTGCGATTGCGCACCAGCACGCGCGGATCGGCCGCCGCGAGCGCCTCAAGCCGCCGCCGCACGCGCTCCGGATCGAAGTAGAAGCGGCGCGCGTTCTCCTCCGCGCTCATGCGGAACATGTCGTCGACCGGCGCGCCGTTCGCCGTGATACCGACCGCGCAGATCAGCGTCAGGCTGGCGAGGCGCGCCGTGTTGCGCACCGCAAGCTCCGCCGCGATCCAGCCACCGAGCGACGTGCCCATCAGGTGGACCCCGTCGAGCTTCAACTGCGTGATCAGATCGAGATAGAAATACGCCAGATCGTCCGGGCGATCGAGCCAGGACGGATCGTCGGAAACGCCGAAGCCCGGATGCTCCGGCGCAAGCACGTCAAAGGCCTGTGACAGCCGTTCGAGAAACGGCAGCCAGCCGACATGCCCGCTTGCGCCGTGCAGGAAGATCAGCGGTGGACCGTTGCCGCCGCGCAGCACGCGAATCCGCGTGCCGCGCACATCCATCATGGTTTCCGAATAGGACATCGCGTCAATTGCCGATGAGAGTCCACTTGCCGTTGGTGAATTTCACGAAGCGCAGCGGCAGCAGGACCACATTGCCGTGGTCGAAGCCCATCTTGCCGACCACGCCCTGGAAGTCCTTGATCTCCTTCAGTCCCTTGACAATACCTTCCTTCGAGTAACCGCCGCGCTTGATCGCTTCGGCATAAAGCTTCACGGCATCGTAGAAATAGGGGCCGTAGAGGTCCGACTCGCGATTGTACTTCTTGCGGTAGCGCTCGAGATAGATCTTCACCTGCGGGGCATTGTCGTCCCAGCTCGGCGAGCCGCTGATGAAGCCTTCGGCGGCGGGTCCGGCGATCTCCGCAAACGAGTTGTTCTGGATAGATCCGTGACTGATGAACTGCGTCTTGAGGCCAAGTTCCGCAGCCTGGCGCACGATCAGGCCGCCTTCCGCATAATAGGC
>JBEVEC010000196.1:0-8915 GCA_040512975.1 Tardiphaga sp. | reverse complement strand
AACTCGCCTTCCTGCAGGTCGAGGGTCTTGATCGGCGAATCGTAGCGGATCGCGACGCCGAGCTGTTCGGCGCTCCGGTAATAGGCATTCACCAGCGCCTTGCCGCCGCCCATGAAGAACGCATTGGTCCGCGCCACATGCAAAGCGCCGGACAGCGGCGGCTGGAAATGCACGCCGTGCTTGCGCATCCACGGCCGGCAGCGCGACGAATGGCGGATGACGAGGCGCGCCAGCGGTTCGTTGGTCAACCCGCCGGTGACCTTCAATAGGTCCTGCCAGAACTCTTCTTCGGGATAGGACTCGATCAGCACGTCCTGCGGTTCGTCATGCATGCAGCGCAGGTTGCGCACATGCATCGAATTGCCGCCGCGCCATTCCTTCGGCGCGGACTCCACCAGCATCACCGAGGCGCCGGCCTCGCGCGCCATCAAGGCCGCACACAACGCGGCATTGCCGCCGCCGATGACAAGGACGTCGGGGATAGGAGATGTGGCCATGATCAGATCGTCCTCGCGCAGCATGCCGCCGCGCCCAAAAACTTCAGCGAGAGTCGTCCGGCCATTCACCACCCAGATTGGTCGTCAGCGTCCTGGCCACCGGGCCAAGCACGCGTTTCATTTCGGCGATCTCGGCGTCGCCGAACCGCTCGCGCGGCCCCGACAGCGAGATCACGCCCACCAGCATGCCGCGCGGGCCGAACACCGGCGCCGCCACCGCGGCGCAGCTCGGATCGCGCTCGCCGAGGGAGACGTCAAAACCATCGCGGCGGATCGCATCGTAGCGCGGTCCCTGCTGGCCATCATAAGCGAGGATGATGTGCCCGGCGGCGCCGCGCAGCAATGCGTAGCTATGCCCTGCCTCGACGCGATCAAGCGTGGCGTGGCGGGAATTGACGCGGAACAGGCAGACGCGGTTGTCGGCATCCTGCCGCACATGGAACGATGCGCTCTCGGTGCCGCGATCCACCAGTTCCTGCAGCGCCGGCCGCACATGATGGCCGAGCGCATTCTTGCGGGTGAAGGCAACGCCGAGCCGGAAAGCGGTCGGGCCGAGATCGTAGCTGCCGTCCGGCAGCCGCATCACATAGCCGGTCGGCACCAGCGAGCCTAGCAGGCGTAGGATGGTGCTCTTGTAGAAGCCGGTGCGAACCGCAAGCTCCGCCAGGGTCATCGGCTGGTCGGCGCCCTCCAGCGCCGCAACGATGGACAGCGCGCGCTCGACCGCGGCGACGCCGTCGCCGGCTTCGCGCGGGGCATCCACGGCTCTGGTTGCGGGCTTTCTCATAGGTATCGATCAGGCGGTGCGCGACGCCTTGATGACGCGCGCGATCACCGGCCAGTAGAGGTCGCCGTCGCCGGCGTCAATCGCCTCGCCGAGCAACTTGTCGGCCAGTTCCGCCCCCTGCAGCTTGATGTCCACCGAGCGGGCCAGATCGAGCGCGTAGCTGATGTCCTTGCGGGCATATTCGGTGGAAAACGCGCGCTCCGGGAAGGTGTCGGACAGCATCGCCTTCATCCCGTGGTTGCGCAGGGCAAAGCTGTCGGCCGAGCCCTTGGCCAGCGTCTCGAACACCAGTTGGGGATCGAGCCCGGCGCGCTTCGCCGTTTCCAGCGCTTCGCCGAGCGCGACGACGGTTTCCATCAGCACCATGTTGTTGAGAATCTTCACCACCTGGCCGGCGCCGATGGCGCCACAATGGGTGATGTCGGTGGCGAAGGTGGCGATCAGGGGTCGCAGCTTCGCGAAGATCGCATCACTGGCGCCGACCATGACGCTAAGCGTGCCGTCCTCGGCCGCCTGCCGGGTTCGCGCGATCGGCGCGTCGGCATAACCAGCGCCCTTGTCGGCGAAGCGCTTGGCCAGTTCGCGGCTGGCTTCCACCGGCGAGGTGCCGAGATCGACGATGGTATGGCGCGCATCGGCATGGGCCAGCAGCCCGTCATCGCCGTCGCACACCGCCGCCACATGCTTGCCGCTCGGCAACGCCATGAAGATCACGTCGCATTGCCTGGCAAGGTCGGCCAACGTCGCCGCGCGCGTGACGCCGGCCTCGGCGAGGCGCGCCAGCGGCGCATCGGCGCGGTCGAAGCCGAACACCGGCACGCCCGACTTGCGGGCCAGATTGCGGCACATCGGCTCGCCCATCACGCCCAGACCAATAAAACCAATAGCCGTCGCCATGCCGCACTCCTTCGTCTTCATTGCAGATCGAGATTGAAAGGGCGCGGCCAGCCGCGCCCGCATTGTCGTCGGATCAGCCCTTGACCAGCGGGCAGCCGCCTTCGCTCATCGGACGGAACGCCTGTTCGCCGGGCGACGTGGTGACCACCTTGTAGTAGTCATACTTGTACTTGGATTCTTCCGGCTTCTTCACCTGCACCAGATACATGTTGTGCAGCACGCGGCCGTCGGGGCGGATGGTGACATCCTTGTTGTACATGTCGTTGACCTTCATCTCGTGCATCTTCTGGGCGACGATGGTCGGGTCCTTGGTACCGGCGGCCTTCACCGCGGCGAGATAGTGGTGCACGCCGCTATAGACGCCGGCCTGAACCATGCTGGGGACCTTGTTGTTGGTCAGCGCGAAATAGCGCTTGGTCCAGGCGCGGGTCTCGTCGTTGAGATCCCAGTAGAACGAGGTGGTCACCTGCAGGCCCTGGGTGGCCTTGAGGCCGAGCGCATTGACGTCGGTAATGAAGACGAGAAGGCCCGCGAGCTGCTGTCCGCCCTCGACGATGCCGAATTCACCGGCCTGCTTGATGGCGGTCTGCACGTCGGCGCCCGAGGTCGCAAGGCCGACCACCTTGGCGCCCGATCCTTGCGCCTGCAGCAGGAAGGAGGCCATGTCGGCGCTGCCAAGCGGATGCGCGGCCGAGCCGATCACCTTGCCGCCGGCGCCTTCGATGAATTTGGTGGCGTCACGCTGCAGGGCGTGGCCGAAGGCATAGTCGGCCGAGATGAAGTACCACGTCTTGCCGCCGGCCTTGGTGATGGCTTCGGAGGTCAGCTTGGACAGGGCGTAGGTGTCATAGTTGAAATGGAAGCTGGTGGCCGAACAGGATTTTCCGGTGAAATCCGACGAGCCGGGGCCGCTGATGGTGAAGATCTTGTTCTTCTGCCGCGCCACTTCGAGAATCGCGAAGCCGGCGGATGACGCCGCGCCATCGGCGATCATGTCGACGCCTTCGGTGTCGAACCAGCGACGCGCCGTGGACGCCGCGATGTCCGGCTTGTTCTGGTGATCGGCCGTGATCACCTCGATCTTCTGGCCGAGAATCTCGCCGCCGAAATCCTCGGCGGCAAGCTTCGCCGCCGCCACCGAGCCGGTGCCGCCATTGTCGGCGAACACGCC
This sequence comes from Tardiphaga sp., assembly GCA_040512975.1. Taxonomy (GTDB): domain Bacteria; phylum Pseudomonadota; class Alphaproteobacteria; order Rhizobiales; family Xanthobacteraceae; genus Tardiphaga. The sequence continues at coordinate 5,563 of JBEVEC010000196.1, read as the reverse complement.
GGACTGGTCGTTCAGCACGCCGATCTTGATGGTCTCCGCGGCGCCGGCGATCTGTGCCGACAGCACCACTGCCGTTGATAGAGTGATCGCCTTCGCGAATGCCTTGACGCCCATGTGATGCTTCCTCAGGATTTGTTTTGTTGTTGGATTTTTTCGAGCACCGGCGCGATGTAGCGCCGGAATTGCTTGGGATTTTCGCTCATGGGGAAATGACCGAGCTGCTCCATCACGGTGACCTCGGCGCCCGCGATGCCGGATGCCGTCCGCACGGTGTCGTCCGGCGAGCAGGAGAAATCGTATTCGCCGGTCAGCAGATAGAGCGGACAAACATTCGTATCGATCGCCTTGGTGCGGCCGCGCAGGTCGCCGTCGACGCGGTAGAAATACAGGTCGCCCTTGAACACACCGGGGCCGCCCTGCTTGTAGGCCCACAGCGTTTCCATTCGCGCCTCGGCCGGCGATTGCGGCGCCACCAGTCCCGACACCAGGGCGGCGCAGACCTCGCCGCCATGGATATCCGGACGGTTGAGCCAGGTGGTGTCGTACCACGGCGCCTGGAAATCCGCGGCTTCGAGGCCGATCAGCGCGCGAAACTCGCTGGCATGATCGATGGCCAGATTGAGCACGATGCGGCCGCCGATCGAGCAGCCCATCACCACGGGCCGGTCGAGATCGAGCGCCGCACAGAAGGCGCGGATCGTCTGGGTATAGCGCGCGGTGGTCAGCTGATATTCGCTGCCGTCCCAATCGGCCGGCGGATTCGACTTGCCGTGCCAGGGCAAATCGAAGGCGATGATGCGGAAATGTTTGGCGAACTCTTCATCGGCCAGCAGATAGCGCCATTGCCGGTTATCGGAGCCGGCGGTGTGCAGGCAGACCAGCGGAATGCCCTGCCCCGCTTCCTCGAAATAGATCCGGTGTGCGGTGCCGTCGAGTTCGACATGCACGTAACGGCCGACCATCGGTTCGATATGACCGGTCATGCGGCGCCTCCCGACTTGCGCGGCAGCGCCAGCAGGTCCTTGAAATATTGCAGATGGGTCATGAAGGGCCGGATCTCGCCGTCGAGCGTGGCTTCGCCGCGCTTGGTGAGCGAGAGAAGATCGTGCCAGCCCGCCTTCGGCATTGGCTGCCAGAACGCCGTCCATGCCTCCGGCGTGGCGCGATAGCCGAACTCCCATGAGCGCATCAGGACCGGCGCCGGCACCATGTCGACGATGCGGCCGGCGCGGATCGCGACGTGGAAGGCCTGCTCGGTGGAGCCAAGCAGACAATCGACATCCAGAAAGCGGCCGCGCTGGATCAGCGCGGTGTCGCCCTCCAGCAGCGCGGGAAGCGCCGCGAAGGCTGCATTGACGGGATCAGATTTTTTCAAGACCGGACTCCTTGATGACGCGGCCCCACAATTCGGTCTGCCGGGTGACGTGGTCGGCCAAGCCCTGCGGCGTGCTGGTGTCGGGTTCGAGGCCGATATCGGAGAAGAACTTCTTCGCCTCATCGGTCGCCATCACGTCGACAAAGGCCTTGTTGAGCTTCTGCACGATATCCGCCGGCAGGTTCTTCGGCGCAAACAGTCCGCTCCAGGCGGCGAAGTCGTAGCCGGGCAGCCCGACTTCGGCGAGCGGCGCCACGTCGGGCAGCGAGGTCACCTTCTGCGGCGTGGTCACGCCGAGGGCGCGCAGGCTGCCATTGTTGATGAATTCGCGCGTCACGGCGACGTCGGTGATGACGAATTCGATGCGGCCGCCGAGCAGGTCGGTGATCGCCTGCGGCGTGCCGGGATAGGAGATCCGCACCGCGTCGATCGAGGCCATCGACTTCACGAGTTGCGCCGCCGCCATGCTGCCGGTGTTGCCGGAGCCGTAGCTCAGCTTGCCGGGATTGGCCTTGGCATAGGCCAAAAACTCCTTCAGATTCTTGGCGGGAAAATCTTTGGCGACCACCATCACCAGCGGATTGCGCGTCAGCCGCGCGATCGGCGTGAAGTCGGCAACGGGGTCGAATGGCATCTTGTTGTAGAGATGCACATTGGCCGAATGGGTCGAGTTGGTGGCGAGATACAGCGTGTAGCCATCGCCTGCCGCGCGCGCGACTTCGGCGGCGCCGATATTGGCATTGGCGCCGGGCTTGTTGTCGACCAGGACCTTCTGGCCAAGCACCGCGCCGACCTTCTCGGCGAGGAAGCGCGCTTCCACGTCGGTGGCGCTGCCGGCCGGGAACGGCACCAGCAGGCGGATCATCTTGCTCGGATAGGCGTCTTGTGCACGCGCCGTCGGCGCGGACACGACGGCGGCGCCGACAATCGCTAGTGCCATCGCTGCGCGCCGCGTCAACAACCGCGCAGCCGTATCGACTTTCCTCATCTCGTCTCTCCCGATCATTTTTCTTGAAGGTTGCAGCCCGGCAGCCGCCACCCTGACCCGATCTCGCGCCGGATCGTTCTGTCTGTCAGAACTATTGTTCTATTATATGAACATATGATTGGATGCCGCGCAAGTGAGGCGGCATCAACGCCTCCGCGAACCGGAAGTGGACTGCGACATGGCCTACCCAGATATCGAGCTTTACGTGGACGGACGCTGGCGCCGGGCCTCCGGCACGCCGATCATCAACCCCGCCGACGAAAGCGTGCTCGGCACCGTGCCGCATGCGAGTCGCGCCGACCTCGACGACGCGCTGGACGCGGCGACCCGCGGCTTCCACGTCTGGCGCAAGACTGCGCCGAATGCGCGCACGCAGATCATCCTGAAAGCAGCGGCCCTGATCCGCTCGCGCGTCGACGACATGGCCACCGCCATGGTGCTGGAGCAAGGCAAGCCGCTCGATCAGGCGCGGCTCGAGATCCTGCGTGGCTGCGACATCATCGAATGGGACGCCAACGAAGGCATGCGGATCTATGGCCGTGTGATTCCGGCAGGCCCCGGCCTGCAGCACACGGTGCATCGGCAGCCGATCGGCCCGGTGGCAGCCTTCTCGCCGTGGAATTTCCCCATGAGCTCACCGGCGCGCAAGGTCGCCGGCGCATTGTCGTCGGGCTGCTCGATCATCCTGAAAGCATCGGAGGAAACCCCGGCCGGCGCCCTGCAATTGGTGCGCGCGTTCCATGATGCCGGCCTGCCGCCCGGCGTGCTCAATCTCGTGTTCGGCGATCCCGCCGAGATTTCCGGCCATCTGGTGCCGCATCAGGCGATCCGCCTGATCACCTTCACCGGCTCGGTGCCGGTCGGCAAACATCTGGCCGCTCTGGCTGGGCAGCACATGAAGCCCGCGATCATGGAGCTCGGCGGCCACGGCCCCGTGATCGTCTGCGACGATGCTGATCCCATCGCCGTCGCCGCAGCGTCCGTCGCGACCAAGTCGCGCAATGCCGGACAGGTCTGCGTCGCGCCCACGCGCTTCTTCGTGCATGAGAGCCACTTCGAGGTATTTGCCAGATCCTTCGCCGAGGGCGCGGCGAAACTGAAGATAGGCAATGGCATGGATCCTTCGACGCAGCTCGGCCCTCTGGCCAACAGCCGCCGCATCGACGCCATGGAGCGGCTGGTGGCGGATGCCAGGGATCGCGGCGCGCGCGTGCTGGCCGGCGGCCAGCGGATCAACAATCGCGGCTATTTCTATCCGCTCACCGTACTGGCCGACGTGCCCGACGATGCGCTGGCCATGACCGAGGAGCCGTTCGGACCGCTGGCGCTCGTCAATCCGGTGCGCAATCTCGACGAGGCCATCGCCAGGGCCAATGCGCTGCCCTTCGGCCTCGCCTCCTATGCCTTCACCAAATCGGCCGACAATGTGCAGCGCATCTCCAGCGATCTGGAAACCGGCAATCTCAGCGTCAACCACTTCGTGGCGTCGACGGCGGAGACGCCGTTCGGCGGCGTCAAGGATTCCGGCTATGGCCGCGAAGGCGGCATCGAGGGCCTGGCCTGCTACACCGTGACGAAGAACGTCTCGCACAAATTTGCATGAGCCCATGCAATCCGGTCCGTCATTGCCGATGGCGGACCGGATCGATCCCGGCCAACATGGCTGCTGATACCAATCAAGAAACGCCGAGGACCGCCGTGCAACCCATCTATGAGATCTACGCCATCCGCTACGCGACCATGACGCAGCGCACGCCGCAGATGAACTCCATGTCGCCGGATCCGCACGAAACGGCGGCCGCCGACCTCGATTTCTTCGTCTGGCTCATCCGCGGCGATGGCCGCGACATCCTGGTGGATACCGGCTTCAACGAAGCGGCGTCGAAGGCGCGCAACCGCACGCTCGAGATCAATCCCGCGGATGCGCTGGCCGCCTTCGGCGTCAGCCCCGAGGCGATCCGCGATGTCGTGGTGACGCACCTGCATTACGATCATGCCGGCAATCTCGATCGTTTTCCGCAGGCGCGATTTCATCTGCAGGATCGCGAAATGAGCTATGCCACCGGACGCTGCATGTGCCACGGCGCGCTGCGGCATCCGTTCTCGGCCGAGGACGTGACCCTGATGGTGCGCCATGTCTATGACGAGCGCGTCACCTTCCACAATGGCGAGGGCGAGGTCGCGCCTGGCATCACGCTGCATCGCGTGGGCGGACATTCCGACGGCCTGCAGGTGGTTCGGGTTGTCACCGGGCGCGGTCCGGTCGTGCTGGCATCGGATGCTGCGCATTACTACGACAACATGCGTCGCCGCAGTCCGTTTCCGATCGTCTACAATGTCGGCGACATGTGCGAGGGCTGGACCACGTGTGAACACCTGGCGGGCCACCCGGACCGCATCATTCCCGGGCATGATCCGCTTGTCAGGCAGTTCTACAGGCGGATTGAAGGACCGATCGATGCGTATGCGCTGCACGAGGCGCCGCTGCATTCCTTCGCAGGATAGGACGCGCGAGAGAACACTCACGGGCAGGCACCTGCGTCTCCCGCGCTCAGATCGGCGACGGCTTAGTTTCGGTGCAGCGCGACCGATACCCTGGGGCCGTGTTTGATGGTCTGATACACCACGCAATAGCGTTCGGTGAGCTTGAGCAGCAGGTCGAGCTTGTCCTGCGGCGCGTCGGTGGCGACGTCGAAGCGCAGGCGGATTTCGGCGAAGCCGACGGGGGCCTCCTTGTCGACGCCGAGGGTGCCGCGGAAATCGAGATCGCCTTCCGCGCTGACGCGGCCGGACTGCAGCGGAATCTCGAGCGCGGTGGCCACCGACTTCAGTGTCACCCCGGCGCAGGCCACCAGCGCTTCCAGCAGCATGTCCCCCGAGCACAATTCGAGCCCGGAGCCGCCGGTGGCCGGATGCAGGCCCGCGGCGGCGATCTGGCGACCGGTCTCGACCTTGCAGGCGATGCCGTCCTGGTCGATCGACCCTTTGGCCTTCAGCGTGATGAAGGCGGCTTTCGGATCGGATTTATAGCGCTCCTTGATCGGCGCCTGCGTCGCGCGCAGCGTGGCGGCATCCATGGTGGATCTCCCTGGTTTTGGTTATTTTTGTAGTGGGTGAAAGTAGTCCGGAGCTGCGCCGGCTGTAAAGAAAAGCGCCCCCTCACCGGCAGCCGGGTCAGGAAGCGCTGCCACTGTGGCTGC
>JBEVEC010000145.1:0-6886 GCA_040512975.1 Tardiphaga sp. | reverse complement strand
CCGGCGTCGTCACCGCCATTGTCGGCCTGATCTTCGGCCTTCCCGCTGCGCGCCTGAAAGGCCTCTACCTCGTCATCGCCACCCTCGCCGCACAATACATCCTGCTGGATTTCTTCTCGCGCGCCGAATGGTTCTCCGGCGGATCTGTCCCGGCGATGGCCAATCCGTTCTCGCTGTTTGGCTACGTGCTGCGCGGCGACCGGCAATATTTCTACGTGGTGCTGGCCTATGTGGTCGTGAGCTATCTGCTGGTCACCAACCTGATGCGCTCGCGCGACGGCCGCGCGCTGGTGGCGGTGCGCGACCACTATCTCTCGGCGGAGATCATGGGCATCAACCTCACCAAGTACCGCACGCTGTCGTTCGGCCTCGCCGCCTTCTTCGCCGGCATCGCCGGTGCGCTCTATGCGCATTACCAGCTCGTGGTCTCCAACGAGGGCTTCGGCATCGAGCGCTCGATCCTATTTCTGGCGATGGTGATCATCGGCGGCACCGGCTCGATCATGGGCACCCTGATGGGCACCGCCTTCGTCGTGCTGCTGCCGGAAAGCATGGAGTGGCTGTCGGCCGAACTGAAGGGCAGCGCCATCGACCGCGCGCTGCAGATCAACAACAACCTGACCTTTTTGCGCGAGATCGCCATCGGCCTGATCATCATCGCCTTCCTGGTGTTCGAGCCCGACGGCCTCGCGCATCGCTGGCGGCAGATCAAAACCTACTGGAAGCTCTACCCGTTCTCGCATTGAGATCGCGCAAGGACGGACTACACTGACGTCAAAGATAAAAAATACAGGGAGACTGCGCATGACAACGAAATCATTTCTCGCCTCCGCGTCCATTGCCCTCGTGATGGCGGCCGCCTCTGCCGCGCAGGCGCAGATCGCGGTCGGCCATCTCGCCGACTATTCCGGCGGCACGTCCGATGTCGGCACGCCCTATGGCCAGGGCGTGGTCGACACCTATGCCTGGATCAACAAGACCGGTGGGATCGGCGGCAAGCAGGTCAATCTCGATTCCGTGGACTACGGCTACCAGGTGCCGCGCGCCATCGCGCTGTACAAGAAGTGGTCCGGCTCCGACAAGGTCGCAGCCATCATGGGCTGGGGCACCGCCGACACCGAGGCGCTGACGGGTTTTCTGGCGCAGGACAAGATCCCGGATATTTCCGGCTCCTATTCGGCCGCGCTGACCGATCCCACCGGCGCCGGCGGCAAGGCCAAGCCGGCACCGTATAACTTTTTCTACGGCCCGAGCTATTCCGACGCGCTGCGCGCGGAGCTGACATGGGCGGCGGAAGACTGGAAGGCGAAGGGCAAGACCGGCAAGCCGAAATATGTCCACATGGGCGCCAACCACCCCTATCCCAACGCGCCGAAGGCGGCCGGCGAGGCGCTCGCGGCCGAGCTCGGCTTCGAAGTGCTGCCGCCGTTGGTGTTCGCGCTGGCGCCCGGCGACTACTCCGCGCAGTGCCTCAGCCTGAAAAGCGCCGGCGCCAACTACGCCTATCTCGGCAACACCGCAGCGTCGAACATCTCGGTGATGAAGGCCTGCAAGGCAGCGGGCGCCGAAGTGCAGTTCATGAGCAATGTCTGGGGCATGGACGAGAACGCCGCCAAGGCCGCGGGCGACGCCGCCGACGGCGTGATCTTCCCGCTGCGCACGGCGGTCGGCTGGGGCGGCGATGCGCCCGGCATGAAGACGGTCCAGGAGATCTCGAAGATCTCCGATCCGTCCGGCAAGATCTATCGCCCCGTGCATTACATCGCCGGCATCTGCACCTCGCTCTACATGAAGGAGGCGCTGGACTGGGCGGCCAAGAACGGCGGCGCCACCGGCGAGAACGTCGCCAAGGGGTTTTACCAGAAGAAGGACTGGGTGCCCGCCGGCATGGAAGGCGTCTGCAATCCCTCGACCTGGACCGACAAGGACCATCGCCCCACCACCAAGGTCGACCTGTATCGCTCCAAGGTGACCGGGCCGACCGACGGCGACCTCAACGACCTGATGGCCAAGGGCACCATCAAGCTGGAAAAGGTCAAGACCGTGGAGCTGCCGCGCAAGCCGGAATGGCATGGGTGGTAGCTTTTCCTTCTCCCCGCGCGCGGGGAAAAGGTGGCTCGAATGCGCCCAGCGCGTTCGAGTTGGATGAGGGGGCGCTAGTGTTTAGCCACAACGCCCCCTCACCCGCCTTCCGCTTGCTCCACAAGCGAAAGCCGACCTCTCCCCGCACGCGGGGAGAGGTAAGCAAAGCCCGCATTCGGAGCATGATCCATGCAGACAGCCATCGGCGACGATGAACATGTGGCGGTGACACCGGCCCCCGCTCCCCTCCTCGCCGTCCGCAACATCGAGGTCGTCTATGACGACGTCATCCTCGTCCTGCGCGGGCTCAGCATGGACGTCCCGAAGGGCGCCATCGTCGCGCTACTCGGCGCCAATGGCGCCGGCAAGTCGACCACGTTGAAGGCGATTTCCGGGCTGCTGAAGACCGAGGACGGCGAGGTCACGCGCGGCGAGATCGTGTTCGACGGCGCGCGCATCGACGGCATCGATCCCGACAAAATCGTCCGCCGCGGCATCTTTCAGGTCATGGAAGGCCGCCGCATCGTCTCCGACATGACGTCGCTGGAGAACCTGCGGCTCGGCGCCTTCACCCGCCGTGACAACGAGATCGCCGCCGATATCGAGCGAGTCTACGACTACTTCCCACGGCTCAAGGAGCGCACCGGCCTCGCCGGCTATCTGTCCGGCGGCGAGCAGCAGATGCTGGCAATCGGGCGCGCGCTGATGGCGCGCCCGAAGATGATCCTGATGGACGAGCCGTCGATGGGCCTCTCGCCGTTGCTGGTGAAGGAGGTGTTCGCGATCATCAAGAAGATCAACCGCGACCTTGGCGTCACCATTCTGCTGGTCGAACAGAACGCGCGCGCGGCGCTGTCGGTGGCGAGCCACGGCTATATCATGGAACAGGGCAAGGTGGTGCTTGACGGCACCGCGGATGAGCTGCGCGACAACGAGGACGTCAAGGAATTCTACCTCGGCGGCGCCGGTGACCAGAGGAAGAGCTTCAAGAATTTAAAAAGTTTCAAGCGGCGCAAGCGCTGGCTTTAGCGCTCAAATCAGCGGGAATATCCGATGCAACACTTCGACCAGCTCGAACATTGCGACCCGTCGCATCGCCACGCGAACCTGTTCCTGCGGCTGCCGGACGTGCTGCGTCACGCCATGCAGGCGCCCGCCTATGCGCAACACCTCAAGGGCATCAATCCCGCGGCGATCGTCAACCGCGCCGCGCTGGCACAGCTGCCGGTGCTGCGCAAATCCGACCTGCCGGCGCTGCAAAAGGCAAAACTCCCGTTCGGCGGCTTCGTCGCCGGTCCCCCCGGCGCGTTCGGCCGGCTGTTCACCTCGCCGGGTCCGATCTTCGAGCCGGAATCGAAACATCCCGATCCCTGGCGCGGCGCGCGGGCGCTGTTCGCCGCGGGCTTTCGCGCCGGCGACGTGGTGCTGAACACCTTCAGCTATCACATGACGCCGGGCGGCTTCATCTTCGACAGCGCCGCGCGGGCGCTCGGCTGCGCGGTGATCCCCGCCGGGCCCGGCAATGTCGAGCAGCAGCTCGACCTGATCGAGGCCTACCGGCCGTCGGCCTATAGCGGCACGCCGGACTTCCTGAAAATCCTGCTCGACGCCGGCAAGTCCGGCAAGCGCGACGTGTCGTCGATCAAGCGCGCGCTGGTGTCGGGCGCCGCGTTCCCGCCGTCGTTGCAGGCCGAGGTCAAGGCGCGCGGCGTCGATGCCTATCAGGCCTTCGCCACCGCCGATCTCGGCTTCATCGCCTATGAGAGCGCCGCCCGCGACGGGTTGATCGTCAACGAGGACCTGATCCTGGAGATCGTCAAACCCGGCACCGGCGACCCGGTGCCGGAGGGCGACGTCGGCGAGATCGTGGTGACGTCACTCGATCCGCACCACGCCTGGATCCGGCTGGCGGTGGGCGACCTCACGGCCGCCTTGCCCGGCCACAGTCCCTGCGGGCGCAGCAACATGCGCATCAAGGGCTGGATGGGCCGCGCCGACCAGGCCACCAAGGTCAAGGGCATGTTCATACGGCCGGAACAGGTCGCCGAACTCGGCCGCCGCCATCCCGAACTCGCCCGGCTGCGCTTGGTCGTGGGCCGCGACGGTGAAAACGACCTCATGGTGCTGAAAGCCGAGGCCGCCCGTCCCGACGAGGCGCTGCGCGAGGCAGTCAGCGCCACGCTGCGGGCGGTCTGCAAGCTCAGGGGAACCGTCGATTTCGTGGAACCGGGCGCATTGCCGAATGACGGCCGTGTGATCGCCGACGAACGCGCCTGACCGCGGCACCCGAGGGCCATAAAAAGCCGGGCAATCGGCGGGCGATCCTGCTATGCAGCGGCCTAGACCCGGAACGCGACCGCCGCCTATGCCAAATCTGCCGCCTTCCGTCGGAAAATATCTTGCCCATCCGACGGTTTCAAAAATGATCAGCTTCGGCGTCATCGGACTCGGCAACACCGTGATCGATTTCGGCGTTTTCTCCTTTGCCTATCAGGTAATGGGATTGTCGCTGGTGCCCGCCAATGTGATGGCCTGGCTCGTCGCCGTCACCTGCTCCTATGTAATGAACACGATGTTCACGTTCCGCGCCGAATCCGGCCGCGTTCTGCGGCGCAAGGATTATGCGAGCTTCGTGGCGTCGGGCGTGCTCGGCGTGGTCGCCACCACTACGACCCTCGTCGTGCTGTCCCACGTCATGCCGGTCTATGCCGCCAAGCTGGTTTCCATCGCCGCCGGCTTCGTGGTCAATTTCGCCATGACGCATTTTGTCGTGTTCCGGACCAAGCCGGACAACCCGCGCGAAACGATCGGCTGACCTCAGCCGAGCACGCGATCGGCTTCAGCGATCGCACACAGCACATGATAGAATGTCGAGGCCGGAATGGCTTCGACGACTGAGCGTCCCTCGCCATCGAACTGATCGTACCAGCCGCCTTTGACCGGGTGCTGCAGGTAATGCTTGTCCAGCCGCACCAGCGCTGCCCGCGCTTCATCGGCGGCATCGGCCTCGCCGGCTTCTGCCTGGGCGATCCAGGCTTTGGCGATTTCAGTCTGCGGCCAGCAGCGCCGGCTCGCTTTGACGATGTTGCCGGCCGCATCGCCCTCATCAACGAGGCAGCCTGACGCATCGCGATAGCGCAGCGCCGATTCCAGCAGCATGCCGCGGTGCTTTGCCGTCGGGCAGCCCGTGATGCGCTCGAATCCCTTCAGCAGCCAGACCCACTCGGCTTGATGGCCGGGTTCGACACTAACCGGCTCGATGCGCGACCAGTCCTGCTCGAAATATTCGCCGAGCACCTTCTTTTGCGGGTCGAACAGATTGCCGATGAACAACCCGAACAGATCGCCGGCGCGTTGCTGGAACGCCTGGTCATGCGTCGCATCGAATGTCGCGATCAGCGCCTCAAATACGTGCATCTGCGGATTCTGCCGGCGTGGCATGCTGGCTGGGACGCCTTCGAGATACCCGCCATCGGGCGAACGCAATTGCGTATCGAAGAACACCATCAGCTCGTCGAGCGCGACATGCACCTGTGCGTCCTTGTCGATCGCATATAATGCAGCCAATGCTAGCAGCACGAAAGCATGATCGTAGGTGTCGCGCAGCGGGTTCAGCACCGAACCATCGGGCGCGAGAATGTGCACGAAGCCCGGTTTGCCATCCGGCGATTTCGCCTTGGCCAGCAAGTAATCCAATCCCCGACGCGCAATCTCGGCGCCTTCGGGGTACCAACCGAGCTGGGCGGCCTTGGCAAAGCAATAGATCTGGCGCGCCTGGACGCGGACGCGACGCGGCGCAGCCAGATCTGCGCGACCGGCTGCGTCCAGTTTTTCGACAAAGCCGCCGGCTTGCGCGTCCCAGCCTTCGCTCGACCACAGCGGCAATGCCCCCAGGACCATCCTGGACTTCAACAGTCCGACAATGTTTTGCGGTTCGGCGGCGGCGTTGAGGTGCGTGCTCGAGAGTTCGGCCATTGCAATCCCGGGAGTGTCAGCGGCGGACAGGCAGCTTCTGTATCCGTGTCATAACACGACAGGATGAATGACTACAGCCATATCGAAATGACGCCCGTTCGAGCATTTCTTGTTGTCATTGTGATCGCGCAAATTTCGGTAAAAATTTACGTGGCGCCCAGTTGAAGTCTCGGATCGCGGGCTCGGGATCGAAAACGAGATCCCTGTCCATCCGCGACCCCATGGCGACATTGGCGTTGGGAAAGAACGGCTTTGCAAGCATGAAAGCCAGCCGCCAGAATGAGACGGGGAGCGAAATCAGGCGCCGTGGCTTTTGCAGCCCGTCAAAAATGCGACCGACCATCTCCCGATAGGATATGACCTCGGTGCCTGGCAGCGCATAGGTCTGATTGGCCGCCAGCGGGCTGGCCGCCGCCGCAACAGCACCGATGGCAAGATCTTCCGCATGCACCGGCTGGCGCAGGCCGCGCCCTCTCCCGGCGAGCGGCAGAAAGCCCAGACGCTCGATCAGGCGGGCCAGGCGCGAAATGTTTCCGTCGCGGCCTTCGGCATAGATGATGGTCGGGCGAAGAATGGTCCAGCCAATGCCGGCCCTTTCGCAATAGGCGATAAGGTCGCGTTCCCCATCTGCAAGCCGCTGCAGCAATTGCCGCTCGGCCTCAATTTCCGAATCGAGTTTGGTGACGATACTCGTCGAGGTAAATGCGACCACACGTTTGAGAGAAGCTGACGCCAGTGTCGGCAGAGCTGCGGCCAGCAGGCTGACGTCCACGGTGCAATAAATCGTTTCGACGGGCGGCACGGTCAACGCCTCGGGTCTGGCGAGATC
>JBEVEC010000011.1:0-12385 GCA_040512975.1 Tardiphaga sp. | reverse complement strand
GCGTTCCCCCAGCCTTGACGGTCTGGATATCAAGACCATCGGTATTGCGCTTGATGAACACGGCACGCCGAAGATAGACCCGGAGACGATGCAGTGTGGCGATGCGCCGGTCTTCCTGTGCGGAGACGTCGACGGCCAGCGACCAATTCTACATGAGGCCGCGGTGGAAGGGGCCATAGCCGGTCGCAACGCGGCCACTTACCCGACCGTGAATCGTGCGAAGCGCAACGTGCCGTTTTCCATCATGTTCACCGACCCGCCGCTGGCGGTGGTCGGTCCGCCCGCCGGAGAGAACTTGCTGCTTGGGCGTGCGTCCTATGCCGACCAGGGGCGCGCCAAGGTGGAAGCCCGCAATGCCGGCCTTGTCAGCCTGTATGCCGAGCGGCCTAACGGCCGTTTGCGCGCGGCAGTGTTGCTTGGACCGGGAATGGATCACATCGGTCATCTCCTGGCGTGGGCGATCGAGCGCGGCGAAACGGCGACGGCCCTGCTGCGCCACCCTTTCTATCATCCCACGCTCGAGGAGGGTTTGAAGACGGCTCTTCGGGAAATTTGCGCGGCGGCTGAAACTGCGACGGCGCCGGATCAGGATGACGGTTTCATGCCGGGTGCCTGACCGCTGCGGTCAGCTGGCAAACGCATCGGCGCCGGTATCGGAACCTTTCTGCATTTATTGAGCTTGTCATGCAACTTAACTGATGGAGGACCCCATGCAGGGTGATAGTCCGGTTAGCTGGCTGATGTTTTTCACGCTCGCGGCCACCGTTTTCGTCATCGCCGGCGCGTTCATTTATTTTCTGCGTTCGCGAACCAATCGTGAAATCGCGGCCAATGCGCTGGAGGGCGATGGGCGTGGCAAAGGCATCGCACCGTCCGGCGCCTTGCCCGAACTGATCGGGCTGACCGCCATCTGCCTCGCCGTGATGGTTTTGCTGGTGACCGGCTACAGCAACAAATCGACGGCCGAGACGGCGCAGAAGACAGCCCCAATCGGCGCCACCACCGGGATGGCACAGGAGCCCGGCACGGCCGATCGTCCCAAGACGTATCAGCCGGTCAATCCCGCGCCCGACACCCGCGCCGCGCCGACGGGTTCGGATACGGGCGTCGGCCCGGCCAATGGTTCGACCGGACAGCCGAAGTGAACGCCGGACGGCGCCGCGATTGTCGCGGCGCCGTCATCGTGCGATCAGCGGGAAGGTGACGCCGATCGCCCACGCGAACACCAGCGCGTTCGCCAACGCGCCCGGCAGAGGATGCCGCGTCGATCGATAGCTCCATCGGCTGATCAACCCGAAGACGATCTGCAGCAGCAGAAGCGCCGGCACGATGATCGCCAGGAAGAACAGTTTCATCGGATTGAGCGCGATGGCGAGGGCGAGTGACAGCAGGAAACAGCCCTTTGTCAGCGCGTAGGCTCCCCGTCGCGTCTGCGGGCCTCGCGTCAGCCATTCGTCGGCCAGGAAGTAGGGAACCGTGCCAAGAGCCACTGCGAGAATCAGAGGAACGCGCTGCAGGATCGGCATGAACGAGAACACGTCGCGATCGAGAATTCCGCCGATCGTCACAAGACTATAGAGCGCGACGGCGACGGCAGCTACGGTCGCTGCCCGCCATGATGCCGGCGCCGACATCGGCTGCGCGTGCATCGCGCGCGTCACGGCGGCAGTAAGTATGCCGTAAATCAGAAAATGCAGCATCAGGTAGTCGCCGAGCAGCATCGGCAGGAAATCCGTCGGCAGCTTCCACAGCAGCAGCGGCGTAACGACGGCCGGCAGCAAGGCGGCCGCGAGCAGGGCCTTCCAGCGCAGGCCCGCGCCGACCGGCTGGGCGTTTGCGCCCGGAAGTAGATGCGACAATGGCCATGCCAAAGCCAGGAAGCCCGCCAGCATCAGCGCAAGCCAGACGCCGCGCCGATCGATCGCCCCGCTGACCGGCCGGTCGAATGCGCTGCCGAGCCACTGCGCCGATCGCGTCAGGCTATCGCGGCTATACAGCACGCCGATATGTTCGACGCCTCCCGCGATGGTCAGTTCGCGCGCGGTCCCCAAGGCAAAGTCGCCATAGGTTGTGCCGGCGGCGGCCGCCTCGCCGGCTGACAGGCGCACCATCCGCAATCCCTCGTCTTTCAATACATGCGGCTCCCAGGCGCCGACGATCACCAGCAGATTGCGCGGACTGGCGGCAGTCACCGCCTTCGAAAACGCCGATACGGCAATGGTGGCCTGGATGTCTGGACGGGTTGCGGCTGCGCGGATGACGATATCCGAAGCCATCGAATGGCCAAGCAGCGCCAGTCTCCCGTCGCCGCCGAGGGTCTTGCCGTAATCGACGATCTCGCCGAGTTGCCGAAGAAGCTGCGCCGTGATCGTCTCGCCATCGCCGATGGCTCCGCGAATCGGCACGGGATTCCGGCCGTGGCCGATGAAGTCGAAGGTCACGATGATATATCCGTCATGCGCCAGCGTCTGCGCAAACGGCTGCATCAACTGCTGCGATCCCGCAAAGCCATGCGCGATGACGATGACGGGGGCCGGCACGTCCGACGCGGGCCGGAAGATCGTCACCGGCGTGTCGCCGACCGTGGTCTGGGTGATGCGGAGGTCGGCGCGTCCGTTATGAAGCTGGACCATGCCGATGGCGATGGCGACGATCGAAACTATGGTCACACAGACCCGCGCCAGCATCGCCCCTCGCATCGACATCGTTCGACTACGCTTGAGGCAGCCGCATGCTGATGGTGGGCTACCTGAGCGCTGACGGTCAATGGGTGCCTGATCGAACGCTATCGGGCTCGGCCGGGAAGTTCAGTTTGCATTGCAGCGAAAGATAGTCGTTTGCAATTTCCGCCGCGCTCGCTCTAGTCTCTGCAGGTGAGTTCTGACCCAGGTGCATTGCCGCAGGTCTCGGCCAAGGCTGTGCGTTTACGCGCGTGAAGTGAGCAGGCAGCAATGGCGACAGCGTTTCCCTTTTCGGCGATCGTCGGCCAGAACGAGATGAAGCTGGCGCTGTTGATCGCCGCAGTCGATCCAAAGGTCGGCGGCGTGCTGGCCTTTGGCGACCGCGGCGCCGGCAAATCGACTGCCGTGCGCGCGCTTGCCGCGTTGCTGCCGCGGATGAAAGTGATTGCCGGCTGCCGCTACAATTGCGATCCGGACCACCCTGAATCCTTCTGCGGCGATTGCCGCGCCCACGCATCGAATGGCGGGTTGAAGCCGGTGCGGGCGCCGGTGCCGGTGGTCGATCTGCCGCTCGGCGCCACCGAAGACCGCGTCGTCGGCGCCCTCGATCTGGAGCGCGCGTTGACGCGCGGGGAGAAGGCGTTCGAGCCGGGCCTGCTGGCGCGCGCGCATCGCGGTTTCCTTTATATCGATGAAGCCAATCTGCTCGAGGATCACCTCGTCGATCTCCTGCTCGATGTCGCGGCTTCCGGCGAGAACGTGGTCGAGCGCGAGGGGCTGAGCATCCGCCATCCCGCGCGCTTCGTGCTGGTGGGCACCGGGAATCCCGAAGAGGGCGAGTTGCGCCCGCAATTGCTCGATCGCTTCGGCCTGTCCGTGGAGGTGCGCACGCCCGGCCAGATCGCCGAGCGCATCGAGGTGGTGAAGCGCCGCGATGCGTTCGAGCGCGACAGCGCAGCCTTTGCCGCGGCCTGGGCCAAGCACGAGACCAGGCTGCGCAGAAAGATCACCGCCGCGCGTGAGCATCTCCCGTCGGTGACGGTGTCCGATGCGGCCCTGGAGCGTGCAGCGGCATTGTGCGTGGCGCTCGGGACCGATGGGCTGCGTGGCGAACTGACTTTGATCCGGGCGGCGCGGTCGCTTGCCGCTCTCGATGGCGCGAAACACGTGACCGACGCCCATCTGAGGCGGATCGCGCCGCCCGCCTTGCGGCATCGGCTGCGGCGCAATCCGCTCGACGATGCCGGCTCGAGTGTGCGCGTCGACCGTGCCGTGGCGGAAATCTTCGGATGAGCGCCGCCCGCTGGGCCGATGCGGCGATCGCGGCGCAATTGTTCGCCGTCGATCCCGTCGGCACCGGCCTGCTGCTGCGGGCAAGGGCAGGGCCGGTGCGCGAACGATTTCTCGCGATGCTGCGCGCGGCATTGCCGGACGGGCAACCGCTGAAGCATCTGCCGCTGCACATCGCCGACAGCCGCCTGCTCGGCGGGCTCGATCTGAGCGCCACCCTTCGGGCGGGCAAGCCGGTGGCCGAGCGCGGCCTGTTGGCGGAAGCCGATGGCGGCGTCGTGACGCTGGCGATGGCCGAGCGCTTGTCGGCGGCGGCCACGGCGCATGTCACGGCCGCGATGGATTGCGGTGAAACACGCGTCGAACGGGATGGCATGTCGCTGCGGCTGCCGGCGCGATTCGGGGTCGTCGCGCTGGACGAAGGCATCGAGGACGAAGTCGCGCCCGCGGCGCTGCGCGATCGTCTCGCGATGCATCTCGATCTCGACGACATCGCATCCGGCGATGCTGCGGAGATCGCGGTTGCTTCCGCAGACATCGATGCAGCGCAGCGCCGTTTGTCGTCCGTCACTGTAAGCGACGAACAGATCGCTGCGCTGTGCCATGCAGCCGCTGCCTTGGGCATCGTGTCCCTGCGGGCGCCGTTGCTGGCGATAGCGGTGGCCCGGGCCAGCGCGGCCTGCACCGGCAACAACATTGCCGCGCAGGACGACATCGCGCTGGCTGCGCGCCTTGTGCTGGCGCCGCGTGCGCTGATCCTGCCGCAACAGGATGACGTCCAGCAAGGCGATCAGCCGCAACCGCCCGAGACACCGGACGATCCCGCGCAGGACAGCGAAGATGACGCTGCGCAGCAGCCCGACATCGATCGTGCGCTGGACGAGGTGATCCTCGCCGCCGCGCAGGCCGCCATCCCCGCCGGCGTGCTAGCCGCCCTGCAGGCATCGTCGGGTCCCCTGCGGTCGCGGCCGTCGGGCAAGGCCGGGGCCTGGCAGAAGGCAGGCCGGCGCGGTCGGCCGAACGGCACGCAGCGCGGTGAGCTCTCTGCCGGCGCCAGGCTGAACGTGATCGAGACCCTGCGTGCCGCGGCGCCGTGGCAGGCGCTCCGTCGGCGCGAGAGCGCAGCCGCATCGCCACAGCCGCGCGTTCTTATCCGCAGGGATGACATCCGCGTCAGCCGCTTTCGGTCGCGCAGCGAGACGGCAACGATCTTCGTCGTCGATGCCTCCGGCTCGGCGGCGCTGCACCGGCTTGCGGAGGCCAAGGGGGCCGTCGAATTGTTGCTGGCGGATTGTTATGTCCGGCGCGATCAGGTGGCCCTGATCGCGTTTCGGGGATCCTTGGCGGACATTCTGCTGCCGCCGACACGCTCGCTGGCACGCGCCAAGCGAAGCCTCGCCGGATTGCCGGGCGGCGGCGGCACGCCACTGGCGGCGGGGCTGGATGCCGCGTTCCTGATGGCCGACGCGGTCCGTCGCAAGGGGCAGACGCCGACGGTCATCGTGCTTACCGACGGCCGCGCCAATATCGCCCGCGACGGCACGCAAGGACGCGCAGGCGCCGAGCAGGACGCCACCGGCGCGGCCCGGCAAATGCGTGCGGCCGGTTTTGCATCGCTGCTGGTCGATACGTCACCGCGCCCGGGACCCCTGGCGGAAACGTTCGCCCGCGAGATGGGCGCCCGCTATCTGCCGCTGCCCTATGCCGATGCCGCGACGCTGTCGAAAGCCGTGCTCGCGGCCAGATGAACTCTACATCCGCATTGTTGTTGTCATGACGCCGCTGCTAGTCTGCAGGCGGAGTGAGACGTTTTACAAGGACATCGCGATGAACGCAGCCGCAGCAACGCCTGCGCAGGACCGACCGCGCGACGGCGAATTGCCGGCGCCGGTGTCCGGTCAGCGCTACGAGATCGCGAGTGCGGTCGGTCGGCTGACCTATTATTCCGCAAGCCCTGAAGCACCAGGCGCGCTGCCACCGCTGCTGCTGATCCACAGCATCAACGCCGCCGGTTCGGCCTATGAAGTGCGGCCGCTCTACGAGCATTATCGCCAGTTCCGTACCGTCTATGCGCTCGAACTGCCGGGCTTCGGCCATTCCGATCGCGGCGACCGCGTCTACAGCGTTCGCATGATGACCGACGCCATCCTGATCATGCTGCGCGCGATCCAGGACGACCACGGCAACACGCCGATCGATGCGCTGGCGGTGTCGCTGTCCTGCGAATTTCTAGCACGCGCCATCACCGAACAGCCGCTGGCGTTTCGCAGCGCCGCGCTGGTCAGCCCGACGGGATTTACGATGCAGAAGGGCAAATCGAAAGGAAAGGACGCCACGCGCGCGATGCCGTGGCTGCATTCGTTTTTCGAGTTTCGGCTGTGGAGCGAAAGCTTTTTCCGGCTGCTTAGCAGCAAGGCCAGCATCCGGTTCTTCCTGAAGAAGACCTGGGGCTCGGACCGCTACGACCGCGGCCTGGCCGACTACGACTATCTCACCACCCATCAGCCGGGCGCGCGCCACGCGCCGTATTATTTCGTGTCCGGCTATCTCTTCACCCTGAACATCCTGCCGATCTATCACGCGCTGACGCTGCCGGTCTGGATGTCCCATGGCGTGCGCGGCGACTTTGTCGATTACAGCGCCAAGTCATCCGTCGAGGGCAGGGCAAACTGGCACATCGACGTCCTCCAGACCGGCGCCATGCCGCATTTTGAGGTCAAAGACGAATTCATCGCCCGCTTCGACGCATTTCTGGCGGGACTCCCATCATAGGTGCAACGCCGATGTCCGACCTGATCTGGAGCCGGGACGGAACGGACTGGCCCAACCGCGCGGCGAGCAGCTTCGTGGAGGCCGCCGGAATCGAATGGCATGTGCAGCGGATGGGGCAGGGGCCGTCCTTGTTGCTGCTGCACGGCACGGGGGCCGCGACCCATTCATGGCGCGCCTTGATGCCAGTGCTGGCTGAGCATTTCGACGTCATCGCGCTCGATCTGCCCGGCCACGGTTTCACGTCGTCACCGGCGCCGCAGCGCCTGACGCTGCCGGGCATGGCCAGCGATATCGCGCAATTGCTGCGCAAGCTCGAGGTCGCGCCGGAGGGAGCAGTCGGCCATTCCGCCGGGGCTGCCATCCTCGCGCGGATGTGCCTCGACCGCAGGATCGCGCCCGATGTGCTGGTCAGCCTCAATGGCGCGCTGTTGCCGTTCGACGGCATGGCCGGCCATCTGTTCGCGCCGCTCGCCAGATTGCTGGCGTCGAACGCGCTGGTGCCGCGGCTGTTTGCGCGGCAGGCCGCGCGTGGGGGCGCGGTTGAACGATTGCTGGACAACACCGGGTCAACCATCGATGCACAGGGCACCGCCTGCTATCGCAAGCTGGTGCGAAGCCCGCGTCATGTCGCAGCGGCGCTGCGCATGATGGCGGGATGGGATCTGGTCTCGCTCCAGCGGGCGCTGCCGTCGCTAACGACAAGGCTCATCCTGGTCGCTGCCACCCATGATCGCGCGATCCCGCCGACGGTTACCGATCGCGTCGGCGCGCTGGTGCCGGGCGCGGTCATCCTGCGCATGCCCGGCCTTGGTCATCTCGCGCATGAAGAAGCCCCGCACGACGTCGCCCGGCTGATCATCGCTCATGCGCAGCCGTCATCGGCCGCGAAAACACCGGCGAATGTGTAAACCAAATAATACATAATCGCTCTAGCCATATGTCAATAAATAATTACACTGCGGATCATGCTTGATCCGACAGCCGTCACATCAAACATGCCGAACCGGGATCGCCAGCCCCATGCGGTGGTGATCGGAAGCGGCTTTGGCGGGCTCGCGGCGGCGGTGCGGCTCGGCGCCAAGGGCTATCGCGTCACCGTGCTGGAGAAGCTCGACGCGCCCGGCGGCAGGGCCTACGTCTATCGTCAGGACGGCTTCACCTTCGACGCCGGTCCAACCATCGTCACGGCGCCGTTCCTGTTCGAGGAATTATGGAAACTGTGCGGACGGCGGATGTCGGACGACGTGACGCTGGTGCCGGTGTCGCCGTTCTATCGCATCCGCTTTCACGACGGTTCGCATTTTGATTACTCCGGCGATGCCGCGGCAATGCGCGCCGAGATCGCGCGCGTCTCGCCGGCCGATGTCGGCGGCTACGACGGCTACATGAAAGCCTCCGAGGCGATCTTCAAGGTCGGCTTCGAACAACTCGGCGACGTGCCGTTCAGCAGATGGACGGACATGGCGAGAATCGCGCCGGAGATGATCCGGCTGTCGAGCTTCCGCAGCGTCTATGCGCTGGTGTCAAAATTCTTCAGCCATCCGCATCTGCGCATCGTGTTTTCGTTTCATCCGCTGCTGATCGGCGGCAATCCCTTCACCGCCAGTTCGATCTACTGCCTGATCGCGTTCCTGGAGCGGCGCTGGGGCGTGCACTTCGCTATGGGCGGCACCGGCCGGCTTGTCGAGGGCCTGGTCGGGCTGATCCGCGGGCAGGGCGGCACGCTCCGCTGCAATGAAGACGTGCGTGAGATCATCGTCGACAATGGCGCCGCCTGCGGCGTGCGTCTTGTGTCCGGCGAAGTCATCAAGGCGGACATCGTGGTGTCCAACGCCGATTCGGCCACCACCTATCGCGATCTGCTGCCGCCCTCGGCGCGATCGCGCTGGAGCAACAGGCGCATCGAGCGCGCGCGCTATTCCATGAGCCTGTTCGTCTGGTACTTCGGCACGCGCAGGAAATATCCCGGCGTGCCGCATCACATGATGCTGCTCGGCCCGCGCTACAGGGAGTTGCTCGGCGACATCTTCACCCGAAAAATCCTCGCCGAGGATTTCAGCCTCTATCTGCACCGTCCGACCGCGACCGATCCGTCGCTGGCGCCCGATGGCTGCGATGCTTTCTACGTGCTATCGCCGGTGCCCCATCTGCAAAGCGGCACCGACTGGCGCATCGCCGCCGAACCCTACCGCCGCGCGATCGCAAGGACATTGAGCGAGACCGTGCTGCCCGATCTGGAGAACCAGATCGCGACGTCGCACATGCTGACGCCGCAAGATTTCCAGGATCGCCTGTCCTCGTTCCGCGGCGCCGCTTTCGGGCTGGAGCCGGTACTGACCCAGAGCGCTTGGTTCAGGCCGCATAACCGCAGCGAGGATATTGCCAATCTGTATCTCGTCGGCGCCGGCACGCATCCCGGGGCGGGCCTTCCTGGCGTGCTGTCGTCCGCGCGCGTGCTCGACGCGCTGGTCCCGGACGCGCGCGCCGCCGATGCATCTTTCCCAGTCGATGTGATGGTGAATTCATGATCGCCGAAGCCGATATTGCCGCCTGTCGCGCTCTGCTGAAAGGCGGGTCGCGCACGTTCCATGCCGCATCCCTGGTGTTGCCGCGCAAGGTCGCCGATCCCGCGATGGCGCTCTATGCATTCTGCCGGCTGGCCGACGATGCCGTCGATCTCGGACGTGATCGCCGCGCGGCCGTTGCAAGGCTGCGCCGGCGGCTCGATCTCGCCTATCGCGGTGAGCCAGACCAGCATCCCGCCGACCGCGCCTTTACCAGCGTGGTGCAGCACTTCGCCATCCCGCGCGCGCTGCCCGAAGCCCTGCTCGACGGGCTTGCCTGGGATGCTGAGGGCCGCCGCTACGAGACGTTGCATGATCTGACGGACTACGCCGCGCGCGTCGCAGGCTCTGTCGGCGCCATGATGACGCTGGTGATGGGACCGCGCACGCCGGATGTTCTGGCGCGGGCCTGCGATCTCGGCGTCGCCATGCAGTTTACCAATATCGCGCGGGATGTCGGTGAGGACGCGCGTGCCGGGCGATTGTATCTTCCGCTGCAGTGGCTGCGCGACGCGCGGCTCGATCCCGAT
Organism: Tardiphaga sp.; assembly: GCA_040512975.1. Taxonomy (GTDB): domain Bacteria; phylum Pseudomonadota; class Alphaproteobacteria; order Rhizobiales; family Xanthobacteraceae; genus Tardiphaga. The sequence continues at coordinate 2,548 of JBEVEC010000011.1, read as the reverse complement.
GCATGGCTGGCGAAGCCGGAATTCTCGCCGGAGATCGCCGCCATCGTGCAGCGTCTGCTGGGCGCTGCCGACGATCTGTATCGGCGTGCGACCGCCGGCATCCCCCATCTGCCTCTGGCTTGCCGGCCCGGGATGCATGCGGCGCGCGTGCTGTATGCGGAGATCGGCCGCGAGGTCGAGCGCGCGGGGCTGGACTCCGTCTCGCAACGCGCGGTCGTCTCATCGCGCCGCAAGCTCGCCGTCGCGGCCAGGGCGGTGCTCGCGATGCACGCAGCCCCGTCGTCACGTCACGCGCTGGCATCGCCTGCACTGGCCGAGACCCGGTTCTTGATCGATGCCGTCGCGGCCCTGCCCCACCGTCCGGCGCGCCTGCCGCGGCCGTCGGCGGAAGCTCGCGTGGTGTGGGTGCTCGACCTGTTCATGAGGCTGGAGCAGCGCGATCGGCTTTTGCGTGGACCATCTTAGCGACGCCGCCTTTGGCGAGGCCCGGCCATGGAGAGTTATCTCGGCTTCGTCGAATTCTTCGTGGTGGCGATGTTCGCCGCGGCATGGGCCGTCCTTGAGTGGCAATGCCGGCGCCTGGACCGAAAGAGGGATGCCGAGCGGGCGAAGCAGGGAGAGACGACCACCGACAGCTGATCACCGCATCGCCCGCGGCATCCGGAACGGCAGCATCGCCTGCACGACCGGCATGCGAAAGCGGTCGAGCGACAGGCTCTCATGCATCATCATTACCGGCTCGCTTGCGAGCTGCGCGGCAATCACCGATCGCGCATAAAATGGCGCGTCTTCCAGCGTTCGGATCACGTGGGCGTTGCCCTCGCTGCGCATGCTGCGGTTCACGCGCCAGCCGGTGCGTTTCAGTGGCACGATGGCCGGCGGGTTCAGCGGCTGCATCCGGCCGTGATCGTCGAACCGCATGGCCATGTTGAGGGTCGTGCCGTCGCGGCGTCGCGCTTCATAGTGGATTGCGGTGCCGTCGCGCAGCGCGCCGCGCGCCCATTGCCAGTCGGTGAAACCGGTCTCGATGGGAGCATTCCCGCAATTCATGTCGAAATAGCCATCGCCCTGCCAGCGCAGATGCGGTGCGTCGAGCATGACCTGTACCCGCGCGCACGGCGCAATCGGCCACCAGTGATGCTGGCCGTCGTCGGTGAGCCGGAAAGCTTGAGTCGTCAGCGCGGTCGGCTCGACGCGCACGGTGCCGCGCAGCCGACCCGGAAACGGCACGGTGACCTCGTCGATCCGGATGGTCAGGGCGTGGCCGTCCCAATGCAAATCGCTCGGGCCGATCGCTAGACGATCGACGTCGCGCGCCACGGCGCCGCGCGGACGCTCGGTCATCGCCCAGCGCTTGCTGTCCTTGCGATAGATCGCAACGTTGAGGGCGCAGTGATTGAGCGGATCGGCCGGCCCCCTGCGGCGTGCGAAGGCGTAGTAGGGCGAGAACACGCTGCCGATAAAGGCAATGATGGTGATGCCGTTGGCGCCGTCGTCGCTCAGCGCGTCGACATACCACCACGCATAGCCATTGTCCGCGACGGCGCGCGCGAAGCCAGGTCCGCAAGCAGGCAGGTCGCTGCTGCCCGGCCCGACAGCGCCGCCATCGGCACGCCCGGGCCCGGATGCGCGCTGCCCCCCGCAAGATAGAGCCCCGGAATTCTGGTCCGGACGCCCGGCCGCTGGAACGAGGCCGTCCATCCGTGCGAGCTGCGGCCGTATAACGCGCCGCCGGTGGCCGGAAACAGGTTGTGAAAATCCGCCGGCGTCGTGGCCCGCATCTGCTGTGGCTGCTGTGTGATCGTCAGGCCGCAGCGTTCCAATACGCCGAATGTCGCTTGCGCACATCGCTCCACCTCTGCTGCATCGTAAGCATGCCTGTCGCCATTGGCGGGCGCATTGATCAGCACCAGCAGGCGTTCCTCACCATCGATCGGCGCCGTGTCAGCGCCACGGTCCTGCGCGCAGACATAGACGGTCGGCTCCCCCGGCACCGCGTCGCGCTTGAAGATGGCATCGAATTCGGCGGCGTAATCGCCCGAGAAAAACACGTTGTGCCGTGACAGCGGAAAGCCGGAGGTCCGCGCGACCATGCTCCAGGTAATGGCCGAGAGCGAACGTGAACCGCGCGGGATTGCCGGCGCGGCGCGGCTCGCGGCGTCACCGAACAAATGTCCGGCCACGGCGGCGACGTCCGCATTGAGGATGACGGCGTCCGCAGCGATGCGCTCGCCGCTGTCGAGGATCACGCCGGACACGCGGCGGCCTGCCGTCAGCACCTCGCGAACGCCATTGTCGTAGCGGATCCGCACGCCGAGCGATATCGCCGTATCAGCCAGGGTTCGCGCCAATGCAGACATGCCGCCTTCGACGCTCCACACGCCGTCGCGCTCCACATGAGCAATCAGCATAAGTGTCGCCGGCGCCAGATACGGCGACGAGCCGCAATAGGTGGCGTAACGGCCGAACAGTTGCCGCAGCCGCGGATCGTGAAAGTATTTTGCCAGCGCCGACGCCATGGTCGAGAACGGCTTGATCTCCGGCAATT
>JBEVEC010000005.1:0-23503 GCA_040512975.1 Tardiphaga sp. | reverse complement strand
GTGAGGTGAAGTCTCAGCCCCGCCGGAAGAACGGCTCGATGCGGGCGGCGTTGCGGAGGAAGGCGACCATGATGGCGACGCCGCACAGGAACAGCACGATCTGCAGGATGTGCTCGCCGAGCGTATCCAGTCCGAACAGGATCGACAGCGCCCAGCCGCCGGCGAAGGCGGCACCGAACACTTCCGCGCCGATCAGGATCGCCGCCGAGATCACGGTGATCACGCTGGGCCAGTAGACGCGGCGGGGGGCGGTGGAGGTGGTCATCATCAAAGGTCCTGTTGCGGGCCGCAATCTAACGAAAATGCCTGCTGCGGCAAGCACTAAAGGCCTAAAAAAGCCCGATGGCGTGGTATAGATACAGCGTCCAATGCACGGCAAAACAGGATTTATGATGTCAGACACGACGATCTCGGTGGGTGCGTCCAAAGGTCTTGAAAATCCGTTGCTGGAGGCCTGGACCACGCCGTTCGAGACGCCACCGTTCGACCTCATCAAGCCCGAGCACTTCCTGCCGGCCTTCGAGCAGGCCTTTGCCGACCACGCCGGCGAGATCGCCGCGATCGTCAACGATCCTGCGGTCCCGGACTTTGCCAACACCATCACGGCGCTGGAGCGCTCCGGTAAGCTGCTCGGCAAGGTCGCCTCGGTGTTCTACGATCTGGTCTCGGCGCATTCCAATCCGGCGATCCTGGAGATCGACACCGACGTGTCGATGCGGATGGCGCGGCACTGGAACCCGATCATGATGAATGCCGTGCTGTTCGGCCGCATCGCCGCGCTGCATGACAACCGCGCCGATCTCGGCCTCACCACCGAGCAGATGCGGCTGCTGGAGCGCACCTATACACGCTTCCACCGCGCCGGCGCCGGCCTTGACGACGTTGCCAAGGCGCGGATGGCCGCAATCAACGAGCGCCTCGCGCAGCTCGGCACCAGCTTCAGCCATCATCTGCTTGCCGACGAGCAGGGCTGGTTCATGGAGCTCGGCGAGGACGACCTCGACGGCCTCGCCGACAGTTTTGTCGCCGCCGCCCGCGCGTCCGCCGAAGAGCGCGGCCTGCCCGACAAGGCGATCATCACCACCTCGCGGTCGTCGATGGAGCCGTTCCTGAAGAGCTCGGCGCGCCGCGACCTGCGCGAGAAGGCCTACAAGGCCTTCATCCAGCGCGGCAACAACGGCAATGCCAACGACAACAACGACACCATCGTCGAGATCCTGAAGCTGCGCGAGGAGACCGCGCACATCATGGGCTTTGCCACCTTCGCCGCCTATCGGCTCGAGGATTCCATGGCGAAGACGCCGGAGGCCGTGCGCGGCCTGCTGGAGCGCGTCTGGAAGCCGGCACGGGCGCGTGCGCTCGCCGACCGCGACGCGCTGCAGGGCCTGGTCACGGAAGAGGGCGGCAATTTCGAGCTCGCCGCTTGGGACTGGCGCTATTACGCCGAAAAACTGCGGCAGCGCCGCGCCAATTTCGACGACGCCGCGATCAAACCGTATCTGGCGCTCGACAACATGATCGCGGCGCAGTTCGACGTCGCGACGAAGCTGTTCGGCGTCACCTTTGCCGAGCGCCATGACGTGCCGGTGTGGCACCCGGACGTCCGCGTCTGGGAGGTCAAGGACGCCCAGGGCGCGCACAAGGCGCTGTTCTACGGCGATTACTTCGCGCGGCCCTCAAAACGCTCGGGCGCCTGGATGACCTCGCTGCGCGATCAGCAGAAGCTCGACGGCGACATCGCGCCGCAGATCCTCAACATCTGCAATTTCCCGCGCGGCACCGACGGCGAGCCCTCGTTGCTGTCGCCGGACGATGCGCGCACGCTGTTCCATGAATTCGGCCACGGCCTGCACGGTATGCTGTCCAACGTCACCTATCCCTCGCTGTCGGGCACGTCGGTGTTCACCGATTTCGTCGAGCTGCCCTCGCAACTCTACGAGCACTGGCAGGAACGGCCCGAGGTGCTGCAGAAATTCGCCACGCATTATCTGACCGGCGAGCCGCTGCCCGATGATCTGCTGAAGCGCTTCATCGCCGCGCGCAAAGTCAACCAGGGCTTCGGCACCGTGGAGTTCGTGTCTTCGGCGCTGCTTGATCTCGAATTCCACACCCAGCCGGCCTCGGCCGCGGCCGATGTCGCCGCCTTCGAAAAGAAGGAGCTCGACAAGATCGGCATGCCCGCCGAGATCGCCATGCGGCACCGACCGACCCAGTTCGGACACATCTTTTCGGGCGATCACTACGCGGCGGGTTATTACAGCTACATGTGGTCCGAGGTGATGGACGCCGACGCCTTCGGCGCGTTCGAGGAGGCGGGCAACATTTTCGATCCCGCTGTGGCCAAGCGTCTGCATGATGACATCTATGCGGCCGGTGGTTCGGTTGATCCGGAGGCGGCCTATGTCGCGTTCCGCGGCCGGCCGCCGGAAGCGGACGCGCTGCTGCGAAGGCGGGGATTGCTGGACGAGAGCGAGGCGGCGTGAGGGTCACGTTTTGGCTGAACGACAAACGTTTGCACGAGTCGTCCCCGCGAACGCGGGGACCCAAAACCCCGGACGTGTGTGACGAAACGATGCGATCACCACGGCATATCAACGAGACCTCACGGGGTTTGGGTCCCCGGGTTCGCGGGGACGACAAGTTGGGAATCCTGCGTTTCATCGCCGGTGTCTTCGCGCTGCTCTTCTTTGCCGCTACCCCGGCTTCCGCCCACCCCCACGTCTGGATCACCGCCGCCAGCGAACTCATTTACGCCTCCGACGGCGCCATCACCGGCGTGCGCCACACCTGGACCTTCGACGAGATGTTCTCCGCCTACGCGCTGCAGGGCATCGAAAGCAAGACCAAGGGCACCTATACCCGCGAAGAGCTGGCGCCGCTGGCGCAGACCAATGTGGAGTCGCTGAAGGAATTCGCCTTCTTCACCTTCGCCCGCGTCGACGGCAAGAAGCAGCGCTTCACCGACCCGGTTGACTATTATCTGGAGAAGAAGGGCGAAGCGCTCACGCTGCACTTCACGCTGCCGTTCAAGACGCCGTTCAAGGCCAAGCAGATGTCGCTGGAAATCTTCGATCCGGTGTTCTTCATCGACTTCGGGCTTGAGAAGACGGATCCGATCAAGCTGGTCGGCGCGCCGGCGTCGTGCAGCGTCGCCGTGCAGCGGCCGAGCGACGGGACGGCGAAGGCGCAGACCATGAATGAGGACACGTTCCTGAACGGCGAGAACAGCAATTACGGCGCGATGTTCGCCAATAAAGTGACGGTGGATTGCCCGTGAGCTTTGATATTTCAAAGACCCTCACCACAAAGAAGATGGTCGCCGTCGTTGCTGGCCTGCTGGCGATGGCCGTCATTGCCGATGGCTCGCTGCATCAGGTTGTCGCGCAAAACCCGTTCGGGGCTCCCAAGAGCATGCCCGACGCGCAGGTCGGCGGCATCGTCGGCTGGCTGCTGACCAAGCAATCGGAATTCTACCGTCAGATTTCCTCGACCATCCGCGCCGCGAAAACCGACGGCTCCGCAGTGTGGACGCTGCTCGGCATCTCCTTCGCCTACGGCATTTTCCATGCCGCAGGTCCGGGCCACGGCAAGGCGGTGATCTCGTCCTACATGCTGGCCAACGAGGAGACCGCGCGGCGCGGCATTGTGCTGTCCTTCGTCTCGGCGCTGATGCAGGCGCTGGTGGCGGTGCTGATCGTCGGCATCGGTGCCTTTCTGCTCAACGTCACTGCCAAGACGATGTGCGGCGCCGAGCGCGTCATCGAGATCGCCAGTTATGCATTGATTGCCGCCTTCGGCGCGCGGCCGGCCTGGCGCAAGGGCCGGAGCTTCTTCCGCGCCTGGCGTCCGTCGCTGCCGAACATGGCGCCGCCGCTGGCGATGGCCCATGCCAGCGCGCATGCGCATGCACACCACACCCACGACGACCATCACAGCCACAGTCATGCGCATGCTCACGCCCACGCCCATACCGGACATGCGCACGTGTCCGCCTCGGCACATGCCCATGCGCATCAGGATCACCACGACCACAGCGCCCACGCCCACGTCCACGACGAGCACTGCGGCCATTCCCACGGCCCGACACCGGACCAGCTTGCCGGCCCCGGCGGCTGGGCGCGCGGGCTGTCGGCGGTGCTCACCGTCGGCATCCGGCCGTGTTCCGGTGCGATCCTGGTGCTGGTGTTCGCCCTGGCGCAGGGAATGTTCTGGGCCGGCATCGCGGCGACCTTTGTGATGGGTCTCGGAACCGCCATCACCGTGGCCACCATCGCGCTCATCGCGGTGTCCGCCAAGGGCATCGCCGGCCGGCTCGCCGCCGGCCGTGACGGCGGCGGCGCGCTGGTGATGCGGGGGCTCGAATTCGGCGCCGCGGCGCTGGTCCTGCTGTTCGGCACAGGCCTGCTGATGGGCTATGTTGCCGCCGAACGCGTCACCTGTTTCTGACTGGACAGTCCGTCATATTGACAACACCCGACCAAAGCGCGAAGCCACGGCCATCATGAGCAATGTCCATCCCCTCGAGACAAAGCCCGCCACCGCCGCGATGCCGGAGCGTGTCGGCGTGCTGCTGGTCAATCTCGGCACCCCCGACACCGCCAACGCCGCCGGGGTGCGCGTCTATCTCCGCGAGTTCCTGTCGGATGCCCGGGTCATCGAAAACCAGGGACTGCTGTGGAAGGTCATCCTCAACGGCATCATCCTCAACACGCGGCCGCGCAAGAAGGCCAAGGACTATCTCAAGATCTGGAACACGGAGGCCAACGAGTCGCCGCTGAAGACCATTACGCGCGCACAATCCGATAAACTCGCCGCGGCGCTCGGCAGCCACACCCATCTCGTGGTCGACTGGGCGATGCGCTACGGCAATCCCTCGATCAAGTCGCGCATCGATGCGCTGACCGCTCAGGGCTGCGACCGGCTGCTGGTGGTGCCGCTGTATCCGCAATATTCCGCCGCGACCTCCGCCACCGTCTGCGACGAGGCGTTTCGCGTGCTCTCGACGATGCGCGCGCAGCCGACGCTGCGGGTGACACCGCCTTACTATGACGAGCCGGAATATATCGACGCACTGGCGGTCGGCATCGAGAAGCACCTCGCGACCCTCGACTTCGTGCCGGAGATGATCGTGTCGTCCTTCCACGGCATGCCGCAGAAATATATCGACAAAGGCGACCCGTATCAGTCGCAATGCGTCGCCACCAGCGAGGCACTGCGCAAGCGCCTCGGGCCCGACGCGCCAAAGCTGCTGCTGACCTTCCAGTCGCGCTTCGGTTTCGACGCCTGGCTGCAGCCCTATACGGACAAGACCATGGAGCGGCTCGCCAAGGAGGGCGTCAAGCGTATCGCCGTGGTGATGCCGGGCTTTTCCGCAGACTGCCTGGAGACGCTGGAGGAAATCGCTCAGGAGAATTGCGAGATTTTCCTGCACAACGGCGGCGAGAAATTCGCGGCCATCCCGTGCCTCAACGACAGCGACGAGGGCATGGACGTGCTGCAGCAGCTGGTGCTGCGCGAATTGCAGGGCTGGATCTGATCCGTAGCCCGGGTGGAGCGAAGCGTATCCCGGGACAGCGGCGCCGCGATGTTGGAATCCCGGATTACGCTGCGCTTCATCCGGGCTACGGTCACCACGCTCGCTTTTCCCCTCCCCAAACCTTAAAATCTGCCCCGGCGACCCATCGATGAGGCGCCGAGCGTTGTCCGCGCTGCAGGGGGAATTCATGTCCGGCTTCGATATCTTTGCCATCGTCTTCGTGCTGCTGATCATCTTCACGCTGTTCGCCGGCGTGAAGACGGTGCCGCAAGGCTTCGACTGGACCATCGAGCGCTTCGGAAAATTCACCCGCACGCTGTCGCCCGGGCTTAATCTCATCATCCCGTATTTCGACCGCGTCGGCCGCAAGATGAACATGATGGAGCAGGTGATCGACATTCCCGAGCAGGAGGTCATCACCAAGGATAATGCCACGGTGACCGTGGACGGCGTCGCCTTCTTCCAGGTGTTCGACGCCGCGAAAGCGAGCTACGAGGTCGCCAACCTCAACCAGGCGATCATCGTGCTGACCATGACAAACATCCGTTCGGTTATGGGCTCGATGGATCTCGACCAGGTGCTGTCGCATCGCGACGAGATCAACGAGCGGCTGCTGCGCGTGGTCGATGCCGCAGTGTCGCCGTGGGGGCTCAAGGTCAACCGCATCGAGATCAAGGACATCGTGCCGCCGGCGGACCTCGTCGAGGCGATGGGCCGGCAGATGAAGGCCGAGCGCGTCAAGCGCGCCGACATCCTGCAGGCCGAAGGCCAGCGGCAGTCGGAAATTCTTCGCGCGGAGGGCGCCAAGCAGGGTCAGATCCTGCAAGCCGAGGGTCGCCGCGAATCGGCCTTCCTCGACGCGCAGGCGCGCGAGCGCGCCGCCGAGGCGGAGGCCAAAGCCACGCAACTGGTGTCGGAGGCAATCGCCAAGGGCGACGTCGCCGCGCTGAACTATTTCATCGCCGACAAATACATCAAGGCGTTCGGCCAGATCGCGGAGTCGCCGAACCAGAAGATCATCATGCTGCCGGTGGAAGCCATGAGCGTGCTGGGCTCGCTGGCCGGCATCGGCGAGATCGCCAAGGCGACCTTCGGCGAAAGCGCGGCCTCGGCGCAGGCCGCCGCGCGGCGCAGCGGTTCGGTGCCGCCGGCCGGCACCACGCCGTCCGGACCGAGGACGACGTCGTGATGGCCGACATGTTCGTGACGCTGGGAAGTTGGAACTGGCTGATCGTCGGCGTGCTGATGATGGCGCTGGAATTGCTCGCGCCCGGGATCTTCCTGTTCTGGCTCGGCCTCGCTGCGCTGCTGACGGGGCTCTTGTCCTTCGTGGTGACGCCGGCATGGCAGGTGCAGATCCTGCTGTTCGCGGCCTTCGCCGCCGCCGCGGTGCCGCTGTGGCGGCGCATCGCGCATCAGACGCCGGGCACCAATTCCAACCCCTTCCTCAACAAGCGCACCGAGGGGCTGGTCGGCCGCGTCTGCATCGTGGAAAAGCCGATCGTCAACGGCGAGGGCATCGTCCGCATCGACGACACGATCTGGCGCGTCGTCGGTCCGGACACGCCGGAAGGCGCGCGGGTGCGGATCGTCAAGGCGGATGGGGCGAGTTTGACGGTGGCTGCGGCGTAGGGCTACGCTACACCGGCCCGTAGCAGATCATGCAGATGCACGATGCCCACCGGCTTCCTGCCGTCCGTCACCAGGAACGCGGTGATCTTTGCTGAATTCAGCATTTCCAGCGCCTCGGAGGCGAGAAGGTCGCGAGTAATCGTCCGGGGGTTCTTGGTCATCACCTCGTCGACCGCGACCGTCATCAGGTCGGCGCGCATGTGACGGCGGAGGTCGCCGTCGGTGACGATGCCGACCACATGGCCGTTGCCGTCGACGATGCCGACGCAGCCGAAACCCTTCGATGACATCTCGACCAGCGCGTCGGACATCTTGGTGCCGAGCGGCTTCAGCGGCACGGCGTCGCCGTGATGCATCAGGTCGCGGGTGAATTTCAGCATGGCGCCGAGCTTGCCGCCGGGATGCAGCACGGAGAAATCCACCGAGGTGAAGCCGCGGCCTTCCAGCAGCGCGATCGCCAGCGTGTCGCCCATCGCCAGCATCATCAGCGACGAGGTGGTGGGCGCGAGGTTGTGTGGGCAGGCCTCGCGCGCCTTGGGCAGCGTCAGCGCCACATCGGCGGCGGCGGCCAGTGTCGAGTTGGCGTCCGAGGTCATGGCGATGACGCCGATGCGGAAGCGCTTGGCATAGGTGACGAGGTTCTTCATCTCCGGCTGCTCGCCGGACCACGACAGCGCCATGATGACGTCGTCGGCAGTGATCATGCCGAGGTCGCCATGGCTGGCTTCGGCGGCATGGACGACACACGCCGGCGTGCCGGTGGAGGCGAAGGTCGCGGCGATCTTGCGGCCGATATGGCCGGACTTGCCGAGCCCCGTGATGATCAGCCGGCCGCGGGCGTTGCGGATCAGGTCGGCGGCAGCGGCGAACGGCGCGCCGAGGTCGGATTGCAGCGCCGCGGTCAGCGCGGTGATGCCGCTGGCCTCGGCGTCGAGGGTCCGCAACGCGGAGGCGATCGCCTCATTGGCCGCATCGGTCATGGCGGCGGTCGGTGTTTTGGAAAGGGCCATGCTCGGATCCTGCGCCGGCGTCCGGCTCTGCTTCGCGGTTTTCATAGCATGACGGGACGGCGGAGGCGAAGCCGCCGGGCGGTTGGGAATGCCGATCTCAACGCCCCATTAACCATAAGCGTTTTAACTCCCTTAACCATCGGTTGTCGCCGCGGCCATACCGCGTGCCCGATCGCCTGGTTTAAGTTTCTGATAGTGTTGGAGTTTCATCGATCGTGGGGAGCAGCCGAGCAGACGGCCGCCGCATCCGCGTCCCGGCCCGGGGCGTGGTCTCGGCTTGCCTATGCCTCAGTCTGCTGGTGCCGTCCGCGGCCTATCCACAGGCGCTGACCTCCGACCTGCTGACGCCGATCCCGGGCGGCTTCGCCACGCCGCAGAGCCTGCCGACCCGCCGCACCGCCGAGGCGACGCAGCCGCCGAGCGGGACGCTGGAGACCAGCACGATCGCGCCGTCGCGCATTGCCCGGTCGATCATCTACGGCACCCCGTCGGCCTCCGGGGCGTCCGAGACCGGCTTCGATGCGCTTAACCGCAAGCGCAAGCAGACAAAGCTCTATCCGGGCGCGCCGAAACCGCGGCGCTCGCCCGGCCCGGGCAGCCCGCCGCCCATCGTGCCGACCCCCAGACTGTCGATTCCGCCATCGTCGCTGGCCGCCAGGGCGCCGGTGCCGCCCGGCGTGGCCGGCAGCGTCATCGGCCAGCCCGCGCGCAAGCGCCTGCCGATCGATCCGGATCCCTACGCGCCGACCGGCATCCGCGCCGGCAGTTTTATCCTGCGTGGCGCCGTCGAGCTCTACGGCGGCTATGACAACAACCCCGCGCGCTTCGTGCAGCCGAAGGGCTCGGCCTTCTACAAGGTTGCGCCGGAATTGCTGGCGACGTCGGACTGGTCGCGGCACCAGGTCATCGTCGACCTGCGCGGTTCATTCACCGGTTATGACAAGACCTTTCCCGCGGCGCCGTTCCAGATCTCGCCATCGCCGGAAAATGTCGACCGCGCCGAATTTAACGGCCGCATCGGCGCCCGCATCGATGCCAATACCGACACACGGATCAACAGCGAACTGCGCATGCGCGTCGGCGCCGACAATCCCGGCAGCCCGAACATCCAGGCCGGCTTGCGCGACTTTCCGCTGTTCACGACCACCGGCGGATCGCTCGGCTTCGAGCGCGACTTCAACCGGCTGACGCTCAAGGCCGACGGCCTGGTCGATCGCACGGTCTATCAGGACTCGCAGCTCACCGACGGCACCTCGACCAACAACCGCGACCGCAACTTCAACCAGTATGGCGGCGTCGGCCGCGCCAGCTATGAGGTGCTGCCGGGGCTGCGGCCGTTCATGGAGGTGCAAGGCGACACGCGCGTGCACGATCAGGCCGCCGACCGGTTCACCTATCTGCGCGACTCCAACGGCGGCTACATCAAGGCAGGCACGACCTTCGAATTCTCCCGGCTGCTGACCGGCGAAGCGTCCATCGGCTACGCCGCGCGCAGCTATGTCGACCCGCGGCTCGAAGTGTTGAAGGGCCTGCTGACATCAGCGTCGCTGATCTGGTCGGCCACGCCGCTGACGACGGCGCGCTTCGTGTCCACCACCTCGATCGACGAAACCACGGTACCCGGCGTGCCCGGCATCCTGACGCGGACCTACACGGTGCAGATCGACCACGACCTGCGCCGCTGGCTGACCGCGGTCGGCAAGTTCACCTTTGTGACACAGGACTATCAGGAGAATTTCCGGTTCGACAAAATCTATTCGATCCAGGGTGATCTGGTTTACAAGCTCAGCCGCGAAGTCCAGATCAAGGCGCAGGTGCGGCGGGATATCCTGGATTCGAATGTCTTTGGTGCGAGCACGGCATCGACGGTGGTGATGCTGGGCGTGCGGCTGCAGCGGTAACCTCAATCTCTGCCGTCATCCCCCCGCGAAAGCGGGAGACGCAGTATTCCAGGGCGCTCATGGTGAAGCCATAGGCGCCCTGGAATACTGGGTCGTCCGGTCAAGCCGGACGATGACGCCGTGCTTGAGGATATGCCGTGCTCATCAGCACCTGCTCAAATCCACTTCCTCACATACTTCTCCTTCTTCTTGCGAAACTTCACCCCGGAGCCGTCCGGCAGCCGGTTCGCGATATAGCCCGCGGCGATGCAGGCTTCGCGCTGGGGCATGCGTTCGTCCGGCGCGCGCTCGGTCTCCCACCACGAGGCGCGCTGCGCGGCGCGCGGCAGGGCGTCGTCGATGATCGCCTCGATGGCATCCATGCTCATCACGAGCTCTTCTTTGTTCTGCGCCATCAGATAGTCGCGCAGCAGGTCATAATCGGGCACGGGCAGTCCTCGCATTCACGGCAGGCATCGTCATACGCGGCCCGGCGCGGTCGCGCCATATCGCGCGTTCGGTATTTCGGCACCGTAGCGCTGCTCGTTTGCTGCGGGTGGGCAAGCCTTCATTAACGGCGAAGCGAGGCGGGATCAGGTACTTAAGCGCTCGGCAATGATCCACATGCGATCCGTAGGCAACGGAGAACATGATGACATTACGCCTTGCAGGAAGGGGAGTACGACGCTGGCCGCTATCGGCCAGACTCCTGATCCTCTCCTCGCTGGTGACCATCATCGGCTTTTCGGCGGTCTGCGGGACCGTGATGCTGGACATGCGCCACAATGAAGAAGCGCTGGCGCGTCAGACCATGGGCAATCTCGCCGCTACCATCGATTCCGATATCGGCCGCACCGTCGAGCAATATGACCTGTCACTGCGCGCCGTGGTGTCCGGGGTCAACCTGCCGGAGGTCGGCCAGCTCAGCCGCGAATTGCGGCAGATGATTCTGTTCGATACCGCCGCATCGGCGCGGCAGTTCGGCGCCATCCAGGTGTTCGACGCCCATGGCAACCTCACCATCGATGCCGCCACGTTGAATCCTGCGTCCCATAACAGCGCCGACGAAGACTACTTCAAGGTTCACCAGGTCGATGGCGAGCGCGGACTGGTCATTAGCAAGCCGATGCTCCACCAGGGGGTCTATTCCATCGTGCTCAGCCGTCGCATCACCGATACCAACGGCAACTTCGCCGGCGTCGTCGTCGGCTCGATCCGCTATTCCTATTTCTACGACCTGTTCGCGCGGCTGCGGCTCGATCCCGCCGACACCATCTCGGTGTTCAGCCGCGAGGGCACGGTCATCATGCGTACGCCGTTCAATTTCGAGGTCATCGGCTCCAATGCCTCCAAAAGTCCGGTCATGCGCGCCGTGTGGGCGCGCTACGATCATTATTCCGGCGTGTCCGGGCTCGACCGGGTCAACCGGCTGTCGGTCTGGCGTGACAGCGGACGGCCGCTGCTGGTGATCGTCGCAAGGCCGTGGGACAGCATTTATGCCAACTGGCGCAACCAGGCGCTGCGCATCGGCGGCATCATGCTGACACTGGTGCTGTTTGCCGCCTTGGTGACGCTGTTCCTGGCCCGCGAGATCGGCCGCCGCGCCCGCGCCGAGGACCGCCTCGAACAGCTCGCCACCACCGATGCGCTGACCGGCCTGTACAACCGCCGCAAATTCGATTCCGCAATGGACATCGAATGGCGCCGCGCGATCCGGCTTGGGCAGCCGGTGGGGCTCCTGTTGATCGACGCAGATAACTTCAAGGCCTTCAACGACAGTTTCGGCCACCAGTCCGGCGATCACGCACTGATGGCCATCGCGGGATGCATTTTCGCATCGGCCCGCCGCAGCGGCGATTGCGCCGCGCGCTATGGCGGCGAGGAATTTGCGGTGCTGCTGCCGGGTGCGTCCATGGCGGACGCCAAGGCCGTCGCGGAGACCATCCGCGAGCGCGTCGAGCAACTACCGGCCGATCCGGCGATGCCGACGGTCAGTATCGGCGTCGCCGGCACCAGCCCGATGGTGACGATGGAATGGAGCGGTCTCATCGAGGCCGCTGACAAGGCGCTTTATGCGGCCAAAGCCGCCGGCCGCAATTGCTGCGTCGGGGCCGAGGATGTGCGGCAAGCGCTCGCGGCCTGAGGTGGCCGGCGTTTACTTGCCGAGGTAACGCAGCATTTCGGCGCGCAGGCCGTCGCGGAGATCGGGGCGCTGCAGGCCGAAGGCGATGTTGGCGCGCAGGAAGCCCGACTTCGAACCGCAATCGTGCCGTTCGCCCTCGAATTCCACGCCGTAGAACGATTGGCTTTTGGCAAGCCCGATCATGCCGTCGGTGAGCTGGATCTCGCCGCCGGCGCCTCGCTCCTGGGTTTCCAGGATCTTGAAGATCTCGGGCTGCAAGATGTAGCGCCCGGTGATCGACAGGTTCGACGGCGCGGTGCCCTTCGGCGGCTTCTCGACCATGCCGTTGATGGTGAAGGCATTGGCATTGGTCGGGTGGCGTTCGCCGACGCCGCAGATGCCGTATTGATGGGTGAGATCCACCGGCACTTCCTCGACAGCCACCAGATTGGACTTGTCGCCGAGGTCATTGGCGATATCGACCATCTGCTTGAGGCAGCCCGGGGAGTTCAGCACCAGCTCGTCCGGCAGCACGACGGCGAACGGCTCGTCGCCGACGATGTCGCGGGCGCACCACACCGCGTGGCCGAGACCGAGCGGGGCCTGTTGGCGCGTAAAGGAGGTAGCGCCGGCGGCCGTCTGGAATTTCGCCAGCGCTTCGATCTCGGCGGTCTTGTTGCGGCTCTTCAGGGTCTCGTCGAGCTCGAACATGCGGTCGAAATGATCTTCGATGACGCCCTTGTTACGGCCGGTTACGAAAATGAAATGCTCGATGCCGGCCTCGCGGGCTTCGTCGACCACATACTGGATCAACGGCCGGTCGACGATGGTCAGCATCTCCTTGGGCATCGCCTTGGTGGCGGGCAGGACGCGGGTGCCGAGGCCGGCGACCGGGAAGACGGCTTTACGGATTTTCATTGGAAAACTTTGCAACAATACTGAGGGTTAGGGCAATGCGCAGGCAGCGAACGAAGATTGCCCGAGGAAGTTCCGTTTGCAACCAAGAACAGCGGCCAATGTGTGGTGAAACGGTCTCGGCTGCGATTAACCTTTAAAGCGAACCCGGCAACGCTCCCGCGAAGCTGCGAAACGCGTTACTCTTAAGGGGATGGAAACCGCAACGCGGTCCTGTCGCCGGACAGGACCGGCCGGGTTGAAGAGATGAATGTTATGCGACCAGACGATAGCTCGATGCGGCCGCGGCCGCGGGGTGCCCGCATGTTCGGCGCCGCTTTGGCGCTAACGGCGTCGCTGATGTCGCTGCCGGCGGTGCAGGCGCAGGGCAGTGGCCCGTTCAGCTTCTTCGACAATATCTTCACCAGTTCGACCTCGACGCAGGCACCGCAGGGCGCCACGGCGCCAGGTGCCGCGCCAGCCTGGAGCGGCGAGGACGGCGCCTCCGGCCATCCGCTGATGACCGCAGCGGCGATTCGCGATGCTGCCGGGAACTTCGACGCCTGCGTTGCCGGCATGTGGCCTGATGCCGCACGGCGCGGCGTCTCCGAGGACAACTATCGCCAGTTCACCGCGGGGCTGACGCCCGATCTGCGGCTGATGGACCTGATGGATTCGCAGCCGGAATTCACCAAGGCGATCTGGGACTATCTCGACGTGCTGGTGAACGACACCCGCATGGCCAAGGGCCGCGAGGTGCTGGCGAAGTACAAGACCCAGTTCGATGCCGCCGAGCGTGCCTACGGCGTCGACCGCTACATCGTGGCCTCGATCTGGGGCATCGAGAGCAACTACTCGACCCAGACCGGCGACCGCAACGTGGTGCGCTCCACGGCGACGCTGGCCTGCGTCGGCCGCCGCCAGGGCTATTTCAAGGATGAATTCCTCACCGCCATCGAGATCCTCAACCGCGGCGACCTGCGCGTCGAGCAGATGCGCGGCTCCTGGGCCGGCGCCTTCGGCGGCACCCAGTTCATGCCCACCGCCTTCAAGCGCTTCGCCGTGGACGGCGACGGCGACGGCCGCCGCGACGTGGTCGACAACCCCACCGACCTGATCTTCTCCACCGCCAACAATCTTAAGAAAGACGGCTGGCAGCCCGGCCAGAGCTGGGGCTACGAGGTCGTGCTGCCGCAGGGTTTTGACTACATGCTGGCCGACAAGGCCAAGGCGATGACGCTGCCGCAGTGGGAGCAACTCGGGCTCAAGCGCGCCAACAATCAGCCGTTCCCGAAGATCGCCGAGAAGGTCTACTTGCTGGCGCCAGCCGGCGCGCAGGGGCCGGGCTTTCTGATGCTGACCAATTTCCGCGTCATCATGAAGTACAATCCGGCCGAGGCCTATGCACTGGCGATCGGCCATTTCGCCGACCGGCTGCGCGGCGGTCCGCCCTTCGTGCAGGCATGGCCGCGCCAGGAGCGCGTGCTGTCGCGTGCCGAGCGGCTCGAATTGCAGCAGCTGCTGGTACAGCGCGGCTTCTACCGCGGCACCCCCGACGGCCAGTTCGGCGGCCAGACTCGCGAGGCCTTGCGCAGCTTCCAGGCCTCTATCGGCACCCCGGCGGACGGCTTTGCGTCATCGGAGATGCTGGACAAGTTGCGTGGGCAATAGCTGCCATGGTCGACTGTGGCCTTGCGGCGGCCAAGCGGTGACCGACCTGTGGGCATTGCGGGCGAGACTTTGTTGATCCGCTTATCTCGTTGCCGCAGGGCCACGGTGCGATCGCTTGTAGGGGTGCCGCGCGTTTTGCAACGGGCGGTATAGTTTCGCGTCGCAATACGCATGCTATGGAAAATGCCTCGGCGTATTTTGAGGATGATCCTAACATGTTGAACAGGCGTGCGTTGCTGGCGGGGCTTTCGGTCAGCGTTCTTCCCTTCAAGGCCCAGGCCGCGACGTGGCCGGATCGGGCCATCACCTTGCTGCACGGCTTTGCGCCGGGCGGCGGTACCGACACCACGTCGCGCGTGCTGGCGGAGGGATTGTCGAAGGCGCTTGGACAGACGGTGGTGGTCGAGACCAAGCCCGGCGCCGGCACCACGCTGGCGGGCGCGCAGCTCGCACGCGCGGCGCCCGACGGCTACACCATCTCGATGATCACGGCGACCTATGCGGCCTCTTCGGCTTTCTACAAGAGCCTGCCCTACAAGCCGGTGGCCGATCTCAAGGGCATCTGCATGGTCAGTGAATCGCCCTACATGTTCTCCTGCAATGCGGACGCGCCGTTTAAGAATCTGGCCGACCTCATCAAGGCGGCGAAAGCCAAGCCGCCGCTGACCTACACCTACGGCACGCCAGGCGTCGGCTCCGGCCCCCATCTGATTGTCGAGCAGATCGCGCAGCTCGCCGGCGTGAAATTCCAGCACGTGCCGTTCCGGGGCGGATCGCAGGCGGTGGTCGAAGTGCTCGCCAATCGCATCGACTTCATGGTCGATCCGCCGATCTCGGCGATCGAGCAGATCAAGGCCGGCAAATTCCGCGCGCTGGCGGTGACCACGGCCCAGCGCTTCCCGACATTCCCGGAGGTGCCCACCGTCGCCGAAGCCGGCTTCCCCGGCTATTCGGCGCCCGGCTGGTACGGTCTGGTCGGCCCGATCGGTCTTCCCGACGAGATCGTCGCCCGCATTCATGACGCCACCGTCGCGCTTTTAAAGGACAAGGACGTCCAGGCTCGCATGCTGGATCTCGGCAGCCAGGCCAAGGCCTCAACGCCACAGGAGGTCACCGACGTGCTGGCCTCCGACGTCAAGCGCTGGACCGACGTGCTGGCTAAGGCAAATATCGAACGGATCTGATTGGCGGTCCGCGAGCGGCCTCATGGTGAGCCGTGAGGTCGTCTTTCTATCGCCGACGAAGTGAGCGCTCGAACCTACGGAACCTGCGCTCCGCTCGCGAATTACTCCTGCGAGAATTACCTCATGGAGTGAGCAAGATGGACAAGGACCGTATCGCCGGCGCCGCAAAAGACGCAGCTGGCAAGGTTGAGGGTGTGATCGGCAGCGCAACGGGCGATCGCAGCACCGAAGCGTCGGGCCGTGCCCGCGAAGCGACCGGCACTGTTCAAAACCTGTACGGACAGGCCAAGGATGCCGTGCGCGACGCCTCGGATGTCGCCGCAGACTACGCCAATAAGGCGATGGACTCCGACATCTATCGCGATGGCACCGCAGTGATCACCGACAAGGTGCGCGACAATCCGCTCGGCTCGCTGCTGATCGCCGGCGGCATCGGCTTCGCGCTCGCGATGCTTCTGACCCGTCCGCCGGCACGCCGCACCAATCGCTGGGGCTACTAAGCCGCGGTCTGAAGCTCGGGAAAGGGACGGCGCCGCAAGAGCGCTGACCTCGGAAGCGTTCACGGACAGGATCACCAAAGAAAAATCCCTCGGCCTACAGGCCGAGGGATTTTTTTATGCATGTGAAGATAGCAGCGCCTGCTTCACTTCTCCTCACCGGGGAGAGGTGAGAACCTAGCGCGTGAAAAATCCCTGCGGCGCGGAGGCCGCGGGGCCGGGTTCGCGCGGGCCGGAGCGCCGTTGCTGTTGCGGCGGCGGCGGCGGGCGGCGCGGCTCGTCGAAGCCGAAAAAGCTTCCGATGGACGACGAGGGCGGCGGCTCGTTGGTTGCCACAGGCTTTGGTCGCCTGGATTTCGATGGCGGGGTAAGTACCGGGACGGTCGGCGCCGCTGCGGTGGTCCCTTCGGTGCTGCCGCCGGCCGTGGTTCCGGGCGTGGCCGCGGCCACCGGCACGTCGCCCTTGGCCTGTTCACGACCAACCTCGCGGCGCGGCCAGGCAAAATCGTCAGCGCGGCCGGCCGGCGCCGCCAGCGGCTCGCCTTTCACCAGCGTCCGGGACGCCAGCGCATCGACCGACACCGCTTTGACGCCGGGGGCGCCGAGCAGTTGATCGGTGCCGACCGACGAGGCCACCAGGGGCACGATCGGTCCGGCCAGCGGCCGCGGCGGCGGCGCGCCGGGAACGGCGCTGGCGTCCGGGGTCGCCGGTTCCGTCGGCAGCGCGACCGGACCGGTGCGGCTGGCGAGCAGGCGGGTGATCTCGCGTTCGACGTAATGCGCCATCTTGCGGGCGCCGGCCTTGGTGAAATAGACGCCGTCATAGGAGCGCAGCCGGCGGTTCTGGCCTTCGAAGTCCGGGCCCTGCTGCAGGAAGCGGCCGGCCTCGTCGACAAAGCCGTCCCAGATGTCGACATAGGTGATCCCGGCCTTGCCGGCGGCGTCGCGGTAGAGGTTGTCGAGATACAGCATGTCCGCCGTCGCCCTGGTGCCGCGTACCGCGGGCAGGCCAACCCACAACACCGGGACACCCTTGGCCTTCACGACATTGATCATCTCCTCGATCTTCTTCGCGTAGAGCTCGCCCCAGCGGTCATCGCGGAAATCGACCAGACCGCCTGCGCGCGAGCCCTTCTCGTTGGCGATCGGCGGCGGATCGGCGATGTCGCCGTCATCGGCATCGGCGTCGGCCGGCTTGTCGCCGGGCTTGACCTCGGCGGCACCGTCCTTTTTGACGCCCTTCTTGTCCACGGCCGGCTCGCGGATCGCGATGCGGTCCGACAGGCCGAGCATGATGACGATAGCGTCGGCCTTTTCGGTCGCGATGATGCCCTTGGCGGCGGCGGCCCAGTCCGCGGGATCGCCCTTGGGCTGGTAGCGCAACAGGCCGGACACGGTCTTGTGCCTGCGGGTCACGCCCATGTCGGGCTGTTCCGAATAGGCGTCTTCGAGGCCGTAGGCGAGCCAGTCGGCCATCGAGTCGCCCAGCACCAGCACGTTGCGCTCCGGCGTGCCGTCGCGTTTTTCCGGCGACGGCGCGCGGGAATAGTCGTCACGCTGCGGCGCCGCCCGGCGAGGCGCCTCGCGCTGGAATGGCGCGTAGAACGGCCCGTCATTGCCACCGAACCAACCGCCGCCACCCCAACCGTTGCCTTGCGGCACGCTGCGCTGCGGACGCGGCGGCGGTTGCGGCGGGCCGCCGAAATTGAAGAATTGCGCCGAGGCCGGGCCGATGATGCCGAGCAGCAGCACAAGCGCCACCAGGCCGGTCAGCAGTGTGCCGCGCTCCTGACGCCAGATATCGGCGCGCCCACGCAAGCGCGCGGTCTGTGCTGGCGATTTCGGCTGCTGTGACATGCGCCTCGACTGTGTCGCTGGGCCGGCAGACCCGGTTCCACCCTACATACGCCTGGATTTGGGCCGCAAGCGGGCGGCCCTGCGCCATCAAGCGCTACGGCTATGGAAGGTCAAGGGCAGATTGCCGGCATGGTTTGCAGCACAGCGGCGCGTCTCGTGGCGAGAACGACCGGTTACTTGTACAGCCCGTAAACCGTCCATTTGGCCGGCGGAATGGCCGGACCGGTCTTGTAGGTGAAATCCAGCACGGTCTTGTGGTCCGGCGTCGCCTTGCAGGTGAACGCGACCTGATACCATTTGCCGCCCTTTCGGAACGCGCCGCCCTTGGCGATCAGCGTGTCGCCGAGATGCTGCGGCGACGTCACGGCGCCCGATATGGCGTGATCGACCCGCGCACCGCCCTGGCCGATCTTGTTCATGGCCTCCCAGTCACAGACTTGCTCGAGCCGGGTCTTGGGATCGAGTTTGCCGAGGGCCGCCGAAAAGCGGGCATCAAGCGCATGCGCGGCTGTGGCGAAGCTCAGCAGCGCGATCAGGATCGAGGCGAATTTCATGAAAGGATACTGTGGCGTGACAAAAGGAGTGGCGAAACCGGTCGCCTGGCATGGCGGACCGCACGCATCTAACTACCGATTTTAGGTTAACTGATTGCGTAGCAGCTCGCCCCCAGCAGCGCGTCACTTGCGGCTGTTACCACCCGCGAAAGCGGGTGGCCCCAGTATCCCAGGGAGCCAGTGATTCACATGGCCGCCCTGGAATACTGGGTCGCCCGGTCCAGGCACGCGAGTGCGTGCCTGGACCGGGCGATGACCGTTTCCAAGTCCGCAGGGACCGTCCAAACGCTTTCAGCCGCTTTCGCAACCCTGTAGGGTAGGGTACCGGCGCGTCCGTTACGGAACACACCATGCTTGCCACCAGCGTACAGACTGCGATTGATCGCCTGATTTGATGTCATCGCCGTTCGACACCAGCCATGAATTGAAGCTGACCTGGGACATCACGCCGGACCTGCTCGGCGTGATCAACCGCGCGGGCGTCATGGAACGGTCCAATCCAGCCTGGGAGACCGAAACGGGGTGGGGCGCCGCCGAACTGCGTGGCCAGTCCGTGCTGGGCCTGATCCATCCCGAGGACCGCCAGCGCGCCGCAGCGATCCTGGCCACGCTGTCGGACGGCCAGCCGGCGATGCGGTTTGAAAACCGCTTCCGCCACAAGGACGGCAGCTGGCGCATGCTGTCATGGACCGCGGCGCCCTATGCCGAGGCGATCTACTGCGTGGCCCGCGACATCACGTCGGATCGCGCGCGCGAGGCGGCGCTGCAAGATTCCATGGATTTCACGCGGCTGGCGCTATCGTCGGTCAACGGCGTCGGCGTCTGGACCTATGACGTCGCCAGCGACCGGTTTTTCTGCGACGCGGCGATCTGCGACCTCTACGGCCTCGGTCATGTCGGACCGGAAGGCATCCTGCGCAGCGGCTTCCTGGCCAATGTCCATCCCGACGACGTGCCGTCGCTGCGCGCCACCATGTCCGGCGGCCTCAACCAGAGCGGCGATCTCGAACTGGAATACCGCATCAAGCATCCGGATGGTTCGGTGCGTTGGGTGCTGTCGCGCGGGCACACCTATCACGATGCCGACGGCACGCCGGTGCGCCGCACCGGCGTCGGCATCGAGACCACGCGGCAGCGTCAGCTCGAGGAGCAGTTGCGGCAATCGCAGAAGATGGAAGCGATCGGCCAGCTCACCGGCGGCGTCGCGCATGACTTCAACAATCTTCTGACCGTGATCCGCTCCTCCGCCGATCTGTTGAAGCGGCCCGATTTGCCGGAGGAGCGCCGGCTGCGCTATGTCGAAGCCATTGCCGGCACCGTCGACCGCGCCGCCAAGCTGACCGCGCAGCTGCTGGCCTTTTCGCGTAGGCAGGCGCTGAAACCGGACGTGTTCGACGCCGGCCAGGCCATCGAGCTCATCCTCGACATGCTGCACACGCTGACGGGCTCCCGCGTGCAGGTCGCGCTGCGGCTGCCGGCGCAGCCCTGCTACGTCTGCGCCGATCGCAACCAGTTCGAAAACGCCATCGTCAACCTCACGGCCAATGCGCGCGATGCCATGGACGGCGACGGCGAGATCACCATCGCGGCGCAGGCCGTGGCGGCGATCCCCGCCCATCGCGGCCACCCCGCGGCGGTTGTCGGCGACTTCCTCGCGCTGTCGCTGACCGACAGCGGCAGCGGCATTCGCGCGGCGGATCTCGACAAGATCTTCGAGCCGTTCTTCACCACCAAGGACGTCGGCCACGGCACCGGCCTCGGGCTCAGCCAGGTGATCGGTTTCGCCAAGCAGTCGGGCGGCGACGTCATGGTGAAGAGCGAGGTCGGCGTCGGCACCACGTTTACGCTGTATCTGCCGCGCGTCGCCGAGGGCCTGCCGGCGCAGCCGCAGACCGCGCCCGAATTCGCCGCCGACGGCAACGACATCCGCGTGCTGCTGGTGGAGGACAATGCCGAGATCGGCCAATTCGCCAGCCAGGCGCTGGCCGAACTCGGCTACCGCACGCTGCTGGTTGCCGATGCGCCGACCGCGCTTGCCGAACTGGCGGCGGGATCGGATCGCTTCGACGTGGTGTTTTCCGACGTGGTGATGCCCGGCATGAACGGCATCGAACTCGGCCAGCAGATCGTGCAACTGTATCCCGACCTGCCGGTGGTGCTGACCTCCGGCTACAGCCACGCCCTGGCGCAGACCGGCAGCGCCGGCTTCGAATTGCTGCACAAGCCGTATTCGGTGGAGCAGCTGTCGCGGCTGCTGCGCAAGGCTGCGACGCGGCGGCTGCGGAAGCCGGTGGGGTGAATGCGCCTGTGATGGCTCGTCGCCGTCGGTGTGCATTCTGAAACGCCGGTTTTCGATTGACGGGAATCACGGTATCATCCGGTTCTGGCGCGGCCCGCGCCTCCTCCCTCCCGTGGGGAAGCATCATTCATGCGGGGCATCCAACATCCGAACCGACTGTTCGAGCGCCGCATAAGGAGGGATTGCGATTTCCGGCTCGCACCAGGAGGTGATCGCGATGAAACTGTCTGCTCCCGTGTATCGTTTGAAGCGCAACGCTCGCATTCTTGCCCGTAAAAGCAGTATCCCGCTGCATCAGGCACTCGACCGGATCGCTGCCGAAGAAGGCTTTGCGAGTTGGAGCCTGCTCGCCGTCAAACTGTACGCGCAGGCGCCTGCGGAAAAACTGTACGCGCGCCTCGCGCCCGGCGATCTCGTTCTGCTCGGCGCGCGGCCGGGCCACGGCAAGACGCTGCTCAGTCTCGAACTGGCCGTGCAGTCCATGAAAGCCGGACATCGCGCGATGTTCTTCACCCTCGAATATACCGAGGCGGAGATGCTGGATCGCTTTCGCGCCATCGGCGTGGCGCCGGCGGACTACAATGCACTGTTCGGCTTCGACAACGCCGATGCCATCTGCGCCGATTATATCATCGGCCGCCTGAGCGACATGCCATCCGGCACGCTGGCCGTTGTCGATTATCTGCAACTGCTCGATCAGAGGCGTGAGACGCCGGAATTGATGGCGCAGGTGCGGACGCTGCAGGCCTTTGCGCGCGCCAGGGGCCTGATCCTGGTCTTCATCTCGCAGATCGACCGCGCCTACGATCCGATCCTGAAGCCATGCCCGGACCTCGCCGATGTCAGGCTGCCCAATGCGCTGGACCTGGCGCTGTTCAGCAAGACCTGTTTTCTGAACAACGGCGAAATCCGGTTTCAGGCGTCGGGAGGATGAGTTGCAGCGCGTTCTGATCCTGGGAAGTCCGGGCGCGGGCAAGACCGTCGCAGCGCGGGCGCTGGCCGACGTGACCGGACTGCCTGCGGTCCATCTCGACGGTCACTTCTGGCAACCCGGCTGGCGCGAGTCCGATGCCGAGGTCTGGCACGCGACTGTCGAACGCCTGTCGGCCGCGCCCGGCTGGATCATGGACGGCAACTATCGGGGCACACTGCCTCTGCGACTGGCGCGCGCCGATACACTAATCCATCTGGACTATCAGACCGGGCTATGCCTCTGGCGGGTGCTGCGGCGGACATTCACCGGCTGGGGCTGTCCGCGCGACGAGCTCCCGCCCGGATGCCCCGAGCGCTTCGATCGCCAATTCCTGATCTATGTGCTGCGCTATCGTCGCGACCAACGCCCGCGCGATATAGCGGCCATGGCGGGATTTGGCGGCGATTTGCGCCGTTTTACGCGGCCTGCGGAGCTTGCGGCGTTCATTGCAGCGCTGGCTTGATAGTTCAACCGGATGATGGCCTTAAGCGTAGCATAAGGATGCTGGCCTTCCTGTCCCTTCCCCAAGCGCAGCGAAGCTGCGCGCAGCGGGGAGGGTGGCACGTCGCGAGCGAAGCGAGTGACGTGACGGGTGGGGCGCCGCAGAACGAGGACCGCATGGCAAATCAGTTTGCACGCGCACTTCGAAAAAATCTGACGCCGCAGGAAGCCAAGCTGTGGGTCAAGCTGCGTGAGCTGAAGCCGCTCGGCTTCCACTTTCGGCGGCAGGCGCCGATCGGGCACATCATTGTGGACTTCGTATCGTTCCGCGATCGGCTGGTGATCGAGGTCGATGGCGGCCAGCACAATTTTGACGACGCGGCCCGCAGGGATAAGGCGCGCGACGCCTTTCTGCGCGGCGAAGGATTTCGCGTGCTGCGATTCTGGGATTTCGATGTCGATCGGAATCTGGAGGGCGTGATGGAAAGCGTGCTCAGCGCGTGCGGCGGCCCCATCCGTCCGGCCTGAGGGCCGGCCACCCTCCCCGCTGCGCGGCTTCGCCGCTTGGGGGAGGGATAAGAGGCCGCGGCGGGACTTGTCCCTCCCTCAAGCGCAGCGAAGCTGCGCGCAGCGGGGAGGGTGGTGCGGCACGAGCGAAGCGAGGACGTGACGGGTGGGGCGCCGCAGAACGAGGACCACATGGTAGACGAGTTTGCATCGGCACTACGGAAAAATCGACGCCGCAGGAAGCGATGTATCTTCGCATGCTGCGGGACTGGAATTTCGGTGTGGATCGCCATTTGAACGGCGTAATGGACAGGGTGCTCAGCGCCCTTGGCTCCCCACCCGTGCGGGCAGACGGCCGGGCCCCCTCCCCCCGGCGCGGAGCGTGGCAACGCGTGCGGGGGGGACAAGCAAGCTTAATTGAGCAGCGGCGGGGTGGCCCTTATTTG
>JBEVEC010000333.1:0-6180 GCA_040512975.1 Tardiphaga sp. | reverse complement strand
AGCCGGTCAGGCTGCGGTCTTTTCGTCGTCTTCCTTGAACAGGTCGTCGCGCGAGACCTTCTTCTCGGTGACGTTGGCGAGTTCGAGGATGAAGTCGACCACCTTGTCCTCGTAGATCGGTGCACGAAGCTGGGCCAGCGCATTGGGATTGCTGCGATAAAAATCCCAGACTTCCTTCTCTCGGCCGGGCATCGAACGCGCGCGCTCGATCACCGCGCGGCCGACTTCGTCCTCGGTCACGGAGATCTTGTTCTTCTCGCCGATCTCGGACAGCACCAGGCCGAGGCGCACGCGGCGGTCGGCGATCTTCTGATACTCTTCCTTGGCCGCGTCCTCGGTGGTGTTTTCGTCGGCGAAGGTCTTGCCCGACGACGCCATCTCCTGCTGGATCGAATTCCACATCAGCTTGAACTCCTCCTCGACCAGCGAGGGCGGCGCTTCGAACTTGTGGGTCTCGTCGAGGCGGTCGAGCAGCACGCGCTTGACGCGCTGGCGGGTCGCACCGGCGAATTCGGACACCAGACGCTCGCGCGCGGCTTCCTTGAGCTTGTCGAGGGATTCCAGACCGAGAGACTTGGCGAACTCGTCGTCGATCGTGGTGTCGATCGGCGATTCCACCTTGATCGCTGTGGTCTCGAACTCGGCGGCCTTGCCGGCCAACGTCTCGGAGGCGTAGTTCGCCGGGAACGTGACCTTCAGGGTGCGGGTTTCGCCGGCGGCGATGCCGATGAGCTGGTCCTCGAAGCCCGGAATGAAGGTGTTGGAGCCGATCTGCACCGGGATGTCCTCGCCGGCGCCGCCCTCGAAGGGGGTGCCGTCGATGGTGCCGATGAATTTGACGGTGACGCGGTCGCCGCTCTCGGCCTTGGCGCCTTCGGCCTTCTCGTTGAACGACCGGTTCTGGTCGGCAACGCGCTTGATGGCCTCATCCACGTCGGCGTCGGTCACGTCGGCGACCGGCTTCTCCACGGTGAAGCTCTTGAAGTCGGCGAGTTCGATCGCCGGCACGACCTCGATGGCCACGGTGTAATTGAGATCGGTCTTGCCGGCCAAGATGTCTTCGACGTCCTTCTGCTCGGTCGGCATGGTGATCTTCGGCTCGGACGCCAGCTTGAAGCCGCGCTCGGTGAAGATCTGGGTGTTGGTGTCACGGATCAACTCGTCGACGGTCTCGGCGGCGACCGAGCGGCCGTAGAGGCGCTTCAGGTGACCCATGGGGACCTTGCCGGGACGGAAGCCGTTGAGCTTGACCTTGCCCTTCATGTCGTCGAGGCGCGCATCGACCTTGGCCTCGATGTCGGCAGCCGGCACATTGACCGAGAATTCGCGCTTCAATCCCTCGGAGAGGGTTTCATTCACCTGCATGGCGTCAATCTTCTTCCCGCTTGGTCCGGCCAGGCGGCCGGACATTGTCAATCTGTGCGACATCGGGCTTGCGCCCGCGCCAATGGTGCGAAGCGCTCCGCCGGGACGCCCCTGCGAACACGCTTCTCGAAAATCGTCATGGTCAAACGCTGTGAGCGCTTGGTGCGGGCGGAGGGACTCGAACCCCCACAACTTTCGTCACTGGAACCTAAATCCAGCGCGTCTACCAATTCCGCCACGCCCGCGAAAAACATCATGTCCGGCCGCGATGCCGCGAGCGGCGGGCTTATAACATGGGGCGTGCGGTTCGCAGCAAAAAAATGGTTGCAGGCCGGCTTTCAAGTCGCAGCCCCGGCAACTGGACATTCCCCGGGGAAAATGGTCCGGATTCGCCATGACGCAGCCACCCACTCTGCCCTCGCGCCGCACCCTCCTGACCGGTCTGGGCGGCCTTGCGCTGACACCGATTCTGCCGACGGCCGGAGTCGGCCAGACGCGCCCGGCCGTAGCGCTACATGCAAAGCCCGGGACCATTGTGCTCAGGGGGGACGCGCCGAGCGCCGTCTGGGCGCTGCAGTCCGCCGATCCGGCAGCCGCGGGACCGCTGCGCTTCCGGCGCGGCGACGAGCCCGACATCCAGTTCGACAACCAGCTTCCGGTCCCCGTCGCCTTTTCCTGCAAAGGCCTCGCCGGGGCGCCGGCGCTCGAGCCCCTGCTCGGCAGCAAGCCTTTGGCGGCGGGTGGCACGGCCGCCCTCCGGGCGCCGCTGCGCCACGCCGGGACGGCGCTGTGGGACGTCCGCCTGCTCGCCGATGGCCAGGCGCTGCCGTCGCGGCTGCTGGCGGTGGTCGTGGCGGAGACCGAGCCGGTGACGGTGGACCGCGACGAAGTCCTGCTGATCGAGGATTTTCGCCTGCGTGCGGATGGCGCCCTGGTCGCACCCGGCACCGATCCGGGCGACGCCATAGGCTTGTTCACCGTCAACGGCAAACCAGCCTTCGACCTCACCCTGCGCTCCAACGAACGGCTCAGGCTGCGTCTCATCAATGGCTGCCATCGCGCTGTGATCGCGATGAAATTCGGCGAGCTCGCGGTGCGGGTGATGGCCATCGACGGCCAGCCGGCAGAGCCGTTTCCGGCGCGCAACAGCCAGCTCGTGCTGGCCCCCGGGACCCGGCTGGACGTGTTCATCGACGGCACCGCCCCGTCTGGCGCCAGCACCGACATCCTGCTGCATGACGGCAAACAGCCGCGCCCGGTCGGGCGGCTGACCATGTCCGGCGACGCAGCCATCCGTGACAAGCCGCTGCCGCCGGCGGCGCCGTTGTCGTCGAACGGCCTGCCCGACCGGATCGAGCTGAAGTCGGCGCTGCGGATCGACCTGCCGCTCAGCGCATCCGCCCCGGACTGGAGCCGGCCGGCCGAGCTGACCGCGGCGACGCCGCCGGCCTTCCGCACCAAGCCCGGGCGCACCGTCGTGCTGGCCCTGACCAACCGCGCGACATCGCCGATGGTGTTTCACATCCATGGCCATCACATGCGGCTGCTCGACCGGCTGGACGACGGCTGGAAGCCGTTCTGGCTCGACACCCTGGCCCTCGACCCCGGCCAGACCCAGCGCGTCGCCTTTGCCGCCGAGAATGTCGGGCGCTGGCTGCTGGAGGCGTTCGTCGCCGACTGGGCGGCGCCGCGGCAGGTCCGGTGGTACGCGGTGGATTGAAGGCCGTAGCCCCCTAATACTGGATCCCCAACTGGTCATAGACCCGCCGGAACACCGCCGGCAGCACCTCGGTGAGGTCCTCGGCGATCAATCCCGGCCCGGCTTCGCTGCCGGCTTCGCCATGCATCCAGACGCCGATACAGGCCGCCTCATAGGCCGGGACGCCCTGCGCCAGGAAACCGCCGATGATCCCCGCCAGCACGTCGCCGGAGCCCGCGGTGGCCAGCCAGGGCGGCGCGTTGGCAGCGATGGCAGCGCGCCCGTCAGGCGAGGCCACCACCGTGTCCGGTCCCTTCAACAGCACGACCGCGCCGGCCAGAA
Organism: Tardiphaga sp.; assembly: GCA_040512975.1. GTDB lineage: Bacteria > Pseudomonadota > Alphaproteobacteria > Rhizobiales > Xanthobacteraceae > Tardiphaga. The sequence continues at coordinate 2,774 of JBEVEC010000333.1, read as the reverse complement.
CCGCCGCCTGGCGCACCAGATCGACCTTGGACAGGGCTGGATGCTCCTCGCCGAGCCCCTTGAAGATGCGCCCGAACTCGCCGAGGTGCGGTGTCAGCACAACGTGCGTGTCCGGCGCCGCCTTGATGGCATCGAACAGGTCCGATGGCGCTTCCGCAAAACTCGTCATGGCGTCGGCGTCGAACACCACGTGGCGCCCGGCAGCCAGAATGGCTCTGACGAAATCCCGGGTCCGGTCGCCGATCCCGGCCCCTGGCCCGATCACGCAGGCATTGATCTTGCCACCGATCAGTTCGGAAAACTCGGCCACGGTATCGGTCGGCCGAACCATCACCGCGGTCAGCGCCGCGGCATTCACCGCCAGCGCATCGCGCGGCGAGGCCAGCGTCACCAGCCCCGCGCCGGCGCGCAGCGATGCCCGCGCCGACAGCCGCGCTGCGCCGGTGGCGGCGATGTCGCCCGAGACCACCACTGCATGGCCGCGGGAGAATTTGTGGCTGTCGATTTTCGGCAGCGGGAAGGCGTCGGTCCACAGGTCCGGCGTGTTCTCCGAGGTCCGAGGCGCGATCTCCGCCAGCACGTCATCGGCGATGCCGATGTCGATCACCCGCAGCCGTCCGCAATGAACCCGGCCCGGCACCAGCAAATGGCCTGGCTTGGGGCGGAAGAACGTCACGGTTTCGGTCGCCCGCACCGCGGCGCCCATCACCGCGCCGCTGTTGCCATTGATGCCGCTCGGCAGGTCGACCGACAGCACCGGCACGCCGGCAGCGTTGATCGCCTCGATCACGATTTTCGGATCGCCCTTCACCGGACGGTCGAGCCCGGCGCCGAACAACGCGTCGATGATCAGCGCGGGCTGGCCGATCAGCGAGGGGTCGCAGGGCAGCACCGGTCCCCTCCAGCCCTTGGCGGCCAATGCCGCATCGCCCGTCAGGGTCGCGCGGTCGCATAGCAGGATCACCGAGACCTCGCGCCCCTGCGCCATCAACTCGGCCGCCGCGACAAAACCGTCGCCGCCGTTGTTGCCACGCCCGGCAATCACCAGGATCGGCCCCTCTTCGGCGAGGTCATTGGCGGCGTCGGCGACGGCACGTCCGGCGGCGAGCATCAGGTTGAAGCCCGATGTGCCGGCCGCGATGGTCAACTGGTCGGCTTGCGTCATTTCGTCGGTGGTCAGAAGATGCATCGCGTGTCCGCTTTTTGGGCTGCTGAAGTCATTGGCAGGTCAAGTTCATCGCCATGCCTGTCTAAAAATTATGCAAATGCATATTTTGCCATCAAACCGACAAGGGCAATCTTGAAGCATTCTGCCCGCCAGATAACCTAATAAGCTGATATCACTTCAAAATCAGCCAAGACGCCAACTTGGCACGGACCCTGCTTTTGGGGAAGCCAACTTCCGACCCCGCTCTTGCCGGCGATCTGCCGGTACAGGGCGTCTGACCGTCCAACCTTCGACACGAGACGTCGTTCGTATGGTGGCGGTAGCGCGGGGATCGGCGAAGCCGAACATTCAATTCGCGCGATCCGCGCAATGGACCAAAATGAGATACGGCCTCAATAGTGAAAGTGCCGGGGGAGACGCTAAGTGAAAAAAATCGAAGCCATCATCAAGCCGTTCAAGCTGGACGAAGTGAAAGAGGCGCTTCAGGAGGTCGGCCTGCAGGGGATCACCGTCACCGAAGCCAAGGGCTTCGGCCGCCAGAAGGGCCATGCTGAACTCTATCGCGGCGCCGAATACATCGTCGACTTCCTTCCCAAGGTGAAGATCGAGATCGTGATCTCCGACGACCTCGTCGAAAAAGCCATCGACGCCATCCGCCGCGCCGCCCAGACCGGGCGCATCGGCGACGGCAAGATCTTCGTGTCGAACATCGAGGAAGCCGTCCGCATCCGCACCGGCGAATCCGGCCTCGACGCGATCTGACGGCTTTCCGCGTCCGACCTTGCGGGCTGGACGCTTCCCGAGCCGGGTGCTATCCGACTTCCACGTCTGAGGACCTCATCAAAACGGCTGCTTCGGCAGCCGATTTTTGCTTGTGAGGCCCCGTTGACGCAGCGCGTCATGACCTGTTCGTCGTGACGTGGCACAGATCCCCTGGAAGTTCGGCCGCAAGCAAAGGTAGGAAGCCCCATGACGACCGCGAAAGAAGTCCTGCAGTCCATCAAGGACAACGACGTCAAATATGTCGACCTGCGCTTCACCGACCCGCGCGGCAAGTGGCAGCACGTCACCTTCGACATCTCGATGATCGACGAAGAGATATTCGCCGAAGGTACCATGTTCGACGGCTCCTCGATCGCCGGCTGGAAGGCGATCAACGAGTCCGACATGATGCTGATGCTGGATCCGTCGACGGCGGTGATCGATCCGTTCTTCGCCGAGACCACCATGGTCATCACCTGCGACATTCTCGAGCCCTCCACCGGCGAGCCCTACAACCGCGACCCGCGCGGCATCGCCAAGAAGGCCGAAGCCATGGTCAAGTCCATGGGCATCGGCGACACCGTGATGGTCGGTCCGGAAGCCGAATTCTTCGTGTTCGACGACGTGCGCTTCTCGAGCGATCCCTACAACACCGGTTTCCGGCTTGACTCCTCGGAGCTGCCGACCAATTCCAACACCGAATACGAAGGTGGCAATCTCGGCCACCGCGTCCGCACCAAGGGCGGCTACTTTCCGGTGCCGCCGGTCGACTCGGTGCAGGACATGCGCTCGGAAATGCTCGGCGCCATGGCGCGCATGGGCGTCAAGGTCGAGAAGCACCACC
>JBEVEC010000308.1:0-27701 GCA_040512975.1 Tardiphaga sp. | reverse complement strand
CCCGCGAATTGTGCGACGCCGCCTGGGTCCTGTTCCAGGACATCGAAACAGCCGGCGGCGTCTTCCAGGCGCTGGGCAATAACATCCTCCAGCCCAAAGTGGCCGCCACGCGCAAGGCCCGGCAGGCCGCCGTTGCCAAACGCCGCGACGTGCTGACCGGCGCCAGCGAGTTTCCCAACCTGCACGAGGCCCGCGCCGGCGTGCTGAAGGTCAAGCCCGTCCCCGGCCAGCCCTATGGCCGCGACAAGATCAAGTTTCCGCCGCTGGAGCCGATCCGGCTTGCGGCGCCGTTCGAGGCGCTGCGCGACAAGTCCGATCATCTGCTGGCGCGGCGGGGCGCGCGGCCGCGGGTGTTTCTGGCCAATCTCGGCACGCCCGCCGATTTCACCGCGCGGGCGGGTTTCGCCAAGAGCTTCTTCGAGACCGGCGGCATCGAGGCCATCGACAGCATCGGCTTCACGGACCCTGACGCCCTCGCCGCCGCCTTCAAGGCGTCCGGCGCCGCGCGGGTGTGCCTGTGCTCGTCCGACAAGGTCTATGCCACCCAAGCCGCAGCAGCGGCCGAGGCGCTGCGGGACGCCGGTGCGAAGCACATCTATCTGGCCGGCCGCCCCGGCGACCTCGAAGCGGGCTTGCGCGACGCGGGCGTGAAGGATTTCATCGTTGCCGGCGGCGATGCTTTGGCCATGCTGACTGAGGCCTACGATCTGCAAACGGACTGAGGGAGCGCGCGAATGACGGCTGTGGCGAGCAAGCCCGTGCTGACCGGAGGATGCCAATGCGGCGCGATCCGCTTTGCGCTCACCGCCGCGCCGACCCGCGTCAGCATCTGCCATTGCCGGATGTGCCAGAAGGCCTCGGGCGCGCCCTTCGCGGCCCTGGCCGACATCCCCAACGAGAGTTTTTCCTGGACCCGCGGCATGCCGGCGACGTTCAAGTCCTCATCCATCGCCGAGCGCGACTTCTGCGCCCAATGCGGCACGCCGCTGAGCTATCGCCGCATCAACGGCAGCAAGATCGAGATCATGACCGGCGCCTTCGACCGGCCGGACCGCGTGGTCCCGACCACCCAGTTCGGCAGCGAGTCGCGCTTGGGGTGGGTTGGCAACGTCTCGAACCTGCCGAGCAAGACCACGATGCAGAATTACGGTGCCGAGAAATGCGCGGAAGTGTTCAGCTATCAGCATCCGGATCATGATTGATCGACGCGGAAGAAGGGATCGCAGATGATACGTTTCGTTTTTGATCTGTTGCTCGATCCGCTTCATATTCTCATCAAACTGATCGCACCGCTATTCGACTGGACTATGCCTAAGTCGGGGCAGAATGACCCAGTCTACAAAGCTAATGTTCAACGATTGATCGAGCGCAGTCGAGAATTCGAGAAACAAGAATGACCAAGATCCCCGACTTCGCGAACATCGCGTTCTCGCCGCTCACCGCCGCCGCGCCGTCGCAGGGCGAGCCATGGCTGACGCCGGAAGGCATCCTGGTGAAGCCCGGTTATAGCGAAGCCGATCTCGACGGCATCGACTTCCTCGACACCTATCCCGGCATCGCGCCGTTTTTGCGTGGGCCCTACCCGACCATGTATGTCAACCAGCCCTGGACGATCCGGCAATATGCCGGCTTCTCCACCGCGGAAGACTCCAACGCGTTCTATCGCCGCAACCTTGCTGCCGGCCAGAAGGGCCTGTCGGTAGCGTTCGATCTCGCCACCCACCGCGGCTATGACAGCGATCATCCGCGGGTCGCCGGCGATGTCGGCATGGCCGGGGTGGCGATCGACTCCATCTACGACATGCGCACGCTGTTCGCCGGCATCCCGCTCGACCAGATGAGCGTGTCGATGACCATGAACGGCGCGGTGCTGCCGATCCTAGCGTTGTATGTCGCCGCCGCCGAAGAGCAAGGCGTGCCGCCGGAGAAACTCACCGGAACGATTCAGAACGACATCCTGAAAGAGTTCATGGTGCGCAACACCTACATCTATCCGCCGACGCCCTCGATGCGGATCATCTCGGACATCTTCGCGTATACCTCGCAGAAGATGCCGAAATACAATTCGATCTCGATCTCCGGCTATCACATGCAGGAAGCCGGCGCGACGCAGGATCTCGAGCTCGCTTATACGCTCGCCGACGGCGTCGAATATCTGCGCGCGGGCCTCGCCGCCGGCATCGACGTCGACAAGTTCGCGCCGCGACTGTCGTTCTTCTGGGCGATCGGCATGAACTTCTTCATGGAAGTCGCCAAGATGCGCGCAGCCCGGCTGCTGTGGGCAAAACTGCTGACGCAGTTCAATCCGAAGGACCCGAAGTCGCTGTCGCTGCGCACCCATTGCCAGACCTCCGGCTGGTCGCTGACCGCGCAGGACGTCTACAACAACGTGATGCGCACCACCATCGAGGCGATGGCGGCGACGCAGGGGCACACCCAGTCGCTGCACACCAATGCGCTCGACGAGGCGCTGGCGCTGCCGACGGACTTTTCGGCGCGCATCGCCCGCAACACGCAGCTGTTCCTGCAGCAGGAGACCGGCACCAGCCGCATCATCGATCCGTGGGGCGGCTCGTATTATGTCGAGCGTCTGACGCATGACCTCGCGACCAAGGCGTGGGCGCATATCCAGGAAGTCGAGGAGCTCGGCGGCATGGCCAAGGCCATCGAGGCCGGCGTGCCGAAACTGCGCATCGAGGAAGCCTCCGCCAAGACCCAGGCGCGCATCGACGCCGGACGTCAGGCGGTGATCGGCGTCAACAAATTCAAGCCGGAGAAGGAAGCCCCGCTCGACGTGCTCAAAGTCGACAACTCCAATGTCCGCCGGCTGCAGATCGACAAGCTGAAGCGGCTGCGCGGCGAGCGCTGTCAGGCCGACGTCGATGCCGCCCTCGCCGCGCTGACGCGTTCCGCCAAGGAAGGCAGCGGCAACCTGCTGGCCCTGGCGATCGACGCCGCGCGCGCCAAGGCTACCGTTGGCGAAATCTCGGATGCGATGGAAAAGGTGTTCGGCCGCCACCGCGCCGAGATCAAATCCATCACCGGCGTCTACAAGCGGGAAGCCTCCACCATGAACGACAACGTGGCAAAAGTTCAGGCGCTGATCGACGCCTTCGAGGACGCCGAGGGCCGCCGCCCGCGCATCCTGGTCGCCAAGATCGGCCAGGACGGCCACGACCGCGGCCAGAAGGTGATCGCTTCGGCTTTCGCCGACGTCGGCTTCGACGTCGACATCGGGCCGCTGTTCGCCACCGCCGACGAGGCCGCGCGTCAAGCTGTCGAGAACGACGTCCACATTCTCGGCCTGTCGTCTCTCGCCGCGGCGCATCTCACGGCCGTGCCGGAGTTGAAGGCCGCGTTGAAAAAACAGGGCCGCGAGGACATCATGATCATCATCGGCGGCGTGGTCCCGCCGCAGGACTACGACGAATTGTATCAGGCTGGCGCCGAGGCGATCTATCCGCCCGGGACGGTGATCTCGGAGGCGGCGGAAGAGCTGATCCACAAACTCAATGCACGGCTGGGGCACAGCGAGGCGGCGGAGTAGCTGACGCCATTCGTCACTTATGGTAAAGTAGCCCGATGACTGAGGTTGCTGACATCACGCTTGACGCCATCTTGGCGAAGCTGCGCGAATTGGCGCCCGCCATCAAGGCGGAAGGCGTTACACGTCTCGCCGTGTTCGGTTCGCGCGCGCGCGGCGACGCCCGGCCGGACAGCGATCTGGATATCGTCATCGAGACTTTGCCGCACGAAGACGGCAAGCCGTCTTTTGACTTCTTCAAAGTGATGCATCTGATCGAGGACACCACGGGCATCACCACGCAGATCTCGTACTACGACATGCTGAAGCCGCGTATCAAGGAACGCATTGCCGACGACCTGATCGAGGTGATCTGATGCCGCCGACCGTTCAAGACAGATTGCACGATGTTCTCGAGAGCATTGCAAACATCGAAGAACTGCTCGCGAGCTTTGATCTGGACGCTTTCAGGGCAAACACAACTTTTCGGGCCGCGACAGAGCGATACCCGGAGATCATCTGCGAAGCAGCGCGAAATATTCCTGATCACATCAAGCAGGAGGCGCCGAACATCGAATGGCGCAAGATGACCGACTTCGGAAATCAGTTGAGGCATGCGTATCATCTGACAAAGGACGACATGGTGTGGGATGTGATTCGTGACCATCTGCCCCCTCTGAAGTCTTTCGTCGAACAGCGCATCCGCGAAGGCGGTCAATGACGCTGTCTCCCATGTCGAATCCGACGGCGTCGTTAAGCGTCATCACCCTCGCCGCCTCGCTCCGCGCCGGCTCCCGCGCGGCGCTGGCGCGGGCGATTACGCTGGTGGAGAGCCGGCGTGCCGACCATCAGGCGTCGGCGCGCGAGCTCTTGCAGTTGCTGCTGCCGGACACCGGACGTGCCTTCCGCGTTGGCATCACCGGTTCGCCGGGCGTCGGCAAGTCGACGACCATCGACGTGCTCGGCATGTCGCTGATCAGGCAGGGCCACAAGGTGGCGGTGCTAGCGGTCGATCCGTCGTCGGCGCGTACCGGCGGCTCGATCCTCGGCGACAAGACGCGGATGGCCGACCTCTCCATGAACGAGAACGCCTTCATCCGCCCCTCGCCGTCCTCGGGCACGCTCGGCGGCGTCGCGGCCAAGACGCGCGAGGCGATGCTGTTGTGCGAGGCCGCGGGCTTCGATGTGGTGCTGGTGGAAACCGTCGGCATCGGCCAGTCGGAAACCGCGGTCTGCGACATGACCGATTTCTTCCTGGCCCTGATGCTGCCCGGCGGCGGCGACGAATTGCAGGGCATCAAGAAGGGCCTGATCGAGCTCGCCGACATGATCGCCATCAACAAGGCCGACGGCGACAACCTCAAGCGCGCCAATATCACCGCCGGGGACTATCGCGGCGCGCTGCATATCCTGGCGCCGCGCTCGGAGCACTGGCATCCGCCGGTGGACACCTATTCGGCGCTGACCGGCGACGGCATCGCCAAAATATGGGAGCGCGTGGTGGCGCATCGCACGGCGATGACCGCGTCCGGTGATTTTGCGAGCCGCCGCCGCGAGCAGCAGGTCAAATGGATGTGGACGATGCTGGAGGATCGCCTCAAGGCCCGCCTGCGCAACGACCCGGCGATCCGCAGCAAGGTCAAGCTCACCGAGCGTGACGTCGCCGACGGCAAGATCACGCCGGCGCTTGCGGCGGAAGCGATCGCGGCGTTGTTGAAGTAGCGCGCCGTGCAAGCCGGAGCGAGGAGAGCATCATCGCCGTGTCATCGACCGATCCGCTTCGCATATTGATCACCGGCTTCGGTCCGTTTCCCGGCGCGCCGGTCAATCCGACGCAGTCGCTGGTGGCGCGGCTCGCGGCGCTGCGCCGGCCCGCGCTCGCCGACGTCACCCGCATCGCGCATATCTTCGACGTCACCTATGCCACCGTCGATCGCGACTTGCCGCAGCTGATCGCGCGCCACCGGCCGGATGCGCTGCTGATGTTCGGCCTCGCCGCCCGCACGCCTTTTGTCCGCATCGAGAGCCGCGCCCGCAACGCCGTAACGCTGCTGTGGCCCGACGCCGGTCATACCGCGGTCCGCCGTGGCTCCATCGTGCCCGGCGCCCATGCCATGCAGTTCGGCCCGCACACGAAGCGTCTGCTGCGTGCGGCCCGCGGCACCGGCGTCGATGTCCGCGCCTCGCGCGACGCCGGGCGCTATCTCTGCAACTACCTGTCATGGCGCGCCATCGAGGCCGTGCAGCGGCCGGGCGGCCCGAAGCTTGCGGCCTTCGTCCACATCCCGCTGCTGGCGCGTGACGCGGCGTCGTCGCGCATGACCCTCGACGAGGTGACGCGCGCCGGTGAGGCCGTGCTGCTGGAAACGCTTCGGCTCGCGCGAGCCAGCCGGCGCTTCGCGTAAATCTGTAACGCTATCAGCTAGATACCACCGCGCAGAATGCTCTTTGACGGCGCGCGAAGGCGCGATGCAGCCATGCTGAAATCCGGCTTGTGCGTTGCAATATACGGCCGCACAAGCAACGCCAGTTCATTAGGATTTTTGCTGCGTGACCGATATCAATGCCGATGCCTGGGTGTCCTCCACCCATCGGCCCATGAAGTTTCCCGAATTCGTCCTGGCGATCGCCTCGATCATGGCGATGAACCCGATGGCCATGGATATCATGCTGCCGTCGCTGCCGGATATCGGGGCGGCATTCGGCGTGACCAATCCGAACCGGCTGCAGACCGTGCTGTCGCTCTATTTGTTTGGTTTCGGCTTCGGCCAGTTCGTCATCGGGCCGCTGTCGGATCGGTTCGGCCGCCGTCCGGTGCTGCTGCTGGGCATGACGATCTATTGCGCGGCCAGCGTGCTCGCGATCTTCGCGCCCTCGTTCGAGGTGTTGCTGTTGGCGCGCGTGCTGCAGGGGCTCGGCACATCCGCCACCCGCGTCATCGCGACTTCGATCGTGCGCGACTGCTACACCGGCCGCCGCATGGCGAGCGTGATGTCGCTGGCGATCATGGTATTCATCGCCGTGCCGGTAATTGCGCCGTCGCTCGGCCAGCTCATCATGCTGATGGCCCAGTGGCGCGGCGTCTTCGTGGTGCTGACCATCTACGGATTTCTCGCGCTGATCTGGAGCGCGCTGCGGATGCCGGAAACGCTGCCGGTGTCGGAGCGCAAGTCGCTGGCGATCCGCGACGTGCTCGGCGCCTACCGCCAGACCGTCACCAACCGACAGACCCTCGGCTATGCCCTCGCATCCGGCGGCGTGCAGGGCACGCTGTTCGCCTATGTCTTCACCGTGCAGCAGGTTTTCACCGAGATCTATCATCTTGGCCACTATTTCCCGCTGGCGTTTGCCGCCATCGCGATCGGCATCGCCATTGCAGGCTTCCTCAATGCGCGCTTTGTTGGCCGCCTCGGCATGCGGGTGATCTCGCACGGCGCGCTGGTGGGCTATGTGGTCGTGGCCGGTGTCATGCTGGCCGCGGTGCTGTGGGGGTCGCTGCCGCTGTGGCTGTTCATGGTGCTGTCGGCGCTGATGATGTTCGTGTTCGGGCTGGTGTTCGCCAATTTCACCGCGCTGGCGATGGAGCCGCAGGGCCATATCGCCGGCACCGCCTCATCCCTCTACGGCACCCTGACCACCCTTTTGGGGATCGGGATCGGCTCCGCGATCGGCCAGGATTACAACGGCACGGTGTTGCCTTTCGCCACCGGATTCTTTATCTGCGCGCTGGCAGCCTTTGCGGTCGTCGCAGTGACGGAAAAAGGCCGGATGTTCGCCCCTCACAAAATGGCGAGTTGACCCGAGACGGGCTGCAGCGCCGCAGCCCGCATTTTTCACATGGCTGGGACTACGCCGGGACAGAACCCCGACGACGCGGCGAACGTTATCTGTTTTTTACCGGAGCGATCCAATGCCCTACGCATTGTTCTGTGACGACGCGAAACTGAGCAAGACCTACCCGACCGAGGCCGACGTCTGGAAGCTGGCGGCGGAGAGCGGGCTTGTGACCGATGTCGAAGCCAAGAACGCCAAGCCGATGCCGCGCCGTATCCTCGACAACGACTACGAAATCCGCTCCTGCCAGCCCGAGCCGGGCGAATGCCCGGAAACCAACGAGCGCGACGCGCAGGCCGACAAGGACTTCCAGCTGGTTCTGCAAAACCGCTGACTGCTCCGCGAACGACGCGACCTCCACGGGCCCGGACATCCGATCCCTTGCCCCGTTAACCCTGCCCCCTCAAATCATCGCTCGCATCCCGGCCCCGGCCACGGGCGCGCATCGGTTTGCGCTAGAGTTTCCCGGAGACAACCCGGGAACGCGATCTTGGACATCCACCGCCGCCGATTGCTTGTTGCGTCCGCCGGTGCCGCGGCCGGCCTGGTTCTGCCGGCGCCCGCCAGGGCCGCCACGCCCCTGCCCTCGGCGCTCGGACGGGACGCCACCCAGTACGGCGTTCGCCCCAACATCCCCGAAGACCAGACCCGCGGGCTGCAGCGCGCCATCGACGAAGCGACGCGGCTGCAGGCACCGCTGGCGCTGCCACCGGGCAGCTACCGCACCGGCATGCTGCGGCTCGGGCGCGGCGCGCAGCTCATCGGCATCCGCGGCGCCACGACGCTGGTGTTCAACGGCGGCGCCTCGCTGCTGTCGGGCGAAGGCGCCGACAACGCCACCATCGATGGCCTGACGCTGGACGGCATTCACTTCAACCTGCCGCCGCGTCGCGGCCTGCTCCACGTGGTGCAAGCCCAGGCGCTGCGCATCCGCGATTGCAGCATCGTCAACAGCGGCGGCGCCGGCATCTGGCTGGAGAACGTCGCCGGCGCCGTCACAGGCAACGCCTTCGCCGATATCGCCACGACCGCCATCGTCTCCTTCGATGCGCAAGGCCTCATCGTCGCGCAGAACACGATTTCCGGCACCCGCAGCAACGGCATCGAGATCCTGCGCACCGCGATCGGCGACGACGGCACCCAGGTGATCGACAACCGCATCGAGAACGTCACGGCCGGGCCCGGCGGCTCCGGGCAGTACGGCAACGCCATCAACGCCTATCGCGCCGGCAACGTCATCGTCTCCGGCAACCGCATCCGCGACTGCGACTATTCCGCGGTGCGTGGCAATTCGGCGTCGAACATCCACATCACCGGCAACAATGTCAGCCGCGTCCGCGAGGTCGCGCTGTATGCCGAATTCGCCTTCGAGGCCGCGGTGATCGCCAACAACACGGTGGACGGCGCCGCCCTCGGCGTTTCCGTCTGCAACTTCAACGAAGGCGGACGCATCGCGGTGGTCCAGGGCAACATCATCCGCAACCTCTTGCCGAAGCGGCCGATCGGCACCGCGCCGGACGACGACGCCGGCATCGGCATCTATATCGAGGCCGACGCGGCGGTGAGCGGCAATGTGATCGAGAATGCGCCGGCCTTCGGCATGGTCGCGGGCTGGGGCAAATATCTGCGCGACGTTGCCATCACCGGCAATGTGATCCGCAACGCCTTTGTCGGCATCGGCGTGTCGGTGGTCCCGGGCGCCGGCACCGCGCTGGTCAGCAACAACATGATCTCAGGCGCGGCCCGCGGCGCGGTGGTCGGTCTCGACCATGCCAAGCCGGTGACGCCCGACCTGACCGCCGACGGTTCACAGCGCTACGCGCAGGTCGCGTTGTCCGGGAATACGGTGCGCTGACGGCGCCCTACATCGCCGCCCGCAGCATCGGATAGCGCTCGGCGATCGCCTGCGGATCCAGTGTCCGCTGCCAATGCGGTTCCGGCTGAGCCGGACCAGGCTTCGGCTGCGGCGCGTTGCGGGGCACGGCGGTCGGCAGCGGCGCGGGGTCCGCTGCCGTGGGGACGACATGCAATGGCGGGCGTGGCGCCTCGTGGATCACCGAACCCTGATAAGGGTTGGCGGGCTCTGCGGGCGGGAGAATCTGCCACGGCATCCGCGCGGGGACCGCGGCATCGTCCGCGAGCATGGCACGCCAGCGCTCGACGGCTTCCTTGGCCTCCTGAACATTACTCAGGAAATCGATCTCGCTGTGGAAGCGGCGCCAGCGCCCGCTTTCGAACAGTTCGGCAAGATAGCTGAGCCGGCTTTCCGCCAGCGCGCACCCGCGGCGAAGCGTATAACGAGCGATGCCCGTTGCAGGGGACGACGGCGGCCTTGGCAGCGACATGAAGGAATCCGCGACAGAGAAGACGGAAACACGCACGAATCATCCACTGGATACCTCCAAACAATCTGTGGAAAACCGCTGCCGGTCTAGAGAAATGTGGTCAAAATTGGTCTTCGGTGAGGCAACGAGCGCCGAAATGCCTGTGGCTGTTGCAGATTTGCCGTCAACCGGCCTGCGCGGATGGCTGGGGCCCGAATATCGATGGAACCAAAATGCTTTAGATGGCGAAGCTATCGGCCTAGCAGTTGGCAGCGCGCCAGATACAGGAAGGCAGAATGCTGGCGTCATTGGCCGGGCAGCGGCTGGCGGAGTCTTGCTCGACGCCCAATGCGACGGCGATACCACAGAGGCCGACTTTCCCCGACTGCTGATGCGTTGAGGGGCCCAGACCACGCGGCTCGGCATCGATCGCGGCAAACAGCCGGCGCAAAACGCGCGGCGACGGCGCCCCGAGGCTCTCGTTGAGCTGGACGACTTCATCGCACTCCTCGCGAATGGCCGCATAGATCCGGGCAAGTTGCCGATCTCGCGCCAGTGCTGCATCCACCTCGCGGGCCTCCTTGCCATTCAGCGTGCCGGCGGCATGCCACGGCAGCAGGGCTTCGATCGCAGATGCATCCGGGGTGTTTTGCTTGTTGTTGAACGCCATTCAGGCCAGCCTCGCTGCATCCATTAGAATTGCATTGCCCCCGTTTGCGCCACGGCTCTGCCGGAGCCGGACCTCCCCTTTGGCGCAAGGCGTCACATCCGGCATCCATCCACACAGATAGGTCGGACCGACGAGCCCGAAGGTTCGATTGGTTCCGTGGAGATTGCGCGAGACGCGACTGGCATGGCTGAAAGCGCATACCGCCGCTCGTTGATGCCATCGATCAGGCAAGTCTTTTTTGAGCCGATGCAACGCATTACCGCATTCTCATGCCGCAACGCTGGAGCGCACCCTCGCTTGCGGCATCTTGTTGCAGAACGCCGCTGTTACGCGTGGATGGATACGAAACCTAAAGGCTTTGACCGCTACGATGGTACGATACAATCCGGCCATTTTTATCAATGTATTCAATCCAAGCCTCTTTGTTCGACCCCTCCAATGGCGACTTTGAAGCCATTGCGGGAGAACTGCGGCCGGAGCAGAGGGCGCGTCGGTTGCGACGGCGGCGGCAGGTCCTTGCGATCGCCGGCGCGAGCCACGTCATCAATGTCGGTTTGCTCGCGGTGTTCGCCCTGGCGGGCACGATCTCCTTCGTCACGGTCGGGCTGTTCGCGGCCATCGCGTTCGTTTCGGTCGGCCTGTTTGTCGTGCTGTCCGAAAGCGGTGTCAGCGACGCGTGGCAGGATCACTTCTTTGCCGGTCCCTACACCGGCGTGACATTCCTTATTCTGCTGGCTTTCACCCACAGCGTGCCCCAGGTCGCCGTGGTGTTCCTGCTGGCGATCCTTGTGGTGGCGACCACCATCGCGCTGCGCTCCTCGATGCGTCAGGGCCTGCTGGCCTGGACCATGATCACCACGGGCGTGGCGGCGTTGTATCTCGGCACCGGCATTCCGCTGACCTTGCCATTCGGCAACGCCCTGGAGCGTGTCGGCACGCTGATGACGTTTTCGCTGACGGTGGGCCGCGTCCTGTTCATCGGCGTGTTCGCCAGTACGCTGCGCGACACGCTGTACCGGCGCAGTGCCGAACTCGCGGAGGCCTATCGGCGGATCGAACAACTGTCCGAGCTCGACGAGTTGACCGGCGCCTTCAACCGCCGCTGCATCATGCGGATGCTCGACGACGAGATCGCCCGTTCCCAGCGCAGCCACGCGCCGTGCACGATCGCGCTGATCGACCTCGACTGGTTCAAGCGCATCAACGACGCCTTCGGTCACCCCACCGGCGACGAGGTGTTGAGGACCTTTGCCATCACCATCTTCGCCAATATCCGCAGCATCGATAAATTCGGTCGCCATGGCGGCGAGGAATTCCTGCTGGTGCTGCCCGACACCCCCGCTGCCACCGCAACGCAGATGCTGGAGCGTTTGCGCGACATCGTCGCCGCGCTCGACTGGAGCGCATTTTCCGACCGTCTGGCGGTGACGATCTCCGCCGGGATCGCGACGCTAACCGCCAACGACACTGCCGACACGCTGCTCGCGCGCGCCGATAGCGCGCTCTATGCCGCAAAGGAGCGCGGCCGAAACCGCGTGGCCTGCGCTTGAACTTACGACATCCGGTGGCCTTGAGAACCGCCGGATCGATCACTCCAGGAACTGCCATGGCGACCAAACCCACGATGTCGGCGCACCTGCTCGACGAACTGCAGACCGCGCTGGCGCACGGCACGGTGGCGCGGCGCGTCGAAACGCTTCGCCGCGTGACCGACCTGTTCATGGACCATGCCGTGGACTATTCCAGCGAGCAGCTGGCCGTGTTCGACGACGTGTTCGAGTGCCTGATCCGGCAGATCGAGACCACGGCGAAGCAGATGCTGGCCGAGCGCCTCGCTCCGGTCGCCAATGCCCCCACGCGGATCATTCGCACGCTGGCCTTCGATGACCAGATCGCGGTCGCAGCGCCCGTGTTGTCGCAGTCCGAACGTCTCGACGACAAGACGCTCATCGAGAACGCGCGCACCAAGAGCCAGAACCATCTGATGGCGATCTCGACGCGCAAGACGTTGAGCGGCGCCGTCACCGCCGTGCTGGTGGCGTGCGGCGACGACGAGGTGGTGAAGTCCACCGCGCGTAATCCGGGTGCTGCGTTTTCCAATGTCGGCTTTACGACGCTGCTTTCCCGCGCCGAGACAGATGACGAGATCGCGACCACCGTCGGCAGCCGCGCCGACATTCCGCGGCACTTTTATCTCCGGCTGATCGCAAAAGCCTCCGCATCGGTGCAGGCCAGGCTCGGCGCTGCGCATCCGCGGATGGCCGAAGAGGTGTCGCTGGCGGTGCGCGAGGCAAGCCATCGTGCGCGCGTGGCGCCGGGCGGCGTCGCGGAGCAGACCACGATCTCGCATCATCTGGTTCGTTCGCTGTTCGAGGATGGCCGGCTGGATGAGAACGAAGTCGCCAAATTTGCCCAAGCCGGCAAATTCGACGAAGCCAACGCCGCCATCGCCTGCCTGGCCAATGTGCCGGTGGCGGTGGCCGAGACGATGATGGTGGAAGTGCACACCGAGGGCATCTTCATTCTGGCCAAGGTGGCCAAATTCTCATGGCCGACCGTCGCGGCGATCATGCAGATGCGCGAAACGCTGTCCGGCGTGGCGCTGACGGACAGCGCCGCGAACCGCGATATTTATGAACGGCTGCGGCTCACCACAGCGCAGCAGGTGCTGCGTTTTCATCGCATGCAGCAGGCGACGGCCGTCCCGCCTGCGGCGTGATCGAGCCAGCGTCCAGCGGCGCTGCGGCAGTGCGCCACAGCATTCCACGCCCATAACGCTGAGCTGCCATTCCGCAGGCAGCATCGACTTGTCCGCACGGCGGTTGATAGTGGACCCTCCGCACGGCGAATAATGCCGGCGGGCGTGGCGTCATTGCGGGGCGGATTGATGCGGATCTTGATCACGGGCGCCGGTGGTTTCATCGGCACGACCTTGACGGCGGCGTTGCTCAAGGCGGGACGTCTGACGAATGCCGCCGGTGAGCCGAAGCCGATCGACGAGATCCTGCTGCTCGACACGTTTTTGCCGCCCACGTTCGACCCGCGCCTGACCGGATTGCAGGCCGATCTGTCCGCGGCTGAAACCCTGCAACAGATTGCGGCCTGGAAACCGGACAGCGTGTTCCACCTGGCCGCCGTGCTGACCAGCGCCGCCGAGCAGGATCCGGCGCGCGCCCTCACCATCAACGTCGCCGCGCTGGCGCAACTGATCGAGGCCATCGCCGACAGGGCTGCGCCACCGCGCCTGATTTTTCCGAGTTCGATCGCCGTGTTCGGCGGGCTGTTGCCCGACACCGTCGACGACGATCACCTGCAACGCCCGCAGACGTCCTACGGCACCCACAAGGCGATCGCCGAACTGATGCTGTATGACGCGACGCGCCACGGCGTCGTCGATGCCCGCGCCTTGCGGCTGCCGATCGTGCTGGTGCATCCCGGGCCGCCGACGGCGTCGGTCTCGGACCGCATCGCCGGCATCGTTCGCGACGGCGTCGCCGGCCGGCCGTCGATCTGTCCGCTGCGGCCGGACACCAAGGTGCCGGTGGTGTCAGCCGCGACGGTGGCCCGCAACCTGATCACGCTGCATAATGCCGATCCCGTCAAACTGCGCGGCAAGCGGGTGCTCAACCAGCCCGCGCTGACCATCGCCATGGAAGACATCGTCGAGTCCATCGCGCGGGTGATCGATGCTGCGCCCGACGTCAGCTATCAGGTCGACCCGGCGTTAAAGTCGATCGTCGACGGCTGGCCCAAGGGTTTTGTCTCGACCCGCGCGCCGTCGCTTGGCATCGTCGCCGACAAGAACTTTGAGGATATCGTGACGCAATATCGCGACCTCCATGGTCCGGAGACGCCGGCGGCATGAACGACACGATCGAGCGAGAAGCCGCGGACATCTGCATCATCGGCGCGGGATCGTCGGGGGTGGCGGTCGCCAAAGCTCTGCATGACAAGGGACTGGCCTTCGACTGCTATGAGAAAGGCTCCGACATCGGCGGGATGTGGCGCTACGGCAATGACAACGGACTGTCCTGCGCCTATCGCAGCCTGCACATCGACACCAGCCGCAACAATCTCGGCTATTCGGATTTTCCGATCGCCGGCAACCGGCCCGACTTCCTGTCCCATGCGCAATTGCTGGCGCATCTCGAAGCCTATGCGGACCGGTTCGGCGTGCGCTCTCGCATCCGCTTCAACTGCGAGGTCACGGCCGTCGACAAAACCGACGGCGGCTGGCGCGTCACGACTAACGAAGGCACGCGCGACTACCGTGCGGTGATCGTCGCCAACGGCCATCTGTGGAATCCGCGCTGGCCGTCGTTTCCCGGCTCGTTCAACGGGACGGCGATCCATTCCAGCCAGTACCGGACCGCGCAGCCGTTCGAGGACAAGAACGTGCTGGTGGTGGGCTTCGGCAATTCCGCCGTCGATATCGCCGTCGATTTGTGCAAGCGCGCCAAGCACGTCACGCTGTCGACCCGCACCGGCGCCTATATCATGCCGAAATACATGATGGGCATTCCGACCGACCGGTGGTCAGCGTTCTTTGCGCGCAAGCTCAAATTTCCGACCTTGCTGACGCGCATGATCATGGCGCGGCTGATCTATCTCGCGGTCGGCGACCAGACCCGGCTGGGCGTGCCGAAGCCGAAGCATCCGATGTGGCGCGAGCACGCGACGCTGAGTCAGGAATTGCTGCCTTATGTCGGACACGGCTGGATCGGCATCAAGCCCGACGTCACCACGCTTGAGGGTGACGCCATCGCCTTCGCCGACGGCAGCCGGGCGCCGTTTGACGCGGTGATCTACGCCACGGGTTACAGGACGACGTTTCCGTTTCTAGCCCCCGAGATCTTCGCGGTGCCGGAGAACGGAGGCATGGTCGATCTGTATCGCCGCATCGTGCCGCCGGCCCAGCCCGGCTTGTTCTTTGCGGGCCTGGTGCAGCCGATCGGGCCGACGATCCCGCTGGTCGAGATCCAGGCGCGCTGGATCGCCGCGGTGCTGACCGGCAAGGTGGCCCTGCCCGCGCCCGGCGACATGGCGATCGAGGTGCGCGACTTCCACCAGAAGAAACAGCGCACCTGGCTCAATTCGGCGCGCTACACGCTGGAGGTGGATTTCAAGGACTATGCCGGCGAGCTGAATGGCGACATCGCCAGGGCATCGCGCGGGCGATCCGCAGCAGTCGCCCCGGCCTAGGCCTGCCCGATCGACACACGCGAACGTTTCAGTACCGCAACACCTTGTTGCCGATGGCCGCGCCCAGCACAGCCATGACGACAACGGCGATGGTGTACCAGGCCGCGACGAACAGCGGCGAGTCGTCTGCGCAATGGGCGGCGTACAGCGTTGCCCCCAGTCCGGCCGACATGACGCCGGCCAGCGCGCCGACCAGGGCCGGTCGCGACGGCGCGCCGTGGCGCAGGGCCAGCAGCGAGCCCGCCAGGATCGGCAGCGACAGCAGCGAGATCGCCGCCGAACAGATCGACGAATTGTGGCCGACCAGCCGCGCCATCATCGGCTTCTGCTGCGGCATGGTCATCTCGATGATGGCCGCGACGACGAGAATGATCGGCGACAGAAGCAGCAGCCAGATCCAGCGGCCCAATGCCGCCTCCGGGCGCGACAGATGCACACTGATGACGATGGCCGGGATTGCCAGCGCCAGCGTCACCAGAAACTTGGTATCGAAAAACGGATTGCGCATCGCGGACATGAAGTCCGGACGCAGGCCGAGTGTCACCAGCAGCATGGCGGCAGCCACCGGCAGCGCCACCAGCAGCGCCATCGCGAGCTGCGTGCCCACAGGGCGCGGCATCGCGCCATCGGCAGCCAGCGTCTGGATCAGGCGATCGGTATCCATCGTCATTCGCTCCGCAATTTCAACGCCAGGCTGCTCAGCCCGCGATGCAGCGCCACCCGGACGGCACCTTCTGTCATCGACAGCCGTGAGGCCGTTTCCTTGATCGATGCCAACTCCACCGCGATCGACTGCAACACGTCGCGCTGCCGCGGCGGCAGGCCTGCAAGATGGGTCGCTACCTCGCCTGCCGGCAAAGTCTCCGCCGGCGGCTCGCTCGCGATGGTCTCGGCAAAGTCGTCGATATCCACAAACACCCGTCGGCCGCGCCGCCGCAGCGCGTCGATCAGCTTGTTGCGCGCGATCGCGAACAGCCACGGCGCAAACGGCGCGCTGGCGTCCCAGGTGTGCCGCTTGAGATGAACCGCGAGCAAAATGTCCTGCACAATGTCCTCAGCCTGGTCCGCCGGCTGCCCGGCCCGCACAAGGCCGCGCCGCGCGCCTGCCCGCAACACGGGCGCGATCGACTTCAACAGCCGGTGATAGGCAACGCCATCCCCCGCATTGGCCGACCGCATCAGATCGGTCCACTCGTCGTCACGTCCGCGCACGCGCGCTCCTGAAAGACTATTCGTCGGCACCATGGATTTGTTACAGCCAAACCTGGAAATCACACAGCCGTGACCCCGGCCCCGGAAGGTGCAGTCGTCGAGGCATCCGGTACCCGCCAGCGCAAAACTGGCATTGATGAGGCGATTCCGGAACCCGATTCTTGCATGGATCGGCTTGTATGGCTGCAGCACGGCTCGACCGGACGATGCATGCGCACGAAGTTTCCCCTTTTCGGCCCCGGTGTGGCCACCTCAACGGTTTTGTTTGCGGGCTATTCGGGGCGGGCGCATCCGGGGAGATTGCCATGGGTTTCACGATGAGCACGCGTTTGGGTTTGATCGTCGTTGCGAGCCTTTGGGTCGGCGCGACCGGGGTACGCGCGGCCGAAGGTGACGCGACGCCGTCCGATGCGGCGGCCAATGTCGGCACGGCCATCGACACCTCTACCGAGGCTCCGGCCGCGACCCGGCGCCACAAACGCCACGCGGCAAAGAAGCTTGCCCCCAAGGCTCACAAAGCTGCCAAGGCCAAGTCCGACAGCGAGTCGGACGAGGCGAGCGACGCCAAGCCTGGAAGCAAGAGCGCCGCAATTCCCCCTGCCGTCGCCAACGCCAATGCGCAGTGGCCGACCCAATCCGCGCCCGACACCACGTCCAACATGGCCGCCCGGGCCGACAGTGTGCTGCAGCAGGTTGCCCCGCAGCCCGAGCAGCCGGCGATCGCGGCGCCCGCGGATCCGCAACTGGCGGCTCAGGTGGCGGCGTCGGATCAGCTCAACGATCTCGACCGCGCCGCTGCGAATCAACCTGCCCCCGCGCCGCTCACGCTGGCCAAGGCCACCATCGACCCGGCCATTGCCGCGCAGGAGATGGCCGGCCAGCAGAGCGTCAGCCAGGACAATTCGACCTGGGACCGGACCTCGATGATCGGCAAGGTGTTCATCGCGCTGGGCGGCGTGCTGACCATGGCGTCCGCCGTCCGCATGTTCATCGCCTGATCCCCGATCGGGCTTGAACCGGCATTCCGCAGCGGGCAAGTTGCGCGGCGACGGTCGGATGACCGCAGCCATAATCCGCGGGATGAAACATGAGCAGCTTCGAACACATCATCGTCGAGCGTAAAGGCCCGGTCGGCGTCATCACCCTCAACCGTCCGAAGATGCTCAACGCCCTCTCCTTCGGCGTGTTCGGCGAGATCAAGCTGGCCGTGGATGATCTCGAGGCCGACACTGCGATCGGCTGCATCGTGCTCACCGGCAGCGAAAAGGCTTTTGCCGCCGGCGCTGATATCAAGGAGATGCAGCCGAAGAGCTTCATCGACATGTTCTCCAGCGACTTCACGCAGATCGGCGGCGACCGCGTCGCCACCTGCACCAAGCCAACCATCGCTGCGGTGTCGGGCTATGCGCTCGGCGGCGGCTGCGAACTGGCGATGATGTGCGACATCATCGTGGCCTCGGACACGGCGAAATTCGGCCAGCCGGAAATCACCCTCGGCACCATTCCCGGCATCGGCGGCACCCAGCGCCTGACCCGCGCCATCGGCAAGTCCAAGGCCATGGACCTGTGCCTGACCGGCCGCATGATGGACGCAGCCGAAGCCGAACGGTCAGGCCTCGTCAGCCGCGTCGTGCCGGCGGACAAGCTGCTGGAAGAAGTGTTGGCGATGGCGGAGAAGATCGCCGCGATGTCGCAGCCGGTGGCGGCGATGGCCAAGAGCGCCGTCAACCGCGCCTTCGAGACGCCGCTCAGCGAAGGCCTCGCCCTGGAGCGCAACCTGTTTCACGCCACCTTCGCACTGGAAGACCGCTCCGAAGGCATGGCCGCCTTCATCGACAAGCGGAAGCCGAACAACAAGAACCGATAGTCACCGACGCGCGACGGCCGGCGGTACCACCGCACGCCCTTCCTCGAAGATGTGCCCGCAAGGTCACATCTTCGGCTGATCACAAGGGCTAGTTGTCGCATTCCCGCGCCTCCCCCATCCGCCTATGGTCCTGATCAATCAAGCAAATCAGGGCATCGAAATGCCTGTGGGGAACACGCGTCAGCCCGGAGGTTCTTCGCCGGACGGTTTGCCTGCCTTGGCAACGCCCTCTAAACATATGCAAGACGTCAGCGGGGGCGGATGTCTGAAGATCGCTTTGGGACAAAATGATTCGTCATTGCGGGAGATCCGGCCTCGTCACGCGGCGTGTGCTGCGAACAGTCATGGCCCTCGGTGTGGTCGGCTGCGGCACGGTCGCCATCGGCGTCCTTGGCATGACGGCGGCGCATGCCGAGACGGTGTCGGAGGCGCTGGCCAAGGCCTATCAGACCAATCCGCAGCTCAACAGCGAACGGGCGCGGCAGCGCGCCACCGATGAGAACGTGCCGCAGGCGCTTGCCGGCTACCGGCCGCAGGTCAATGCGACCCTGAGCTATGGCCTGCAGGCGGTCCGCAATCTGCTGATCGACAACACCATTGCCGGTGCCACGCTGAAGCCGTGGACCATCGGCGTCACCGTGACCCAGACCCTGTACAACGGCAACAAGACCGCCAACAGCGTCCGCGTCGCCGAGGCGCAGGTGCAGTCCGGTCGCGAGGCGTTGCGCAATGTCGGCCAGGGCGTGCTGCTGGACGCCGTCATCGCCTATATGAACGTGATCGCCAACCAGTCGCTGCTCGAGGCGCAGCGCGCCAACGTCACGGCGCTGAAGGAGACGCTGGGGATCGCGCAGAAGCGCCTCAACGCCGGCGACGTGACGCCGACCGATACCTCGCAGGCCGAAGCGCGGCTGGCGCGCGGCCAGGCCGACCTCAACGCCGCGGAAGTCACGCTGGCCATCAGCCAGGCCACCTACACCCAGGTGATCGGCGCGGCGCCGGGGCGGCTGATGGCAGCCGAGCCGATGGACCGCATGCTGCCGCGCAGCCGCGAAGACGCCATCGGTCAGGCCACCAACGCCCATCCCGCGGTGCTGGCCGCCGGCTTCGACGTCGATGTCGCCACCACCAGCATCAAGGTCGTCGAGAGTACCTTGCTGCCGACCCTGACCTTGCAGGGCAGCGCCAGCCGCTCCAAGGATTCTGATCCAACCCTCGGCACCTTCGGCACCGACCAGGCCTCGGTGGTCGGCCAGTTGAACGTCCCGATCTATGACGGCGGCTACGCCGCCTCGCAGACCCGCCAGGCCAAGGAACTGTCGGCGCAGAGCCGGCTGGTGCTCGACCAGGTGCGCAGCCAGGCGCGCACGGCGGCCACCGGCGCCTGGGTGTCGAATGAGGGCGCCAAGACCGCCGTCAGCGCCGCCGAGGCCGAAGTCCGCGCCGCCGGCGTCGCCCTGCAGGGCGTGCTGCGCGAGGCCCAGGGCGGCCAGCGCACCACCGTGGACGCGCTGAACGCGCAGCAGGATCTGGTGCTGGCCAAGGCCCGGCTGATCAGCGCCCAGCGCGACCGCGTGATCGCGTCCTACGCGTTGCTCAGCGCCATCGGCCGGCTCGACGTCAAGACGCTCGGGCTCAATACGCCGGACTACCTGCCCGAGGTGCATTACCATCAGGTGCGCGACGCCTGGCACGGGTTGCGCACCCCATCGGGGAAGTGACGCGAGGCGTCTGAGCAGCAGCTCTCTTCACCTCTCCCCGGTGGGGAGAGGTGAAGAGGCGCCGCCGCGTTCAACGTCAAAGCAACTCTGCGACTACGTCTTCGTCTCGCCCATCGCGTGCGTCAGCGCGCTGACGAGGGCGGTGACATCGTAGGGTTTGCGGACGATCGGCACATCCGACATCGCCTTGGGAATCAGCGTGGTCTCGCCGTAGCCGGTGGCGAACACGAAGGGGATGCCGCTTTCGCGCAGCGCACGGGCGACGGGCAGCGAGCTGCCGTTGCCGAGATTGACGTCGAGGATCGCGACGTCGGGCCGCAACGCGGTCAGGACATGCAACGCTTCCTTGACCGAGGACGCCGTCTCGACCGAGGCCGCGCCCTCCCCGGTCAGCATAGTCTGCACATCCATGGCGATGAGCAACTGGTCCTCCACCATGAGGATGTTCAGCCCATGCATCGAGGCCATCGGCTGTTCGGCGACGGGCGCGATTTGCGCCGGTCGTTCAGGAGCCGGCGCCGGCCATGTCACGAAGCGTGCGGGGATCAGAAGCCGTACGCGTGCCCCCGACGGCGGATAATCGACGTCGCTCTCGCCGCCAAGATCGTAGGGGATGCTACGGCCGACCAGCATCGAACCGAAACCGGTTCGGCTCGGCGGCGTGACCAGCGGACCGTCGTTCTCGACCCACGTGATCTCGCAATCGTCGGCCTCCTTGCGATCCCACTTCAGCGACAGCCGCCCTGCCCCCACCGACAGCGCGCCGTATTTGGCGGCATTGGTGGCGAGTTCGTGCAGCACCAGCGCCAGCACCGAATAGGCGCGCGCGTCGAGCAGCACGTCCGGCCCCGTCAACTCGATCGCCCGCACCGCGTCGCGGTACGGCGAGATCTCCGCATTCAGCAATCCGCGCAGGAGGCCGCCGCCGGCGCCGCGGATCACCTGGTCGTGGGCGAGCGCAAGTGCCTGGATGCGCCCCTTCAGCGAGCCGACGTAATCGGAGATGGAGCGGCCCTCGGCGACCGGATGCGACACCAGCGACTTGATCAGCGCCAGGATGTTCTTGACGCGGTGGTTGAGCTCCTCGTTGAGCATCTTCTGGCGAAGATCGGCCTTGTGCCGTTCATCCGCCAGCAACTCGCCGTGGCGCATCACCACGTCGACCAGCGCCGAGCGCGTGGCCTCGGCCGTATCGCGATCGCTCTGCAGCCAGGGTAAGGATTGCCGCTCGACGGTCTGCTTCCAGATCGCAAAGCTCTTGCGTGGCGTTAGCCGGTCACCCAGCGGGCCGACATCATAGGTCTTGTTGGGGTCACCCGCCCAGTTCACCGTCTGCGCGACCTCGCTGCGGAAGAACAGCAGATAGTCACGCGGCAATTGCGACAACGGCACGGCCAGCACGCCGGACACCGCGGCCGCGTAGGATGCGGCGGTCGGCAGCCGGTCGGACAGCGCGCTGGTGGCCCAGACCTTCGCCTCGGCCGCCGCGCTGATAAAGGTCATCAGGCCCGGCACGGCGGACCCCGGGGGGGCCTTGCCGAACGCCGTCCAGGTCTTGTTGAAATACAGGCCGACGCCATCGCACGGCATCAGCTCGGCAAAGTGATGGATGTTGTCGCGCAGGAAATCGTCGACCTTGCCGTGCGACACGTCGTGCAGCAGCCGATCGAGGGTGCTGCGCGCGTGTTCCGAGGCCGTTAGCTTGCGCTTCTGGATCAGCGCGCTCATCTGCATCGAGAAGAACTCGCCGAACATGTCGACGGCGACGCGCTTGTCCATCGACAGCACGCGCGGCGAATAGTGGTGGCACGCCACCAGTCCCCACAAGGCGCCCTCATGGACGATCGAGATCGACATCGACGCGCCGACGCCCATGTTGCGCAGATATTCGCAGTGAATCGGCGACACGCTGCGCAGATGCGCGAACGACAGGTCCAGCGGTTCGCCGGAGGAATCCAGCACCGGCTCGACGGAGACCCGCGCACCGCTCGCGTCGGACACGGTGCGAACGGTATTCTGCAAATACAGGATGCGCGCCTGCTGCGGAATGTCGCCGGCCGGGAAATGCTGGCCGAGAAAGCTTTCGAGGTCGCCGCGGCGCGCTTCGCTGATCACGCGACCGGAGCCGTCGTGCGCAAACTGGTACACCATCACGCGGTCATAGCCGAGCGCGCCGCGCAGCAGCCTTGCTGCCTGGTCGAACAGCAGCTCGTAATTGTCGCACTGCCCGATGCGGCCGATCAGGAGTCGGGACAGCTCCAGCGGCGGGATCGCCTGCAGCGGATCCACCGGCTCGAATTCGATGATGCTGACGCCCTTGTGGCTATGGATCGCCACATTGAACCGCGCCGCGGAACTTCCGATCGGATAGTCGATCAGCAGGCCGGGCCGTTGCTGGCTACCCCATCGGGCCAGCGCGTTGCGGATGTCATGGGAGGCCTGTTCGCCGATCAGGTCGTCGAGCCTCCGCCCGTTGAGATCGCCGTCGTCCAGGCCGAGCATGGCCGCGGCATTGCTCGAATGGCGACGCACGATCCCGACCGAACCATCGCAGGCCAGGAGGTAACCGTAAGGCTGGATAGTTCCCGGGATATGGATCGGCTCGCGATCGCAATTGGTCAGGTCGACGGGATTGGCATTGACGAGCATCAAGTAATCTCTGCGGCAGTGGCCTGAGCGCGTCCGAGGTGCCTGAGTGACGGCACGCGGGACCAAGCAGATAACTTGATCGCAAGCGGCTGGCAAACACGTGCGCGTAACACCGGCGACAACCGGCGATGGGCAAGATCAACTACCGATATGCGGTTTTGATCCCTCCTGCCGCCACTTTGGCCGCAGCTCCGGGATCAGCGGGCGCGGGTGTGGCGCGAGAAGAACGAAATCAGCACCGGCAGGGTGATCAGGATCACCAGCGGCGCCAGCATCATGCCGGTGACCACCACCACCGCGAGTGGTTTCTGCACCTGGGAGCCAATCCCCTCCGAAAGCGCGGCGGGCAGCAGGCCGATGCCCGCGACCACGCAGGTCATCAGCACCGGACGCAACTGCAGTTCGCCGGTGCGGATGACCGCGCGGATGCGCTCGTAGCCCTCGTCGATCAGCTGGTTGTACTGCGACAGGATAAGGATGCCGTCCATCACCGCGATGCCGAACAGCGCGATGAAGCCGATCGCCGCCGAAACGCTGAACGGAATGCCGGTGACCAGCAGGCCGAGCACGCCGCCGAAGATCGCCATCGGGATCACGCTCATGGCCAGCAGCGTGTCGGCAAGCGAGCCGAAATTGAACCACAGCAGCACGCCGATCAGCACCAGGCTGATGGGCACCACGATGGACAGCCGCTTGATGGCGTCCTGCAGATTGCCGAATTCGCCGACCCATTCGGTGCGCGACCCCGGCGGCAACTGCACCTGCGCCGCCACCTTGTCCTGTGCCTCCTGGATGGCGCTGCCAAGGTCGCGTTCGCGCACCGAGAACTTGATCGGCAGATAGCGTTCCTGGTTTTCGCGATAGATATAGGCCGCACCTGATACCAGGCTGATGGTGGCCACTTCGCTGAGCGGAATTTGCGTGATGGTCCCGTTCGGACCGGGCGCGCCGATCCGCAGGTTCTGGATCGCCTCGGCGCTGCGGCGGAATTCCGGCGCGAGACGCACGACGATGGGGAAATGCCGGTCGGAACCGGGCTCGTAAAGATCGCCGGCGCTATCGCCGCCGATCGCGGTCTTGATGGTAGCGTTGATGTCGCCGGGCGCAAGCCCGTAGCGCGCGGCCTTGGCGCGGTCGATGTCGATCTGGATCGTGGGCTGGCCGAGCGAGGTGAACACCGCAAGATCCGTCACGCCCTGCACCGTCGACAGCACGTTCTTGATCTCGTTGGCGGTTTTGGTAAGCGCCTCGAGGTCGTTGCCATAGAGCTTGATCGAGTTCTCGCCCTTCACGCCGGACACGGCTTCGGAGACGTTGTCCTGCAGATATTGCGAGAAATTGAATTCCACACCGGGGAATTTGGTCTGCAGGTCCTTCAACAGCCGCGCCGTCAGCGCGTCCTTGTCCTGCGGCGCCGGCCAGTCACTGGCCGGCTTCAGCGGCGCGACGAATTCGGCGTTGAACAGGCCAGCGGCGTCGGTGCCGTCGTCGGGACGGCCGTGCTGCGACACCACGGATTCGACTTCGGGCTGGGCGCGGATCAGCTTGCGCATCTCGTTGACGTAGGAGTTGCCCTCGCGCAGCGAGATGGTCGGCGGCAGCGTGGCGCGGATCCAGAGATTGCCCTCCTCCAGTTTCGGCAGGAATTCGAGGCCGAGGAAACGCGACATCACAACCGTCACCACGACCAGCGCGATCGCCACGCCCATCACGATCTTGCGGCTGGCCACCGCCCAGTGCAGCACCGGCATGTAGACATGATGCAATTGCCGGACGATCCAGGTCTCGGTCTCCTGCACATGCGCCGGCAGGATGATTGCCGAGAGCGCCGGCGTCACCGTGAAGGTCGCGATCAGGCCGCCGGCCAGCGCATAGGCATAGGTCCGCGCCATCGGGCCGAAGATGTTGCCCTCGACGCCGGACAGCGTGAACAGCGGCAGGAAGGCCGCGATGTTGAGTGCCGCGGCAAAGTTGATCGAGCGCGACTCGTCGGCGGAGGCCGA
Source organism: Tardiphaga sp. (assembly GCA_040512975.1). GTDB lineage: Bacteria > Pseudomonadota > Alphaproteobacteria > Rhizobiales > Xanthobacteraceae > Tardiphaga. Next base: position 2,696 of record JBEVEC010000308.1, on the reverse strand, counting down.
GAGGATGCCGTGCTTCTTCATGCCCATGATGGTTTCGGACGAGATGTGGCTGCGCTCGGCCTCGGACAGTTCGGTGGTCTGTGTCAGGCGGCGGAAGATCGCTTCCACCATGATCACCGTACCGTCGACGATCAGGCCGAAATCGATCGCGCCCACCGACAGCAGGTTGGCGGACTCGCCGCGCAGCACCAGGATGATGACCGCGAAGAACAGCGCGAACGGGATTGTGGCGCCGACGATCAGCGCGCTGCGGAGGTTGCCGAGGAACAGCCACTGCAGGAACACGATCAGCAGGATGCCGACCACCATGTTGTGCAGCACCGTGTGGGTGGTGGTGTCGATCAGGTCCTTGCGGTCGTAGATGCGCTCGATGCGCACGCCCGGCGGCAGAATGCTGGAGCGATTGATGTCGCGCACGGTCTGCTCGACGCGGGAGATGGTCGGCGAGCTCTTCTCGCCGCGGCGCATCAGGACGATGCCCTGGACGATGTCGTCTTCCTGGTTGAGGCCGGCGATGCCGAGCCGCGGCTTCTCGCCGACGGAAACGCTGGCGACGTCCTTGACCAGCACCGGGTTGCCGTTGGTCTGCGAGATCATCGTGTTCGACAGGTCGTCGATCGAGCGGATCAGGCCGACGCCGCGGACCACCGCGGACTGCGACCCGATATTGACGGTGTTGCCGCCGACATTGATGTTGGCGTTGCCCACTGCCGTCAGAAGCTGCGGCAGCGTCAGGCCATAGGCGACGAGCTTGTTGAAATCGACCTGGATCTCGTAGGTCTTGGTCTTGCCGCCCCAGCCGGTGACATCGATCACGCCCGGCACTGCGCGAAAGCGACGCTGCAATACCCAGTCCTGCAATGTCTTGAGGTCGAGCACGCTGTAATTCGGCGGTCCCGCCAGACGATAGCGGTAGATCTCGCCGACGGCCGACAGCGGCGAGATGGTCGGCTGCGCGTTGCCCGGCAGGTTGCCGAGCTGCGACAGCCGGTTCAGCACCTGCTGCTGGGCTTCGTCATAGGTGAAGTCGAATGAGAACTGCAGTTTTACGTCCGACAGGCCGTACAGCGAAATGGTGCGGATGGTCTTCAGGTTTTTGAGGCCGGCGACCTGGGTCTCGATCGGGATCGTGATGTAGCGTTCGATCTCTTCGGCCGAAAGGCCGTTGCTCTGGGTCACGATGTCGACCATCGGCGGGGTCGGATCGGGATAGGCTTCGATATTGAGCTGATTGAAGGCGATCAGGCCGCCGATGAAAACGGCAGCGAACATCGCCACCATCATGAAGCGACGGTTGACGGCCAGAGCAACAAGACGATCCATCCAGATCGGACCTTTCAGACGAGCCGAAGCTGAATATTAGCTGGCGGTAGCCGCGCGGTCGATGAACAGGCTACCCCGGGTGACGATGCGCTCGCCGGCCTTCAGGTTGCCGTGCACCTCGACGAGATTGCCATTGATCATGCCGGTCTTGATCTGGCGCAGCTCGATGGTCTTGTCCTCGTCATGGGCGACCCAGACGCGCACCTGGTCGCCCTCATAGATCAGCGCCGTGCGCGGCACGCCGATGGTCGGCTCGTCGCCGGGCGCGTAGATCGTGACCGTGGCGAACATTTCGGGTTTGAGCAGGCCCTGCTTGTTGTCGAGGGTGGCGCGTACCATCAGGCGGCGCGTGTTCGGGTCGAGCGCAGTGGACACGTAGTTGATCTTGCCGGTCAGTGTCTTGCCCGGCAGAGCCAGCACGGTGAAGGAGACATCCTGGCCGACCTCGACCGCGGCGGCCTCGGTCTCGCGAACGAAAGCCGTCAGCCACACCGAGGACAGATCGCCGATGACGAAGACCGGATCGGTGGCGCCGGCGCTGATGAACTGGCCGGGTCCGATCTTGCGCTGGACCACGGTGCCGGCGAGCGGCGCGTAGATCGTGGTCTCGGGATTGATGCGGCCCTTCTCCTGGAAGGCGGCGATGGCCTCGTCGCTCAGGCCGAGAATGCGCAGCCGGTTGCGCACAGCTTCGAGCGCCGTTTCCGCCGAACGCTGATCGTTCTGCGCCTGCAGCAACGTGGCCTGGCTCTGCTGATAATCCTTCAGCGGCACAGCGCGGCCTTCGAACAGGTCCTTGGCACGCTTGTCCTGGATCTGGGCCAGGTCGACGGCCGACTTGGCCTTGTTGAGCGCGCCGGCGGCGGCAACGAAATCGTTTTGCGCACCGACGGTGTCGGCGGCCTCGATGGCGAACAGCGGCTGGCCCTGCTCGACATGGTCGCCCGCCTTGGCCATCAGGCGCATGACACGGCCGGCATAGGGCGAGAACACCGGCGTCGAGTGGTCCTCGTCGACCGCGATCTTGCCTTCGGTGACGTGTTCGGCGCGGAATGCGCGCACGGTGACCGGCTCGATGGTCAGGCTGGCCCATTCCGACGGCGAGGTGACGTAACGCTGCGGATTCTTGCGCGACTGGCTGGACACGTCGGAGTGCCCCTGCGGCGCCGAGGACAGCCGCGAGAACCCGAAACCGGCGGCGATCACGAGGGCGGCGGCGGCCGCTCCCAGCATCAGACGCTTGCCATTAAACCACTGGAAACGCTCGGTAAAATTCGTCACTAGAAGACCCATGTCGGAGGAGCGTGCGATCCGCGGCAATTTGTCTCGTCAGATCGCTAATAGTGCGCATCCGCGTCCGCAAACAACGAAAA
>JBEVEC010000303.1:0-13407 GCA_040512975.1 Tardiphaga sp. | reverse complement strand
GACCGTCAATCTGGGCAATGGTGCCGCGTCGCCGACAACCGGATCCGGTTCGTCGTCGGGCTCCAATCCCGGCGGCGCGCTCGTCGTTGATGTGCTGAACGCCACGCCAGGCGGCAGCGGCACCCTCGGGACGGTCAATGTCGGCAATGGCGCGGCCGGCGGAGGCACCGGCGGCGGCACCACAGGCGGGGCCATCGAGATCGCGGCTCTCAACGAGACCACGGGCCCCTCGGGGACGCTGGCCACGGTCGGGATCGGCAATGGTGGCGGCACCGGCGTGATCCCGGGCGGCACGACGCCCGGTGGTGGTGGCGTCGATCCAGGCGGCACGGGGACCGGCACGCCCGGCACAACGACCCCAGGCGGCGGCACACCCGGCGGAACGGACACCGGTGGCGGCGGAACGACCGGACCGGTGGCAAGCAACGACACCGGCACGAACAATCCAGGCACCACCGGCAATAACGGACATGGCGGCGGTGGCGGCGGCGGAGGCGGTTCGATCGCGATCGGCGGCTTCACCAACATGAATGGCGGCGACGGCAATGCCAACGCCAATGCGGAGGCGGAGCGCTGCACCACCATCCTGAAGGAGCCGACCTCGCATCGTCGCAGCATCATCCGCAAGTGCCGCGAACTCGTCGAGCGCATCCGCGGCAAGCAGGCCGTGAACCGCTGATCACCGCATCAACAGCAAAGGGCCGCCCTCACGGGCGGCCCTTTTTTCATGTGTCGCGAAATCAGAATTTTCCGTTGGCCGACAGCAGATAGACGTCGCGGTAATAGGAGATCGCATTAACGCCGTTGCCCTGTCCGCCCGACGGGTCGAAATTGATGCGGCGATAGTCGAAGCCGAAAATCAGCCGGTCGTTCGGAATATATTTGATCGACGCCAGCGGGCGGAGCGTGCGGTCCTTGCGGTCCGCGGCCACGGCGCCCTGATAGTCGTCGACCACGAAGGAGGCGCCGGCGCCGACCACGACGTTTGGCAGGATGCGGTAGTCGAATCGGCCGCTGATGCTGGATTCGATCGCGCTGACGCAGACCGCGCCGGGGGTGATCGAACAGACCGTCGCATTGGCGCCGATGACGTTCGGCGCGATGAAGGCGAGGCTGAGGGCCGCTTCCTTGGCCTCGCGCTTGCCTTCGATGGTGCCGGTCAGCTTGTCGGTCAGCAGATAGGCCACGCTCGCGCCATAGGTCCAGTTCGAGATGTTCTGGAAGCTCGGGCCGCTATAGGTCTGGTTCATGTAGCCGGCCCACACCTCGCCCTTGATGCGCGAATCCGGGCCGGGTTCGAACAGCACGCCGGCGACCGCGCGGTAGCCGGTCGAGTCGAACACATTGACCTGCCAGTCGCGCGTATTGCCGGCTGCTTCGACAAACACGCTGGTCTGCGGCGCGAGCACATAGCCGAGCCGTCCGTTGGCGACGGCGATGCCGCCATTGGCGTAGCTGAGGTCGACGGCGATGCCGGCAATGGAGGGATCCTGATATTTGACCACGACGCCGGCGACGCCGAGCGAGGTCCACCAGCGATCATAGCGCTTGTTCAGCGCCACAGCGCCGAGGCCCTGGTCGTAGGCGATCGGCCGGTTGAAGCTCGAGCTCAGCAGCAGTCCGCCGGGCCCGATGGTCTCCGAGGTGCCGCGCTCGAGATGGGCATGAATGTAGCGCGCGGAGCCGACGACCTGGGTGTCGGCATCCGGCATCACCGTGAAATTGCCGCCGATCCCGCCATTGACCTGGTTCTCGGATTCGAACTGCACAAAACGGCGCGCCTCGACATAGCCGTCGACACCGACGCCGTAGCCGGCGCCCTGGTTGATCCACGAGAATTCCGGCCGCGCGACGAAGGACGTGTCCGACCGCCGGATGGTGCGCCCGGCGAAGACGTTGTCGTCATAGATGGTGGCGGTTGTGATGCCGACCTGCAGCGTGCCGCCCGCAAAACCATAGCCGTTGAAGGGCGGCGCGGCATTCGGCCAGGTGGATGCGGCCTGATTGCTGATCGGACCGGACCCTGCGCTGGGCTGCATGTTCGGCTGCTGGCGGCCCGAGCCGACCAGATTGAGATCGCCGCCGCGCAGGCCGATCGCGCCCATATTCTCGGTCGCCGTTTGCGCCAGCGCCGGTGCCGCCGACAGGGCAGAGATCAGAGTGATAAGCGACACGCGCAGCATGATGGAAACTCCCCAACGAGTGAACTGGACCACGAGCGCACGACATTCGTATCAGCTCGGCATCGCGCCTCGGCTGCGCGCGGGGAAATCAACGTCCGACTCGTCTGAATCGCGCAATTCGTAGAACTACAGGTTTGCATCAGCCGCCGTCGCGCCGTGGCAAATGAGACACGACTTGTTAACGAGATCTCACCAGCACCCATTGCGAGACGGATCGGCTCATAACTAACAATGCGGCCGGCGATGGATTTGAAGCGTTTTGGATAGGGCCATCAAAATTGGCATCGCGGTACGAAGCTGCCTTAGATTCGCGGAACATTGCATGTCGCGTCGCGACCCGGAGCAGATCAAGTTGCGCAGCGAAGTGCTCATTGCCGACGCCGAGGCGGGTGTCGTGTCTTCGATCGAAATCTGTTTCGCCGAGCACGGCTGGACCGCGCGCACGCTCGCCGGTGATGACGACGTGGTTGCGGTGGTGCTCGATCGATCGCCGTCCTGCGTGCTGCTGGACGTGCAGCATCGGCAACAAAGCCTGGCCCGTCTCGACGCGTTACGCAGCCGCGGCTACGGCAAGCCGATCCTGGCCATGTCCGGCGTGCTCGATATCCCGACGATCGTTGCGTCGATCAAGCGTGGGGCCGACGATTTCATCCGGACAACGGAAGGACCGGGGCCTGTTTTCAATGCCGTCTCGCGCGCCGTCGCTGCGTGGACGGCACGCCAGGCCCAACCCGATTGTCGGTTCGGCGAGAAATTCAAAAGCCACGCGGCGCTCAGCGGCCGCGAAATGGACATCCTGCGCGGCATCGCCGCGGGCGCCACGGCCAAGGAGGCCGCGACCCGTCTCGAGCTCAGTCCGCGAACCGTGGAGTTCTATCGGTCCCGGCTGCTGTCAAAACTCGGCGCACGCAACGCCGCGGATCTGATGCGTATCGTCATGGAATGACGGAGGCGTCAGGCGTGTCACGCCTTCGCGTTGCGCGTCTTGCGCGCAGGCTTTGCAGCAGCAGCGGCCGATTTCTTCGCGCGAGGCTCGGCGCTGCCCTTTGACACCCGTCGGGCCGCCGGAACGAGCTCTTTTGCAAGCTTGCCGAACAGGCCGGCGGCATCCTCGCGCAGCGCGTGGTCGACGCAGCCATTGACGTGCCCGAGCAGGATGTCCTGCGCGCGGGTGACGTCGCGTGCCAGGGCGCAGTCCAGCAATTGCTGGTGCTCGCGCGCGGCAATCTCGCCGCGGAACACCACGGCGAGCATCTGGTAGCGCAGATAGCGGTCGTAGATCGACGCGTGGACGTTCAAGAGCACGTCCGACCCGCAGGCGGAGATCAGCGCGTGGTGGAATTCCCAGTCGCAGCGCTTCCACAGCTCCTGATCCGGCCGGTCGCCGCCGAGCATGCGGCGCTCCATCACCGCGAGCTTGTGATAGGCGGAGACCACGCGGCCTTCCCATTCGAGGTCACCGGCGACAAAGGATTGCGCCATCGCGTGGGTCTCGAGCAGCAGGCGCAACGAGGCGACCTGCCTGAACTCGTCGGCGGAGACACCCGCGACTTCGAATCCCCGCTGTCCTTCGGCTACCACGAGGCCCTCGGACGACATCCGGTTCAGGAGTTCACGCAAGGTGCTGACGCTGGTGTTGTAGATATCCCCGATGCGTTCGAGCTTGAGCTTCTGGCCAGGCCGCAGCACGCCGAAAATGATGTCGGTGCGGATGCGGCGGTAAGCCGTTTCTCCAACTGTTTCGGGGGGCGCCGGTTGAGTCAGCAAGTCGCGTATCCTTGATTTCAAGCAGCGGTGACCATGCCAGACACCGCGAGTCGCTTCAACGGAACCCGGTCAGTTCAGGAAGCCGATCGATATCCACGGGATGAAGGCCACGATCAGCAAGCCGACGACCAGCGCGATCATGTAGCCCACGATCGGCTTCAGCCCCGCGTCGGGATGGACGCGGCTGATGGCGCAGGCGGCATAATAGCCGACGCCGAAGGGGGGCGCGAACAGGCCGATCCCCATGGCGAGGATGATCACCATGGCATAATGCACCTCATGGACGCCGACCTGTTTGGCGATGGGAAACAGCAGCGGCCCGAACAGCACGATGGCCGGGATGCCTTCGAGCACGCTGCCGAGCACGATGAAGGCGGCGATCGACACCAGCAGGAATGTCGGGATACCGCCCGGCAGCCCGGTCATGGCCGTCGCCAGGTCGCGCGAGAAGCCCGACTGGGTCAGCGACCACGCCATGCTGGTGGCGGCGCCGATGATCAGGAGGATGGCGCCGGACAGCGCGGCGGTTTCCACCAGCATCGGATAGATCCGGCGCCAGTCGAATTTGCGGTAGATCAACAGGCCGGCCAGTACGGAATAGGCGATGCCAATGGTGGAGACTTCCGTGGCCGTGGCGACGCCCTCGATCACCGCGGCGCGGATGACGAAGGGCAGGGCAATGGCCGGCAATGCGACCAGGAACGCCTTGCCGATCTCGCGCGCCGTCGAGCGGCGGACCTGCGAGAGGTCCTCGCCGCGGTTGCGCCACCACACGACCACGCAGAGGATCGCGCCGACCACGAGGCCGGGCAGCAGGCCGCCGGTAAACAGCGCCGCGATCGAGACGCCGGTGACCGAGCCGACGGTGATGAGCACGAGGCTCGGCGGAATGGTCTCGGTCTGCGCGCCGGTGGCCGACAGCAGCGCGACCAGTTCGCCGGGCTGCGATCCCCGCGCCTGCATTTCCGGAAACAGCGCCGGCGCGATCGCGGCCATGTCCGCGGCTTTCGAGCCGGAAATGCCGGAAACCAGATACATGGCGCCGATCAGCACATAGGACAGGCCGCCGCGCACATGCGCCAGCAGGCTGGCCAGGAAGCCGACCATGGCGCGCGCCATGCCGGTCATTTCGATCAACAGGCCGAGGAAGACGAACAGCGGCACCGACAGCAGGATGAGATGGGACATACCCTCTTCGATGCGCCCGACCACGACGACGATCGGCGTGGCGGTGGTCAGCGCCTGATAGCCGAAGGTCGCGAGCCCGAAGGCGAATGCGATGGGCACACCGGCGAACACCAGCAGCGCGACAAGGCCGACGAAGAAAATCAGCAGATTGATGTTGCCGAGCGCCTCGAAATAGGGCTGCAGCAGGAACAGGCCGCCGACGATCAGGACGCTGGCGCCGCAGGTCGCCGCGACCTGGCGCCAATTGCCGACCTTGATGAGCTGCAGAAACGAAATCAAAATCATCAGCGCAAAGCCGACGGGCAAAGCGGCGGCGCGCCATGCGCTGGAAATCTGCATCGCCGGCGTCGTCACCGGGATCTCGTCCATCGCGAATTCATAGGCGGAATCGACGATCAGCAGCAGGAAGGTCAGCGCGGCGACGACGGCGAGCACGTCGAGGATGGCGCGGGCCGGCGGCGACAGCATGCCGACAAAGGCCGTCATCCGCATATGTTCGACGCGGCGCAGCGCCACCGCAGAGCCCAGCATCGCCAGCCACAGGAACAGCAGTCCGGCCAGTTCGTCCGACCAGATGATGGGATTGTGAAAGACGTAGCGCGCAATTACGCCGCCGAGCAGGACGACGATCTCGGCCAGCACGAGGATCGCGGTGGGGATCTCGATGGCCGTCCCCAGCGCGCGATACAGCTGGGCCGTTCTGGTTTGCGGGATCAGTGGGACGCCGACGGCCGGCCGTTCGATCTTCATGTCAACTCTCCCCGAAAGGCCGCAGCGTGGCTCGGCCCGATCACTTGCACGCTGCGGCGTCGCGGGCCTTAGGCCAGCGGTCCGGAATACTTCTCAAGAATCTGCCAGGCGTCGGGTCCGTATTTGCCCTTCCACTCGGCATAGAAGCCGGACTTGGACAGCGCATCGCGGAACAGCTTCTTGTCCGGGCTATTGAAGGTCAGACCCTTGCCCTTCAGCGTTTCCTGCAGATCAGTGTTGAGGCGGGCGGTTTCGACGCGCTGCTTCATGGTCGCGGTCTCGAAGGCCTTGGTGATCATGGCCTGATCGTCCGGCGCCAGCGCCTTGATGCGCTTGCCGTTGGCGATGATCCACAAACCGTCCCACATGTGCTCGGTGATCGAGCAGTATTTCTGCACTTCGTAATACTTGCCGGCCTCGATCGCGGTCAGCGGGTTCTCCTGGCCGTCGACGATCTTGGTCTGCAGCGCCGAATACAGTTCGTTAATGGTGATGGAGGTCGGCGAGGAGCCCAGCGCGGTGAACAGCGAGATCCAGACCGGGCTCGGCGGCACGCGCATCTTCATGCCCTTGAAGTCGTCCACGGTGTTGATCGGGCGCGTGCTGGTGGTGACGTTGCGATAGCCACTGTCCAGAATCTTCGGATAGGCAAACAGCCCGGCCTTGTCGAGGCCTGCGCGGATGGCGGTGCCGAGTTCGCCGTCCATCGCCTGCCAGACGCGGTCGTAATCGGAAAACGCAAAGGCCATGCCGCTGATGCCGGCGATCGGCGCCACGACCTGCATCGAGATGCCGGACGCGGTCATCATGTCGAGCACGCCGGAGCGCGTCTGCGTCAGCATTGCCGCGTCGGAGCCGAGCTGGGCATTGGGGAAGAACTGGATGTCGATGCGGCCGTTGGACTGTTTTCGGATGTCGGCGCAGGCCTCTTCCATCGCCATCGAGGCCGGATGCGTGGCCTGGAATTGGCCGCCCACTTTCAGGCTGACTTTGGCGCCCTGCGCCCGTGATGCGGTGCTGCGCGCCGCGATCAAGCCGCCCACGGCGGCCGCGCCCAACTGTCGTCGATTGATCAGCATGTGTCTCTCCCGATGGTTCTTTGTCTGATTGTTTTGTTGATTCAGGTCGTCGCGTATCGCTAGGTCTGGATCAGGGACGCCACGGCATCGATGGCGAGTGCGTAGCCGAAGCCGCCGAGGCCGGCGATGACGCCGGTGACGCCGTGCGACATCAGCGATTTTTGATACATCGGCTCGCGCTTGTGGATATTGGTGATGTGGACCTCGACCTTCGGTCCGTCGAACATCTTCAGCGCATCGAGCAGCGCGATGGCGTGAAACGACAGCCCGGCCGGATTGATCACCACCCCCGCCATCGTGTCGCGGGCTTCATGCAGCCAGTCGATCAGCGTGGATTCGGAATTGGACTGGCGGAAGTCGACGGTGAGGCCGTGCTGTTTCGCGCGATCCTCGCAGCGTTGCCGGATGTCGGCCAGCGTCTCGCGGCCATAGAGCTCGGGCTCGCGCACGCCGAGCAGATTCAGATTGGGGCCGTTCAAGACCAAGATCGTGCCGGCCATGCCCGGTCCTCCGTGAAGCTTCTGTGGGCGGCGCGCCGAAGGCGGGTCGTCAGTTGGAGGCATTAAACAGCATGTGTTTTGCAAATCAACCGACATTTTAAAAATAAGAGGATGTTTTGCAATATGTCTCTTCTGCTCCCGTTGCCGCGCCCTCTCCCCACCCCCTCCCGCAAGCGGGAGAGGGAGCCGGCTGCCGATTTGTTGGAAGTCATGCACAGCCGCACGCACGGCGCGCTCCCTCTCCCGCTTGCGGGAGAGGGTGGGGGAGAGGGCGCCACAGCGGAAACCTATCTGGCCCGCTCGGCCAGAAACTCCGCCACCTGCGCCTTTAGCCAATGAATGAAAGACCGCGACTTCCGCCCCAGTGCCCGATGCTTCGGCCACGCCACGTAATGCGCCAGCGGCCGCTCGAACGGCGCGTTGAACAGCGGCACCAGCGCGCCGTCCCGGATCTCGTTGCGCAACAGAAACAACTGCCCCACAGCCACGCCGACGCCTTCGGCCGCCGCCTGATAGGTCAGCACCGAACTCGGAAAACTGATGCCCGCATCCGTCAACAGATCGGGCCGCTTCACCGCCATCAGCCAGTCCGGCCAGTCCGCACGGCGATAATGCGAATGCAGCAGCTGCACCTTGGCCAGATCGTCCAGTGTCGCTATCCGCGTGCGCTTCAACAGTTTGGGGCTGCACACCGGCTGGATCAGGTCCCGAAACAGCAGTTCGGTCTCGACCCCCGGCCAGTGGCCATCGCCGAACTGCACGGCGAGATCCACCTTGTCCTTCTCGAAATCGATCGGCGCCACCACGTTGCTGATGTTCAGCCGGATCTGCGGATAGGCCACATGGAACGACGGCAGCCGCGGGATCAGCCATTTCGCGGCGAAGGTCGTGTAGACGCGCACCTTGAGCGGCTCGGCCTTGCCGGTGGCGGTGAGGCTTGCGGTGGCATTGGCGATAATGCGGAAGGCCGGCGCGATCTGGCGCTGGAATTCCTCGCCTTCGGAGGTCAGCCGCAGGCCCTGCTTGTCGCGCTCGAACAGCCTGACGCCGAGAAAGCCCTCCAGCGTATTAATCTGCCGCGAAATCGCGGGCTGCGTTACCCGCAACTCCGCGGCCGCGCGCGTGAAGGAGAGATGCCGCGCGGCAACGTCGAACACGTGCAGGGGATTGAGCGGCGGGAGCATCGCGCTTTCGTAATATAACCAAAGGTAATGACGTCATAACCGATCTGCAGTTGTGGGTCAAAGCCGGGGCTGGGACACAGGGTCAACTTCCAACGGGTGCGCAGAGCCATGAATTTCGAACTGAATGAAGAACAGCAGGCTTTTGCGGACTCCGTGCGCCGTTTCGCCGAAGCCAACCTGAAGGCTGGTGCGCTGGAGCGCGCCCACGATCCGCAATTCCCGCGCGCCACCGCGCAACTGCTGGCCAAGCAGGGGCTGATGGGCATCGCTTTCGATCCGGACGACGGCGGCCAGGGCGGCACGCTGTTCGACTCGGTGATCGCCATCGAGCAGATCGCCTCGGTCTGCCCGCGCAGCGCGGACGTGGTGCAGGCCGGCAATTTCGGCCCGATCCGCACCTTCGTCGAATACGCCACGCCCGAGCAGAAGGCGCGCTGGCTGCCGGACCTGCTGGCCGGCAACACCTGCATCAGCCTCGGCATGAGCGAGCCTGATGCGGGCTCAGCCGCGACCGAGCTGAAGACCTCGGCGACCCCCGACGGCGACGACTTCCTGATCAACGGCAGCAAGGTGTTCGGCACCCACAGCCCGGACGCCGCGATCTATCTGGTTTATGTGCGCTTCGGGCCCGGCGTGAACGGCATCGGCTCCGTCATCATCGAGCGCGACACCCCCGGCTTCACCATCGGCAAGCCGACGCCGTTCATGAGCGGCGAGCAGTGGAGCCAGCTGTATTTCGAGAACTGCCGCATTCCCAAGGCCAACGTGCTGCTCGGCGAAGGCGGCTTCAAGAAGCAGATCGCCGGCTTCAATGTCGAGCGCCTCGGCAACTCGTCGCGCTCTCTCGCGGTCGGTCGCTATGCCTTCAACCTGGCGCGCGAGCACGCCAAGATCCGCAAGCAATTCGGCCGTCCGCTGTGCGAATTCCAGGGCCTGCAGTGGAAGTTCGCCGACATGGCGCTGAAGCTGGAGTCCGCGCAGATGCTGCTGTACCGCGCCGCCAGCATCACCGAAGGCCTGCCGTCGCCGTACCGGACGGCGATCGCCAAACTCGCCTGCAACCAGGCCGGCTTCGAAGTCGCCAACGAGGCGGTGCAGATCATGGGTGGTCTCGGCTACAGCCAGGAATCTCTCGCGGAATATTGCATGCGCCGCACCCGCGGCTGGATGATCGCCGGCGGCTCGACGGAGATCCTCAAGAACCGGATCGCGGAAGACGTGTTCGACCGCCGCTTCGACCAGCGTGGGGCGTCCCGTGCCAGCTAACCCGGCAAAGCCATCGCTCGGACAGGCGCTGCTCGCACCGCGCTCGATCGCGCTGGTCGGCGCATCCGACGACGTGACAAAAACGTCGGCGCGGCCGCTGCAATATCTGCGGCGCGCCGGCTATCAGGGCGCGATCTATCCAATCAACCCGCGCCGCGCGACGGTGCAGGGCGAGCAGGCGTGGCCATCGCTGGCCGATCTGCCTGCGGTCCCCGACCATGCCTTCATCCTGACGCCCACTGAAGACGCCGTCGAGGCCGCCGCCGAATGCGCGCGGCTCGGCGTGTCCGTAGCAACCATTCTCGCGTCAGGCTTCTCCGAAGGCGGCGACGCCGGCAACAAGCTCGTGTCGCGCCTGCAGCAGCTTTGCGCCGACACCGGCCTGCGCATTCTCGGGCCCTCGAGCCTCGGCGCCATCAATCTGCGCCACAAGACCATCATCACCGCTAACGCCGCCTTCGCCGAGCCCGACCTGCCGACCGGCGGCATCTTCGTGGCGTCGCATAGCGGCAGCCTGCTCGGCGGGCTGATTTCGCGCGGCAAGAGCCGCAATATCGGCTTCGCTGGCCTCGTCTCAGTGGGCAACGAGATCGATCTCAGCCTCGGCGAGATCTGCTCGGCGACCCTCGATGATCCCGAGGTCACCGGCTACATGCTGTTCCTCGAAAGCATCCGCCACGCCCAGGATTTGCGCAGCTTCGCGCTGGCCGCCGCCGAACGCGGCAAGCCGGTAGTTGCCTACAAGCTCGGCCGCTCCGCCGCGGCCGCCGAACTCGCGATGTCGCATACCGGCGCGCTGGCCGGCGAAGACGACGTCGCCGCCGCCTTCCTGGCCAATTGCGGCATCGCCCGCGTGTTCAATTTCGAGACTTTGCTCGAAGCCCTGCCGCTGCTGCAGAAGATGCCGGCGCGGCCGGCTGCGCAGCGGAGCAAGCGCGTCGGTGTCGTCACCACCACCGGCGGCGGCGCGGCGATGGTCGTCGACGAACTCGCGATGCGCGGCATCGACGTGGTCAAGCCGAGCAACGAGACCTTTGCGCGCCTCGCTGCTGCCGGCGTCAAAGCCAACCACGAACGCATCACCGACCTGACGCTGGCCGGCACGCGCTACGACGTGATGAAGGCCGCGCTCGACACGCTTCTCTCTGCGCCGGAATTCGACGTTGTTGTGGCGGTCACCGGATCGTCGGCGCGTTTCCAGCCCGAGCTGGCGGTGAAGCCGGTGATCGACAGCGCCGCCTCGGAAAAGCCCCTGGTCACCTTCGTGGTGCCGGAGGCCGCCGATGCCCTGCGCATGCTCACCGCCGCCGGCGTGCCGAACTTCCGCACACCGGAGTCCTGTGCCGACGCCGTCGCCGCTGCGTTGTTGCGGCGCCAGCCGACGGCGCTGAAGCCGCTGCACGACACCGCGGCGGCAGCAACGCGGCAGCTCGACGAGATGGCCGCGTACAAGCTTTTTGAAACCATCGGCCTGCCGCATGCGCCAGCGGTGGCCGTCGATATCGACGCATCGTCGATCGTCCTGCCGTTCGCCTATCCTGTCGCGGTCAAGCTGCTGTCTGCCGAGATCGCTCATAAGACCGAAGTCGGCGGCGTCGTGCTTAATGTCGCCGACGAAGCTGGTCTGAAGGCCGCGATGCACAAGATCGCCGACAACGTCCGGGCGCACCGGCCCGAGGCCGTGGTGTCGCGTGTGCTGGTGCAGCCGATGACGTCGGGGCTCGGCGAAATGCTGCTCGGCTATCGCGTCGATCCCGAGGCCGGGCCGCTGGTGCTGCTCGCGGCGGGCGGTGTCTATACCGAGATCTACAAGGACCGCAGCATTCGCCTGGCGCCGGTCGATATCGCTACTGCGCGGAGCATGATCGAAGAGCTGTCGATCACCCGCGTCTTCCAGGGTTTTCGCAACAAGCCGCACGGCGATCTCGAAGCGCTGGCCCATGCCGTCGTGGCCATGTCGCGGCTCGCGCTTGATAAAACGAATGTGGTGGTGGATGCCGAGATCAATCCGCTGATCGTCAACCGCGCGGGCGAGGGCGTCGTCGCCGTCGACGCGCTGGTAGCACTCGCCTGAAGGGAGAAACGCATGATTGAAGACCTGAAAAACAAGGTCAATGCCGATGAGACGCTGGTGAAGCGCGGTCGTTTTCTGTCGACCACGTTCTTGCTCGAAGTCGGCCCCACCGCCTGGCTGGTCAACATCGTCGAAGGCCGCATCGCCTCGATGGTGAAGGGCCCGTTCGTGATGCCGTCCTGGACCTTCGCGCTGCGCGCCTCGGAAGAGGAATGGACCAAGTTCTGGTCGCCTCCGCAGCCGGGCTCCCATGACCTAATGGCGCTGATCAAGCGCCGCGCCCTGAAGACCGAGGGCGACCTGCACCCGTTCATGGCCAATCTTCGCTACTTCAAGGAAGCGCTGGTGAAACTGCGCGCAGGAGCCGCCGCATGAGCGCGCATTTCGAAGCCACCATCGGCCGCTACCTGCATCTCGACCTGTTCGGCCGCAGGCACCGCATCTATGTGGAAGAAGCGGGCAAGGGCACGCCGCTGCTGTGTCTGCACACCGCGGGCGCCGATGGCCGCCAGTATCGCGCGCTGATGAACGACGCGCGCGTCACCGATGGCCATCGTGTCATCGCCTTCGACATGCCGTGGCACGGCAAGTCGTCGCCGCCGGTCGGCTGGCAGAACGAAGACTATCAGCTCACTTCGGCGCAATATACCGAGATGATTTTGGCAGTGTCGACGGCGCTCGAACTCGACAAGCCAATCGTGATGGGATGCTCGATCGGCGGCCGCATCGTGCTGCATCTGGCGCTCGAACATCCCGAGCACTTCCGCGCCATCATCGGCCTGCAGGCCGGCGCCCATGTCGATCCCTATTACGACCTCAACTTCCTGCACCGCCCGGACGTCCATGGCGGCGAGATGTGCGCGGCCATCGTGTCCGGCCTCGTCGGCCCGGATGCGCCCGATGCCGATCGCTGGGAGACGTTGTGGCATTACATGCAGGGCGGTCCCGGCGTGTTCAAGGGTGACCTGTATTTCTACAAGCTCGACGGCGACATCCGCGCCCGCGTGGCGCAGATCGATACGTCGAAGTGCCCGCTGTTCCTGCTGTCCGGCGAATACGATTATTCCTGTACTCCGGACGAGACGATGGCGGTGGCCAACAGCGTCAAGGGCAGCCGCGTCGCCATCATGAAGGGCCTCGGCCATTTCCCGATGAGCGAGGATCCCGAGAAATTCCTCGGCTACCTGCTGCCGGTGCTCAAAGACATCAAGTGATCCGACCAAGAACAAACGAAAAGAGGAAACGCGTGAAGATCAACAAGCTGCTCGCAACCGTGGCGATGCTGTCATTCGTGACATCGGCGTCGGCGGAGATCTCCAACGGCACCGTCAAGGTCGGCGTGCTCACCGACATGTCCGGCCCCTATGCCGACAACGTCGGCGCCGGCTCGGTGCTCGCCGCCCAGATGGCGGTGGA
>JBEVEC010000226.1:0-4718 GCA_040512975.1 Tardiphaga sp. | reverse complement strand
TAGCTGGTTTATGCGCGGGGAACAGGGGCGAAATGCCGCCGATCGAAGGTCGATCCCCGCCAGGCTCGCCGGGATTTGAGTGGCCGGGCTTCCAGCGACCGGCTATATTGGCGGGATGTTCCGTCCCCTGACTCTGGCGATCGCCATCGCCATCGCCATCGCTATCGCCCTCGGCTCGACTGCCGCGCCAGCGGCTCCCAAGGCCAAGCGTCCCGCCAAGGGCGCGCACGACTACGGTTTCCTGCCGGGCTACCACCAGCCGCTGAACAACGCCTTGCCGCTGTTCAAGCAGGAGGCCTCGGTGCTGCGCAATGCGCGGCGCGAGACACGCCATTGGTATATCGACCGGACGCCGGGCTACTATCGCTGGTCGGACGGCGAGCATTATTATTTCGGCCGTCCCGGCTTCTACCGCGGCCACTATAATGGCGGCAGTTTCGGCCCGTGCTGGACGCAGACGCCGATCGGTCCGGTCTGGAATTGCGGCTAGGCCGCTGAGGCACGCGACAAGCGTGACCTTGCGCTGGTCAGTGCAGGCCGGCGATTTCGGTCCAATGCGGCGACGGCAGCGTCACCGCGATGTCCTTGGTCATTACGATGGTGGCCGCCTGCAGGTCCGCGCCGTTCGGCTGCACGGCCATGACGCCGAGCCAGACCGCCGCGGCTGCGGCAAACGCGATGAAGGCGACGGTGCTGGATCGGTCAGGCGAAGAATCGGACTGCGACATGACAATCTCCCATATTGGGCATTAAGCATATCGCAGTGCGATCGTTCCGCGGCGGTCGAATCTATTGCTGCGTCTGCCGTTCGGCGCGCGGTCGCGCGTCATGATCCCGACATGGTATCGAGATGGGTGTGTCGCGCGGGCGATGGCGCCGGGCGCAGCAACAACCACGGGAGCAGCCGATGAACGATCTCGCCGGGCGTGAGCCGCAGCACAAGGGCGTGGTGATGACGGGGCAGGACAATGCCGACGGGCCGAAGGCGTTCTACATCCGTATCGAGGCGAAGCCCGGCCGCGAAGCCGAGGTGATCCAGATGCTGCGCGACATCCATGCCTGCGTCGAGACCGAGCCGGCCACCGGGCCGTGGTACGCGGTCCGCCACTCCGAGACGCTGTTTGCGATCTTCGAGGCCTTCCCGGACATCGCCGGGCGTGACGCTCATGTGGCCGGCGGCGGCGGCGACATTTTTCGCGACGTCGTCCGTATGAACAACATCCTCGCCTGTCCCGCCGAGGTGCGGAAGGTCGACATCCTGTTCAGCAAGCAGGTGTTCGCCAGATAGGCAGCGTGGCCGCTACGCCTCGAAGCCGACGAACCGCGTCGCCTCCGCCACCGTCTTGCGCTCCGACACCACCGCATTGGCCGGAAAGTCATCATCCGGCCAGCCGAGCGCGATGCTCTTCATGATAACCTGGTCGTCGGCGATCCCGGCATGCTCGCGCACCACCGGCGACTGCATGATGCCCTGGCTGTTGATCACCGCGCCAAGCCCGCGCGACCACGCGGCATTGACCAGCGCGGTCGCCACCGCGCCGCAGTCGAACGGCGTGTCGTCGCTGCCGTCGAGGACGCGGTCATAGGTGATGATCACGCAGACCGGCGCGTCGAACTGGCGGAAGCCGCGCAGCACCCAGTCCTGCCGCATCGCCACGTCGTCGCGCGCGATCCCCATCGCCGCGAACAGCTGTTTGGCCACGCCGACCTGTCGGTCGCGGTGCGGACCGGCAAACGCCTGTCCGGTACGAAACTCGCGCGACTGCGGCACGCCGGCAATCATCCGCTCAGTGTTGCCGGCGCGGATCTTGTCCAGCGGCGCGCCGGTGACCACCGTGAAATTCCACGGCTGCGTATTCATCGACGACGGCGCCCGCATCGCCAGCGCGATGATCTCCTCGATCAGCTTTTGCGGAACGGGATCGGACTTGTAGCCGCGAATACTGCGGCGGGAGAGAATAACGTCGTCGAATTGCATGGAGGCTCCCCGGAGAAGTTTTTGATTGAGTGGGATATTCGGTGTTTCCAAAGCCACGCGCAATGCTGCCGCAGATCCCGATTTCCCGAATGTCGACATTGATGTATTGTTCGCCGCTGCGGTTCAGCCAATTGCAGGACAGGCCGAATGGATGCGGTGAGCAGGACCGAGGTCGTGAGCGATCCCTCCGTGATGAGCGGCGAGCCAGTCGTGCGCGGCACGCGCGTGCCCGCTCAGACGATCGTCGCGTATCTTCGCGGCGTTTATGATTCGACGCAGATTTTCGAGGACTACCCGAGCCTTCCCATCGATGGCATCGAGGCCGTGGTGCGCTGGGCGGAGGCGACCTACGGGGCAGAATGGGCAGCGCCGGCGCCGGTGGTGCGTTGATCGGCCGTTTCCTGATCGATGAGTGCTTAACCCCGGCGCTCGTTGCCGCTGCCAAGGCGCGGAGTTTCGAGGCGGATCATGTCACACACATCGGCAAGGCAGGCTGGCAGGACTGGAATCTCGTTCGGTTTGCCGTCGCCAACGATTACGTCGTGGTCACAAACAACCGGCGCGACTTCCTCAAGGGAATACGCCAAGCTCGACGTTCATGGCGGACTGATCGTGCTGATTTCGTTCGTGGAGCGCGAGCAGCAGATCGTTTTGTTCTCAAGGTGCTTGATGTGCTTGGATCGCGGAACGACGACCTCGTCAATACACTGGTCGAAGTGCTTGCGGATGGGACGGTGCATCTGACCGAATGGTCATCAAATAACGCAGATGCCGATCATATCGACGATCCGTATGGGTGTTGAAGGCGACATTCACCGATCATGGCAGCAACGCCGGGGCCGGTTTCGAGAGAAACGATGCCTTACAAGCGCGAAGGGTGGGCCAAGAGCCGGCCCCTTCGCTTCCATCCCGCTACTTCGCCAGATGCTTGTCGAAGAACAGTGCGATCTCCGAGAAGGCGTCCTTGGCCTCCGGCGAGGTGTCGTCGCGATAGAATTGCGCGTGGGACTGCGCCTCGAACACCTGGAGCTGGGCCTCGATCCCGGCCTGGCGCAGCTTGCGGTGGGTGCGGACGGTGTTGCTGAGCAGCAGGTCGCGGGTGCCCGAGGTCAGGATGGCCGGCGGAAAGCCGGTCATGTCGCCGTAGATCGGCGAGAGCAGGGGATCCTTGAGGTCGTGGCCCTTGGCGTAGACCACGGTGCCGGCATCGCAGAACCCGTCGGGCGAGACCAGCACGTTGTCGAGTTTCGCATTGGTGACAAACGTGTCGCCGACCTTGGTGACATCCGCCATCGGCGTGCCGGGCGCGATGGCGCCGGGCATCGGCAGGCCGTCCTGCTTGGCCTTCAGCATCATCTCCAGGGTCAGCGCGCCGCCGGCCGAGCTGCCGAACACGGCGATGCGCTTCGGATCGGTGGTCTTGAGCAGCGACTTGTAGACGGTCATGCCGTCGTCCAGCGCAGCGGGAAAATAGGCTTCAGGCGGCATCCGGTAGTCCACCGAGATCACCTTGAAGCCGCCAAAACCCGCCATGAACAGCGCCTCGGGCAGGGCGGCCTCACCGGGGTTGAGCACGTAGCAGCCGCCATGCATGTGCAGCAGCACGCGGTTCGCGTTGGCGGCGGGGATGGTCTCCGGCGTGACGATGAAGGCGCGGACGCCGTCGATCACGGTCTTCTCGACCTTGACGTGCAACCGCTCCTGCATCGCCGGCAGGCCCTTCAACGTCGCAGCCGCCGTGGCCTGTACGACCGGGCCCCATTCCTCGCCGGTCTTGGGCAGCACATCCCATCCCGTGCGCAGCGGCATGCCGATGATCTTGGCCAGTTGCGGGCTGACGGTGGACGGCACCGGCACGGACTTCGCCGGCACCTGCAGCGCATCGGGCGCCGTTTGCGCGACGGCCCATGCCGGCATGGCCGCAGCAAGCGATGCGCCGACGGCTGCAATCAGGCGGATTTTTTGCGAAGCGGTGGACATGGGGCCTCCCTGGGACCGACCGTGCGCGATCGGCTGTTTTTGAGTTGGACGGACACTAGCGAAGGAGCAGGGGCGTTCAACGATTGTTTTTTCACTGCTCCCGCGGAATAAAGCTGGAATTGCCTGAACCGCGGCGTGGCCGCTCCGAAGTGAAGTCCGACCAAAGTCGAGTCAGTCCCGCTTTCCCTCATCCTGTAGTTGCGCTTGTATGCGCGCGGCTGGGGGAGAGTAGTGATGCGTTTGTTAGTTGGGGCGGTGCTGTGCGTCGCGATGGGCGGTTGTGCGTCGGTGACGCGGGGCACCACGGAGAACATCTCGATCGCATCGACACCGTCCGGCGCCACCGCCGACGTGGCCGGGCTGGACATCCCGACCACCTGTGTGACGCCCTGCGTGGTGCAGGCCAAGCGCAGCGCCGACATCGTCGTCACCGTGACCAAGGACGGTTTTGAGCCCCAGGTCGTCCCGCTCACCAAGGACATCACCGGCAGCGGCGGCGCCGGTTTCGCCGGCAACATCCTGCTCGGCGGCCTCGTCGGCATGGGCGTCGACGCAGCGACGGGGGCGGCGTTGGATCACAAGCCCAACCCGGTCATCGTGACGCTGCAGCCGCATGCTGTGGCGCCGCATGTTCGGCGCGCGCCGCCAAGGCCGCGGCCTGTTGCGCCGGTCGTGGGACCGCGGACGGGAACTTAATACAAGCATCGTTGACGCTTCCTAAAGTGCGGGGCAGGTGGCTTAACGCCGATCCGTCGTATGC
>JBEVEC010000200.1:0-6723 GCA_040512975.1 Tardiphaga sp. | reverse complement strand
GCCTCGACATCATGATCAACAATGCCGGCTCGGCGCCGGGCGGCGTCATCGAGACGCTGACCGAAGCCGACTGGGAGCAGGCGCTGCAGCTCAAATTCATGGGCTATGTGCGCTGCCTGCGCTACGCGCTGCCGATCATGGTGAAGCAGGGCGGCGGCCGCGTGGTCAACCTGATCGGCAATGACGGCGTCAAGCCGTCGTACTGGGAAATCGCGCCGGGTGCGGCGAATGCCGCCGGCCAGAACATGACGCTGTCGCTGGCCGGCCAGTATGGCCGCCACAACATCTCGTTCTGCGCCGTCAATCCCGGCCCGGTGCGCACCGAGCGCTGGGCGGGCCTGGTCAACGCGATGTCGCGCGACATGAAGGTGTCCTACGAGGAAGCCGACAAGCTGGCGCCGGCCTCGATCCCGCTCGGCCGCATCGCCGAAGTCGAGGAAGTCGCCAACCTGGTGGTGATGCTGGCCTCGCCGCTGGTGCAGATGGCCAACGGCACCATGATCGAGATCGACGGCGGCCAGGACAAGGCCCTGATGGACCGCTTCCGAGACAGGTAGGCCGGCTTTCTCCCTTCTCCCCTCGTGGGAGAAGGTGCCTTCGCGCAGCGAAGGCGGATGAGGGGTAGCCGCACGCGCTGAGCCTGTGGCACCCCTCACCCGTCTCGAACATGCTCCGCATGTTCGATCCACCCTCTCCCACAAGGGGAGAGGGAAGGAGCGCCCTTCGCGGGGACGACAGCAGGCGCTGATCAAATCTTCAGCTTTATGCTACGGCTGTTGCACGACAACCGGCCTTGACAACAAAGAGGGTGCGCCAGACTATTTGCGTACAAACTAATTCGGGCTGCAACGGCGCGCTCGTGGACGTGATGCGCCGTCGGAGCTTGCAAGTGTAGTTCAGCGACAACTAAATCTTCGCAACCGTTCAAACGGAGTTCGATCATGACGACGGCTCGTTACCTCGGATCACTCGCCATCACCGGCGCACTGGCGGTCTCGTTCGCCCACGGCGCCTTGGCGCAGGACACGATCAAGATCGGCGAACTCAACAGCTACAAGACCCAGACGGCGTTCCTCGACCCTTACAAGAAGGGTTGGGAGATGGCGATCGAGGAGATCAACGCCAAAGGCGGCGTGCTCGGCAAGAAGCTGGAAATCGTGTCGCGCGATGACGGCTCCAATCCCGGCGATGCCGTACGCGTCGCCGACGAGCTGGTAACCCGCGAAGGCGTCAACATCCTCACCGGCACGTTCCTGTCGAACACCGGTCTCGCCGTCACCGAATTCGCCGGCAAGAAGAAAGTCTTTTTCCTCGCCGCCGAGCCGCTGACCGACAAGATCACCTGGCAGAACGGCAACAAATACACCTTCCGTCTGCGCACCCAGACCTATTCGCAGGTCGCGATGCTGCTGCCGGATGCGCTGGCCGCCAAGAAGAAGCGCTGGGCGCTGGTGTATCCGAACTACGAATACGGCCAGACCGCCGTCGCCGCCTTCAAGGAGCTGATGAAGGCCAAGCAGCCCGACATCGAATTTGTCACCGAGCAGGCGCCGCCGCTCGGCAAGGTCGATGCCGGCGCGGTGGCGCAGGCCATCGACGACGCCAAGCCCGATGCGATCTTCAACGTGCTGTTCGGCGCCGACTTCACCAAGCTGGTGCGCGAAGGCGGCACCCGCGGCACCTTCAAGGACCGCACCGTGGTGAGCGTGCTGTCCGGCGAGCCGGAATATCTCGATCCCGTCAAGGAAGAGGCGCCGGTCGGCTGGATCGTCACCGGCTATCCCTGGGACAAGATCAAGACCCCGGAACACACCGCGTTCCTGACCGCCTACCAGAAGAAGTACAACGACTATCCGCGCCTCGGCTCCATCGTCGGCTACACCACCATGAAGTCGCTGGCCGCCGGCATCGCCAAGGCGGGCTCCACCGACACCGACAAGCTGATCACCGCCTTCGAAGGCCTCAAGGTCGACGGCCCGTTCGGTCCGTTCATGTATCGCGCCAGCGATCACCAGTCGACGCTCGGCGCCTATGTCGGCAAGATCGCGCTCGAGAACGGCAAGGGCACCATGAGCGACTTCAAATATGTCGACGCCGCCACCGTGCTGCCGGGCGACGCCGAAGTGAAGAAGCTGCGTCCCGCCGATTGATGGATCATTCTGCCATGACCGCCCATCGTCCTCTCCCCGCCGCGTTCCAGCGGGGAGAGGCTGTCCGACCATGACCTTCTCGTCCTTCCTGTTTCAGGCCATCAACGGCCTGTCGTCGGCATCGGGCCTGTTTCTGGTGGCCGCCGGCCTGTCGCTGATCTTCGGCGTCACCCGCATCGTCAACATCGCCCACGGCTCCCTGTATATGCTGGGAACCTATATCGCCTACACGCTTGCCACCAAGGTGGGAGGCGGTCTCGGCTTCTGGGGCGGCATCGTCGTGACGGCGCTACTGGTCGGATTGCTCGGCGCCGCCATCGAGGTGCTGCTGCTGCGCCGGATCTACCGCGCGCCCGAACTGTTTCAATTGCTCGCCACCTTCGCGCTGGTGCTGGTGTTCAACGATGCCGCGCTGTGGATCTGGGGCGCGGAGGACCTGCTCGGTCCGCGCGCGCCCGGCCTGCAGGGCTCGATCCAGCTGCTCGGCCGCCGGCTGCCGGAATACGACATCTTCCTGATCTTCATCGGCCCCTTCGTGCTGTGGCTGCTGCATCTCGGCCTCGCCAAGACGCGCTTCGGCCGGCTGATGCGCGCGGCGACGCAGGACCGCGAGATGGTCGGCGCGCTCGGCGTCAACCAGGCCATGCTGTTCACCGGCGTGTTCGCGCTCGGCGCCATGCTGGCCGGCTTCGGCGGCGCGCTGCAGATCGCCCGCGAACCCGCGACCTTGGCGACGGACCTGATCGCCATCGGCGACGCCTTCGTCGTGGTCGTGGTGGGCGGCATGGGATCGATCTCCGGCGCCTATCTCGCCGCCGTCATCATTGCCGAGGTCAAGGCCTTGTGCATCGGCCTCGGCGTCGTGCATTTCGGCGGTTTCGCCGTCAACTTCTCCAAGCTGACGCTGGTCGCCGAATTCCTGGTGATGGCCATCGTGCTGATCGCGCGGCCGTACGGTCTGCTCGGCCGCGAGCAGGTGGTGGTGCGCAGTGTCGCCGAGCCGGAGGAGCCGATCCGTCCGGCCTCGAGCGCGGTGAAGATCGCAGGACTGGTGCTGCTGGTGGTGATGGTCTGCCTGCCGCTGATCGCGAAGAATTCGCCCTACACGCTGGTGCTCAGCATCGACGTGCTGATCGCCGTGCTGTTCGCCACCAGCCTGCATTTCATCATGGGGCCGGGCGGCATGCACTCCTTCGGCCACGCCGCCTATTTCGGCCTCGGCACCTATGGCGCCGCGCTGCTGGTGAAATGGCTGGCGGCGCCGATGGGTATCGCGCTGCTTGGCGCGCCGCTGCTGGCGGCGGCCGGCGCGCTGTTGTTCGGCTGGTTCGCGGTGCGGCTGTCCGGCGTCTATCTCGCCATGCTGACGCTGGCCTTCGCACAGATCGTCTGGGCCTCGGTGTTCCAGTGGGAAGAGCTCACCGGCGGCTCCAACGGCATTCTCGGCGTCTGGCCCTCGGCGCCGTTCGACAGCCGCAATGCGTTCTATTTCCTGACGCTGGCACTGGCCGTGATCGGCGTGCTGCTATTGCGCCGCTTCCTGTTTGCGCCGTTCGGCTACACGATGCGGGCAGGGCGGGACTCGCCGCTGCGCGCCGAGGCCATCGGCATCAACGTGAAGCGCATCCACTGGCTCGGCTTCGCCATTGCCGGCGCCGTCTGCGGCGTCGCCGGCGGGCTGTTCGCCTTTGCCAAGGGATCGATCTCGCCGGACACCATCGGCATCGGCCGCTCCATCGACGGCCTGGTGATGGTGCTGCTCGGCGGCATCCAGACGCTGTCCGGCCCGATCGTCGGCGCCTCGGTGTTCGCCGTGCTGCAGGATACCATCATGCGCACCACCGACTACTGGCGCGCGCTGCTCGGCGGGATCATCCTGCTGCTGGTGCTCGTCTTCCCAAGCGGCATCGTCGGCGGCTTCATCAAACTCGTCTCGCGTCGCAAGGCCACGTCATGAGCGATCTCGCCATTCGCGGACTGACCAAGGCGTTCGGCGGCGTGCGCGCCGTCAACGACGTGTCGTTCGACATCAAGCGCGGCGAGTTTCTCGCGCTGATCGGCCCCAACGGCGCCGGCAAGTCGACCTGCTTCAACATGATCAACGGTCAGCTGCAGCCGGACTCCGGCGAGATCTGGTTCGAGGGCGCCAAACTGTCCGGTCAGAAGCCGCGCGAAATCTGGCGCCGCGGCATCGGCCGCACCTTCCAGGTCGCCGCCACGTTCAACTCGATGACCGTCGTCGAGAACGTGCAGATGGCGCTGATCTCCCATGCCGGGCAGCTCTATCGCCTGTGGAAGCCTGCGGGTTCACTGCATCGCGACCGCGCGCTCGAACTGCTCGCCCAGGTCGGCATGCAGGACGCCGCCGACCGGCCGAGCCGCGAACTCGCTTACGGCGACGTCAAGCGCGTCGAGCTCGCCATCGCACTCGCCAACGAGCCGCGGCTGCTCTTGATGGACGAGCCCACCGCCGGCATGGCGCCGAAGGAGCGCAACGACCTGATCGCGCTGGTCAAGCGGCTGGTGATCGAGAAGGGCATTTCGGTGCTGTTCACAGAGCATTCCATGGACGTGGTGTTCGCCTTTGCCGACCGCATCATCGTGCTCGCGCGTGGCCGGCTGATTGCCGACGGCGACGCAAAGTCGATCCGCGACAATCCGCAGGTGAAGGAAGTCTATTTCGGCACCGGCAAGACTTTTGCGAAGTCGGAGGCGCATTGATGACCGAGGCGATGCTCGACGTGGAAAACCTCGGCGCGTCCTACGGCGCGGCGCAGATCCTGTATGACCTCAGCCTCACGGTCGGGCGCGGCGAGGTCGTGGCGCTGATGGGCCGCAACGGCGCCGGCAAGACCACGACCATGAAAGCCGTCATGGGCCTGATGGCCCAGGCAACCGGCAAGGTGACCTTCAACGGCACCGACGTGTCCGGCAAGCAGCCCTACGAGATCGCGCGGCTCGGCCTGGGATTCGTGCCGGAGGACCGGCGGATCTTTTCGGATCTGACGGTGCTGGAAAATCTCGACCTCGGCCGCCAGCCGCCGCGCACCTTTCGCGACGGCGTGGCCGCGCCGGTGTGGACGGAAGCGAAGCTGCTGGCGCTGTTTCCCAATCTCGGCGAAATGCCGAACCGGCCCGGCGGCCGCATGAGCGGCGGCGAGCAGCAGATGCTCACGGTGGCGCGCACGCTAATGGGCAATCCGCTGCTGATCCTGCTCGACGAGCCGTCGGAAGGCGTCGCGCCCGTGATTGTCGAACTGATGGCCAACACCATCCTCGAGCTGAAGAAGGCTGGCGTCTCCATTCTGCTATCGGAACAGAACGTTCATTTTGCGGAATTGGTCTCGGACCGTGCATATGTTCTCGAGAAGGGCCAGATCCAGTGGAATGGCAGCATGGCCGCGCTGGCCGATAATATCGAGATCCAGCGTGCGTATCTGACGGTGTGAGCACCGAGACACCTGTTCCTGCCGCCAGATATCGTTCATAACTACACAAAACATCGGGGATGGACGGATGCTGAAGCCGAGCAAGAAAGCACCGCCGGCCGCGGAGCCGCTGCTGGACTACAGCCTCGATACCCAGGTCGGCTTCCTGATGCGCGTGGCGATGCAGCGCCACACCTCGATCTTCATGGCCAACATGATCGAGGACCTGACGCAGACGCAGTTCGCGGTGCTGGCGAAGCTGCATGAGGTCGGACCGTCGTCGCAGAACCATCTCGGGCGCCTGGTCTATCTCGACGCCGCCACCATCAAGGGCGTGGTCGACCGCCTCGGCCTGCGCGGCTTCATCACCACCGGCTCCGATCCCACTGACCGCCGCCGCCGCGCGGTGTCGCTGACGGAGAAGGGCGTGAAGGTCATGGACGCGGCGTTGCGCGTGGCCAGCGATGTCAGCGCCAAGACGCTGCGGCCGCTGACGGCGGATGAACAGCGCATGCTGACAAGGTTGCTGAAGAAGATTACGTAGGGGAAGGCCTCTCCAAGTCGTCCCCGCGAAGGCGGGGCCCCATACGCCGTATACTATCTATAAAGCACGGTGGCAGTCGCCTTCTTTCAGCAGCACAGTCACGGCGTATGGGTCCCCGCCTGCGCGGGGACGACAGCTAGCTTTGTGTCTACCGCAACAACGACCGGATCATCTGAGGTGTCACCGGCAACCGCGTCACCGCCCCCGGCATGCCCAGCGCATCGTCGATCGCCGACGCAATCGCTGCACCCACCGCGTTGGTACCGCCTTCACCCGCGCCCTTCAGGCCCATCGGATTGAGCGGCGAGGGCGCGTCTTCGGAAATGATCACGTTCACATGCGGCACTTCGCGTGCCGTCGGCATCAGGTAATCCGCGAACGTCACCGCCAGCGGCTCGCCGCGCTCGTCGTAGGTGAATTCCTCATACAACGCGCCGCCGATGCCCTGGGCGACGCCACCGACGATCTGGCCGTCCACCAGCATCGGGTTGACCGCCTTGCCGATGTCATAGGCCACCAGATAGCGCTCGACGGCGATGGCGCCGGTGTCCGACGCCAGACTGACCACCGCGACATGGACGCCGTAGGGATAGGTCATGTG
>JBEVEC010000189.1:0-6002 GCA_040512975.1 Tardiphaga sp. | reverse complement strand
GAGAACAGGATGCCCTTGCGGATATTGGCGGAGATGTAGCTGCGCGACACGCCGAGCGCGGGATCGCCGAGCTGATACAGCAGATTGCTGGTCATCTCGTAATTCCAGTTGCTGGTACGGTCGGCCCAGCCGGCGAGATCGAGATTCTCCAGCTGGATATCGATGCCGACGCGCGACAGCGACTGCTTGAAGAATTCGGCCGAGCGCTGCCACAGGTCGCCGTAAGGCGGCACCAGGAATTTCAGCGTGACGCGCTTGCCGTCGGCGCCGGGCTTGAGCCCCATCTCGTCGAGCAGCGCCTTGGCCTTGTCGAGACCGTAGTCGTATTGCTTGACGTCGTTCGAATAGAACCGCGTCTTCGACGACACCGGACCGGTGGCGACCTTGCCGAGGTTGAAGAACACGCGCTGCAGCAGCGCCTTGCGGTCGATGGCGAACATCACCGCCTGGCGGAAGCGCTTGTCGTCCATCGGCTTGACGCGCAGATTGAACTCGAGCCAGAAATGCGGCGCGAAGAATTCGTAGCCCTTGGTGGTCATCTCGACATTCGGCAGCTTCGATAGCCGCGCCACGTCGAACAGTTCGACGTCGGTCCACTGCGTCAGCTGCACCTGGCCCTGCTCCAGCGCCACGGCGCGCGAGGCGCCATCCGGAATGACGCGGTAGATGATTTCGTCGAGATGCGGTTCGCCGGCGCGGTAGTAGCCTTCGTGCTTGACGAGATGGACGTGCGAGCCCTTGACCCATTCCTTGAGCTTGAAGGGGCCGGAGCCGATCGCCTTGGCATTGGCGGGGTTGGTGCGGAAGTCGGTGCCTTCATAGATGTGCTTCGGCACGATCGGCGCGGTGGTGCAGTCGAACGAGCCGAGGAACGGCGCGAACGGCGCCTTCAGCGTGAACACCACGGTGAGCGGATCGGGCGCTTCGGCCTTGGCGATACGCAGGAACGTGCCGCGGGCGCGCGCATGGGTTTCGACCAGCACCTTGGTGACGGAGAACACCACGTCTTCCGCGGTCAGCGGATGACCGTCATGGAAAGTAATGTTGGGAAACAGTTTGAACGTATAGACTAGGCCGTCCGGCGACATTTCCCAGGACTGGGCGAGGCCCGGAATCGGCTTCAGGTCGGCGCCGTATTTCAGCAGGCTCTCATAGATCTTGCCGCCCAGCGTCAGCGTCGGCTGTTGCTGGTTCAGCGCAGTCACCAGGATCGGCGGCTCGGGCTGAATGATGGTGTTGAGCGTGCCGCCCTTGGTCTGTCCGACCGCGCGGGTGATGCCGAGCGGGAGACCGGAGAGGGCAGCGGCGCTGACGCCCATCAACTTGGCGAACTCACGTCTGTTCATACTTGTTCCTCTGGCTTTGATACCGTCATGGTCGCCGCGGTTGCGTCGGGTCCACAAGGCTGTGCTTGCAAGTTTCGGGCCCGCCCGGGTGTTCGGGCAATGGCGACACGCCGTCAAGGTGCGGACGGCAGCAGGCTTAATAGCCGTGAGATGGATCGATGCGGTTCAAGAGCGCCTCGCCGGCATCGAGCCGCCGGATATTCTCGGCGATCTGCTCGGCAATCACGCGCGGCTTGGCCAGCCCCGCCATGTGCGGCGTCACCAGGATACCCGGCTCCGTCCACAGGGGATTGTCCGGCTGCAGCGGCTCCTGCTGGAACACATCGACGATGGCCCCGCGCAAATGGCCCGATCGCACGGCGGCGACGAGGTCGGGCACCACAAGGTGCTCGCCACGGCTGCACAGGATCAGCGCCGCGTTCTTCGGCAGCCGCGCCAATCGCGCGGCATTGAGGATGCCCGTGGTGCTCGCCGTCAACGGCAGCAGGCAGATCAGGATATCGCTCTGCGCCAGGAAACCGTCGAGCGCGGCGTCACCGGCGAAGACCTCGAAGCCGTCGATCTGCTTGGCCGACCGCGACCAGCCGGACACCGGGTAGCCCACCGATTTCAGCAATTGCGCGGCCTGCAGCCCGAGCGTGCCAAGGCCCAATATGCCGACGCGTATATCCGCGGCCGCCACCTGGTCGTAACGATGCCAGTGCCCGCGGCGCGCATTGGCCGATACGCGGTCAAAGTCGCGGTGGAAATACAACGTGCCCCACAAGGCATATTCCGCCATCGCCTTGCCGAGCAAAGGATCGACGATCCGGCACAGCGGCCGATCGGGCAGTTCCGGATCGGACAGCACATTGTCGACGCCGGCGGCGATGGAATGGATCAGCCGCAGGTTCGGCATCGTCGCCATCACGCCGGCGGGCGGCTTCCAGCAGACAACGACATCGCCGTCCAGGGAGCCCGGCTCCGGCCAATGCGCGACCGTGGCGCCCGGCGCGGCGCGTTTCAGATGCTCCTCCAGAAACGTCATCTGGCTCGAGATCGTGGTCATCAGGGTGATGCGTGTCATGGATCGTTCCGCTTGATGGCTTTGGCACCAAGCTTTTGGCACGAAGTGTCGCGACTGACCATGCGCGGGCGGTCACCGACGGGGCCACGTGTTCTCAGGAGGCGGCATCCAGCCGCGCGTCCGCCAGCGGGCGCAGCCGTCGAATGCCGGCCTCGATCTCGCTGATATCGTCATCGAGTTGGCCGAGCAGCACGCCGAAATCGAAATCGCTGCGGCCGCGGACCTGGCCGGCGAGTTTCTCGCGGCTGGTCTTGAGGTCCTGCAATGGCGCCAGCTGCCCGGTCCGGACATAGGCTGCGACGATAAGGTTGATGGCGCTGCTCACTCGATCGGCTCTCCGCTCGGTCACACATCGCGAGTTTGCTCTCACACGTTGTGGATGTCGGTACGATTAGCGACATTATGCGTTGCAAATCAACCTTACCCGGGAACGGGGGATGTAGTTCGACGTTCAGGATGCAGGGGATAACACCCAGCGAGGAAAGCTCATCATGAAGAAGACAATCCTGACCACCACCGCCGCCCTGCTCCTGACCGCGACCGGCGCATTCGCCCAGGCCGGCAGCAACCCGAGCGCGCCGCAGATGAATTCGACCGGGACCGGCGTGACCCAGCCCGGCATCACCAGCACCGGCACTGCCGTTGACCGTCCGATGGCCAGCGGCACCCGCATGGCGCCCGGCGCCGTCGGCTCCGAGACCGGCGATAATGCCAGCTCGCTGGGCGGCTCCAATGCCGCAACCGGCACCACCGGCAGCAACCGCGCCGTGGAAGGCCGCACCGGCGGCGGCGGCTAGTACCTAGCGCAGACTTCGGTCTGCTAACGAAAAGGGCTCCGGAGCAATCCGGAGCCCTTTTTGCGTGGGTGCAGTAAGTTTGCCGACGGCACCGCACTACGAACTGTCACCCTCCGCGAGAGCGGAGGGCCCAGTATTCCAGGGCGGTTTTTGTTACCAACAAACGCTCTGGAATACTGGGTCGCCCGGTCAAGCCGGGCGATAACAGTTTGTGTGTGCGGGCTCGTAGCCAGCTTACATCACGACTTCAATCAGCTTCGGACCCTTCTCGGCCATGGCATCTGCCAGCGCCTTGTTGAAATCGTCCGCGGTCGACACCGAGCGGCCGGCGACGCCCATGCCCTTGGCGAGCGAGACCCAGTCGAGGTCGGGACGGTCGAGGCTGAGCATGTCGAGGGCGCGCTGGCCGGGATGACCGGCGCCGACGCCATCGAACTCGCCGAGCAAAATGTTATACTTGCGGTTGGCGAACACGATGGTGGTGACGTCGAGCTTTTCGCGGGCCTGGGTCCACAGCGATTGCAGCGTGTACATCGCAGAGCCGTCGCCGACCATGCAGATCACCTTGCGGTCCGGGCACGCCACCGCGGCGCCGGTTGCCACCGGCGTCGAGAAGCCGATCGAGCCGCCCATGTTCTGCAGCCAGTCGTGCGGTTTTGCCGCGGCAGTCGGCGGGAAGAAACCGCGGCCGGTGGTCAGCGATTCATCGACCATGATGGCGTTTTCGGGGATCG
Source organism: Tardiphaga sp. (assembly GCA_040512975.1). Classification (GTDB taxonomy): domain Bacteria; phylum Pseudomonadota; class Alphaproteobacteria; order Rhizobiales; family Xanthobacteraceae; genus Tardiphaga. The sequence continues at coordinate 2,059 of JBEVEC010000189.1, read as the reverse complement.
CCAGCGCGATCGCCTGGGCGATGGTGGTGTGGTTGAGCGCGCCGGTCGGCTTGACCAGCTCCACCAGCTTCTGCTGCGGCGCATCCGCGGGCTTGGCGCCGAGCGCGCCGGCTAGCGCTTCCAACGCCGCGACGGAGTTCTCGCCGCCGGAGGTCATGCGGTGCACCTCGCAGCCGTCCGGCTTCAGCATGCTCGGCTTGTTCGGATAGGCGAAGAACGCGACGGGATCGTTGGCCTCGACCAGAACGATATTCTTGAAGTCCTTGAGGATCGGCAACGCCGCCTCGATCACATAGGGAATGCGGTCGATGGAGAAGCGGCCAGCGCCGCGCGCCATGCGCGGGTTGTAGGTCTGGCCCATCACCTTGCAGCCGGTCTTGCCGGCGATCTGCGCCGCCAGCGCCAGGCCCTTTTCGGTGAGCGCCTGGCCGGTCATCAGCAGCAGCGTCGGCTCGCCCGACTTCAGCACCTTGGCCGCGGCGTCCACCGCCTGCGACGAATAGCCGGCGTTCGCATTGCTCTCCTTGACCTGCGCGATGCCGTCGGCCTCGCCCCAGGCGGTGTCGGCTGGCAGGATCAGGGTCGCGATCTGCGCGTTGCGCGCGGCGGCGATCGCAGCGGCGCCATCGGCGGCCACCGCCTTGGCGTTCGGCGAGGTGTGCACCCATTGCGACATCGGCCGCGCCAGTCCCTCGATGTCCGAGGTCAGCGGCGCGTTGTATTCGATGTGGTAGACGGCGTGCTGGCCGACGATGTTGACGATGCCGGAATTGGCCTTCTTGGCGTTGTGCAGGTTGGCCAGGCCATTGGCGAGGCCGGGGCCGAGATGCAGCAGCGTCGAGGCCGGCGTACCCGTCATGCGGTAGTAGCCGTCGGCGGCGCCGGTGACGATGCCCTCGAACAGGCCGAGCACGCAGCGCATGCCCTCGACGCGGTCCAGCGCGGCGACGAAATGCATTTCCGATGTGCCTGGATTGGCAAAACACACATCGACCTTGCCCGCGACCAGCGTCCGTACCAGGCTTTCCGCACCGTTCATCAGTTTGCTCCGTTTGATCCCGTGATCTGGCGGCTGATGAACCATTGTTCGGCGAACTCGTCAAAGGGTGCAAACGCAACGAATCGTTGTGCATGCCGCAGGCAACACCGCCCCGGGCGCACCAATCGACGTGTTTCACGCGCCCGTGGCTTGCGGCACTGGGCGAAATATGGCCAGTTTGAACCGTCATATTTTGGGGCGAGGATCCTGATGAAGCGCATTTCAGCCGCCGTTATTGCTATGGCCGCCTGGTCGGGCCTGGCCTTCTCGCTCATGGCGCCGGCCGAGGCCCGTGTCCGCAACCAGCCTCCGGCGCCCGACTTCCAGGTCGACGAGACGCCGTCGTTCTCCAATTTCTTTACCAATTTCGGGGAGCCCACCGGCTCCAGCCCGGTCCCGCGCACCACGGTCGGCTTCGAGAGCAATTATGCGCCGGGCACGATCATCGTGAACACCTCCGAGCGCCGGCTCTATCTGGTGCAGCCCGGCGGCACCGCGCTGCGCTACGGCATCGGCGTCGGCCGCGACGGTTTTCGCTGGGGCGGCGTGCACCGCATCACCGCCAAGAAGGAATGGCCGAGCTGGACCCCGCCGTCGCAGATGATCGCGCGGCGCCCGGACCTGCCGCGACACATGCCCGGCGGCATCGACAACCCGCTCGGCGCGCGCGCGATGTATCTCGGCTCGACCCTGTACCGCATCCACGGCTCTAACGAGCCGGAGACGATCGGCCAGGCGGTGTCCTCGGGTTGCTTCCGCATGACCAATGACGACGTCACCGACCTCTACAACCGCGTCTCGGTCGGCGCGACGGTGGTCGTGAAGAACTGATTTCGGATCGAGACGGCGTCCGGGTAGAAGACATAGTTTTCTACCCGGACGAGCATTGAAGGCTTGCGCAGCCCGGCGCCTTGCGACAGTTTGGAAGCCATGCGCGCCCCAGCCACCCCCAGGATACTCGCCATTGCGGTGGCTGCTTTTGCGTTCGCGATCACCAGCGCGCCGCTGGCGCAGGCCGAG
>JBEVEC010000164.1:0-17052 GCA_040512975.1 Tardiphaga sp. | reverse complement strand
CAAGCGCGGGAGAAGGAAGAAAGCACCGCGACTTCGCCGCGACATCACCTCTTCGCCAGATCGAGAAAATGCCGTCCCGCCTTGTCCTCGATCTCGACGATCCAGACATCCGGATCGAACGCGATCTCCTTTTGCAGGCGCTCCTCGATCTTCATCTCGGGCGCGGGCTGCGGCGGCGACGGCGTGAAGACGCGGTCGACGGGGCGGCTTTCGTCGTAGGTGCTTTGCGAGGCCGGCACGTAGAGCATGGCATTGCCGTCGAGCAGCGCCAGCTTGACGAACACGGCGCCGGCTTCCTCGGCGCCGCGGCGGCGGACGGCGCCGAACACGCCTTCGGTCTGGCAACGGCGCAGATAGGCCGCGACCCACAGGGATGATTTCAGTCTCATGGCGGCGACGATAAGCCAGCCGCCACGCCGATGCTAGTCGATCGGGCGGCCGGTGACGCTGGCGAGTTCGCGCACCATGCGGTCGGAGACCTGGCCGGTGACTGGCAGCTTGCGCTCGCGCTCGAAGCGCTGGATTGCCGCCTGGGTGTCGGAGCCCGCGGTGCCGGTGGCCTTGAGCTGGCCGTAGCCGAATTCGGTCAGCGCGCGCTGCACGGCGGCGACGCGGCGGGTGTTGCCGATCAGGTCGCCGAGCGGATCGGTGCGTGTGGCATGCGGGATCGGCGCCGGCGGCCGCATCACGCTCGCGGTTGTGGTCGGCCCCGAAGCGGCGGCCGATGGCGGATTGGCCTTCATCAGATTGGCCACCGGATCGGCGTTGCCGGCATCGCTCGCTTTGGCCGGTACAGGCTTGGCAGCGCCCCTGCTCTCGACCTTGCCGTCCGCTTTGCCGTCAACCGGCCGTGCATCCAGCATGCGCGGGTCAAGCTTGGTATCGGCGGGTGCCAGCGTGGCATCAAGCGGGCGCGGTTTCGGCAGCGGGCTGCCGGCCGGCACCGGAGCCGGCAACGCGACCACGGTGCTCGAGCCGAACATCGGCGACGGATGATGCCCGGCCTGCAGGAAGATGGCGTTGCCGATGATGGCGCTCACGGCGGAAAACGCGATCAGCCCCGCGACCATGTCCTTCGGGCTGTGCAGCAACATGCGCAGCAGCAGGCCGCGCTCCGCCGGCTCATCGATGATGGCCACGGCGCGGCCGCGCTTCGGCTTGGTGTCTTTCGAACTGGCTTTAGGCACTCTTCTTCACCTGGGACACTTGGACGATCGGCGCGCTGCGCACGGGCGGTGTCAGCGTCGCGACATTGCTGGCGACTTGCGGCGGCGAGAAATCCAGCGGCAGCGACACGCTGACGGTGGTGCCCTCGTCGACCCGGCTCTCGACCCGCATCTCGCCGCCATGCATGGCCACGAGATTCTTCACGATCGAGAGGCCGAGACCGGTGCCCTCGTGGCGGCGCTGATAGGTCTTGCCGGCCTGGAAGAACGGATCGCCGATGCGCGCCAGATCGTCGCTGGCGATGCCGACGCCGGTGTCGGTGACGCGTAGCAACAGCCGCGCCCCGTCGGCGCCCGCGGTCACGGTGACGCTGCCGCCGCGCTCGGTGAACTTGATGGCGTTGGAGACGAGGTTCAGCAGGATCTGCCGGAACGCACGCGGATCGCCATTGACCTCGGGAAGATCCTTCGGCGCGTCGGTGATCAGGTCGATGCCGTTTTCGCGCGCCTTCAATGCCAGCAGATTGCAACAGTTCAGCAGCGCCGCACGCGGCGAGAACGGCTCCGGCGCAATCTCGAAGCTGCCGGATTCAAGTTTGGACATGTCGAGGATGCCGTTGACGACCGACAGCAGGTGCTGGCCGGAATCGTTGATGAGCTGGGCATATTCGCGCCGCTTGGCGGCGTCCAGCATCATCGTCTCTTCCTGCACGATCATGTCGGAGAAGCCGATGATGGCGTTCAGCGGCGTGCGCAGCTCATGGCTCATGGTGGCGAGGAAGCGGCTCTTGGATTCGTTGGCGCGCTCGACCTCGGTTCGGGCCAGCGCCAGCGCCTCCTCCTGCACCTTGCGGTCGGTGACATCGCGCAGCACGGCCACGACCTCGACATCGACGCGGCGGCCGCCGACCGGACCGACGTCCTGCTCCAGCGGGCGGCAGCGCATCTCGACCCAGACGAATTCCGTCGCATGCGCTGCAGACGGCGTGGTGATATCGCGACGCAGCCGGAATTCGACGCTGCGCGCGCGGCCGTCGCAGGCGGCATCGGACAAAGCGGTGAGATAGGCCGGGCGGTCGGCGACATGGACGCGGTCGAACAGGCCGTGCCCGAGCAGACGCTGCGTCGGCGCGCCGACCAGCGCCTCGGCCGCCGGCGAGATGAATTCCACGGCGCCGTTCGGGCGATGCCGCGAAATGACGTCGCTCATGTTCCGCGCCAGCAGGCGATAGCGGTTTTCCTCGACATTGAGCAGCGACACGCTGGTCTCTGCGAGCGACCCGGCGCCGAAGGCCAGGCCCGCGGCATAGATCGTCGCCGAGCCGATGCCGAAGATCATGAACACGGCGTGGCTGGCCACGCTGACCTCGGCCCCCGGCATCCAGCCCAGGGTGGTCATCGCAACCAGGATGCCGAAGCCGCCGATGGCCAGCGCCGACGCAAAGGCGACGACGCGGCGCGACGCCGATAGCGCGGCTTCGAGCGGCACAACCACCAGCCAGATCGCCGCGAACGAATTGATGCCGCCGGTGGAGATGGCGATGGCCATCACGAGGCTCGCGAGTGACAGCGACGACAGCACCTGCGCGCTTTCATAGCGCCCGGTGCGCGACAGGAAGTACGACACCAGGATCGGCGCGATCAGCCACGCGAAGGCCGCGACCTCGATCGCATTGGGTGCGCCGCGCATGGCGAGATAGACGGGAAAGGCCGCGAAGGCCGCAAGGCTGCCGAGCAGACGCGGCGCCATGAAGGCGCGATGGCGCGCGCTCGTCAGCGCATCGTAGCGCGCAGACGGATGCAGCAGCGCATCGAGACATTCGCGGATGATGTTGGTTACGGTCACAGCACTCGCTTCGGCTCTGGTCGTCAAACCGGACGCGCCAGAACGCCTCCTGATGTCTGCGGGCCAACCTGTCAGAGCGACATTAAGCGAACGCTAAAGTGCGCGCGGCGATCGCGGCACGCATTGCGCAAGTGCCGATTTGCACGGTGTTTTCGCGATTTCCATCGCGCATGATGGTGAACGACAAGTTTCGAAATCGGTGGCCATATGGTTTCGAAAGTATGGACGCGCACCATCGTGCCGATCCGTCTCGTCAGGCGCGGTTGAGAGATTGTTTACGCCGAATCCAATGCCGCAAATTTTCGACGATTTAACCGCATGGCAAATACTCGCAGTTTATCGACGGCTGCTAGTTTCGATCGGGATTGCGACAGATCGCAACTTGGGTTGAGGCGACTGGATAGAGGTTGCGCGATGTTCTTTCTGCTTCGCATGGCATTCTGGCTCGGGCTCGTGCTCGTGCTTCTGCCGCGGGACAAGACGCCGGAGTCGGACAAGCTGCCGCAGATCGGCGCCTCCGACGCGGTGTCGGCCGCGACTGCGGCAATGTCCGACATGGGCCAGTTCTGCAAGCGGCAGCCCGCGGCCTGCGAGGTCGGCGGTCAGGCCGCCACCGTGATCGGCGAACGCGCCAAGGAAGGCGCCAAGAAGGTCTACCAGATCATCACCGACAAGAAGCCGCCGGACCACACCGGATCGATCGGCGGCGGCGAAGGCGCCGACCAGGGCGACTCTGCGAGCCCCGACACGCTGACGCCGGATGATCGCGCGGCGGAATGGCAGCCGCCGGCGCCATAAACCAGCCTCGGCCGCGAATAGTCCCGACAAATACCATGGCGGCGGTCGATTTCGACCGGCGCGGCCCCTATATAGAACCTGCCATTGCAAGCAGGCCATCATGACCGCCATTGACGAAATCCGAGACAATTTTTCGCTGCTCGAGGACTGGGACGACCGCTATCGCTACGTCATTGAGCTCGGCCGCACCCTCGCGCCGATGCCGGAGGCGGAACACAACACCGCGAACAAGGTCAACGGCTGCGCCAGCCAGGTCTGGCTGTCGCGCCAGGTCGCGCGCAGCGACACCGGCGAGCCGATCCTGAATTATCTCGGCGACAGCGACGCGCACATCGTGCGCGGCCTGATCGCCATTCTGCTGTCGCTCTATGCGGACCGCAGCGCCCGCGACATCCTCGCCACCGATCCGATCGCCGTATTCGACGAACTCGGTTTCCGCGAGCACCTGACGCCGCAGCGCTCCAACGGCCTGCGCTCGATGGTGGAGCGCATCCGCAGCGACGCGCGTGCGACGCTGGCGGAAGCGGAATAGTCAGCCCAAAAGACAGCGTCATCGCCCGGCTTGACCGGGCGACCCAGTATGCCGCGATGCCCGTGGCATATCACCAGCCTCGCGGAATACTGGATCACCCGCTTTCGCGGGTGATGACGCTGTGTGTGGGGTGACCGCCGAAGACCCTAAGGCTCAAACCCCGCATCATCAGCCAGCCACGTCCGCACCTTCGACGACCGCCCGCGCGCTTCCGCGAGCAAACCGTAATGGCGCGCCAGGCGATCCAGCGCCAGTTGCAGCACGACCTTGGCGGAGCGTGCCGGCCAGGCCCGTTCGCGCTCGACGTCTTCGAGGCCGCGCAGAAAGCAGCACACGTCCATCAAGAGCCCGGAAAATTCCGGACCGCAGGCGTCGAGCGCCTGCCCCACGCGTTGCCGCGATGCCACCATGACATCGGTGGCCTCGCCGGGGTTGTGGCCCGAACCGCGCGGTCGCCCGCTCGGCTCGGCCCAGTTCGCCGTCATCCGCGGCCCCATATGGGCTTTCGTGAAATCCGCGCGCAGCTTCTCGCCGGCGATGAACTGGTGCGAATTGATCATCGCGCGGCCATCGCGTCCCTTGCGCCGCGCCAGCCACGCCAGCGGGCTTTCGCTGTCATTCATCAACACCTGGGCGACGCCGTCCTCCGCAAGAATCTGGCGCGTTTCCAGCGACAGATGTTGCGCGCGGAAGCGATCGACGGTTTCGGGAAAAGGCCGTGAGCGGGATGTTTTCATAGCGCGACTCCGTTTAGGATAATAAGCACATATCCTCGGAAACGGCGCAAGCAGATTTTGAAGATTTTCCTAGGCGCGTGATGGCTGTCGCCACCTGCGAGAGTGGTTGGTCCAGTATTTGAGAGCGCTGATGGTTCAACACGGGGCGCTCTGCAATACTGCGTCGCCCGGTCAAGCCGGGCGATGACAGCCATTATCGCTGCTACCTACCGGTGACCTATGTTCGTCTCCGCTTTGTTCAGCAAAGGTTCCTATGTATGGAACCCAACAATACCACCAGCGGCTATTTCCGGCGGCGGCGCTGCTGGCCGAGGCCCATCTGCTTGGCGAGATTCGAGCGCGCCGCAGCATAGTTCGGCGCCACCATCGGATAGTCGGCTGGCAGGCCCCACTTCTCGCGATACTGCTCGGGGGTCATGGCATATTGCGTGCGCAGATGGCGCTTCAGCGACTTGAAGCGTTTGCCGTCTTCCAGGCAGACCAGATATTCGGCCGTCATCGATTTCTTCACCGACACCGCCGGCTTGGCCGGCTCCGGTGCGGGCTCGGGACGGCCGTTCGAGACCCGCACCAGCGCGGCATGCACCTGGTTGATCAGGCTCGGCAGTTCGGCCGCGGGTGTCGGATTGTTGCCGACATAGGCCGACACGATCGTCGCCGTCAGATCTATAAAGCTTTTGGCGGGATCGCTCATCGGGGGGCTCGGGGGACCTGACACGTCGCGCGGTCGCGCGCCGCCGACTATGCTGGTACGCGTGGGGATCGGGCAATATCGACATCGTGCCGTCCACGCTTATCTCAGAGGCGCCGGCCTGCGGGACGCAGCCCCCACTGCTCAGCCGCGGTTTTCCAGGTGGTCGCGCAAGTCGTCGATAGATGCGAAGCGCATCGTGCCTTCGGGCATGTCGGCCTCGATCGAGCCGTCCGAATAGAGCGAATAGGCCATGTTATCGACCACGCCGGACTTCACGACGACGACGTCGGGCTCATGCGTCTCGGGCGCCGCTGGCGGCTCATAGCGGTCGGGGATCAGGGCTGCGTCCGGCAGCTTGTCGTTCGGCGGGGTCAGCGGCGCGCGCGCCGCGCGGCGGATGGCATCGGAGCGCGGTCGCTCGGCCTGCGGCCAGGCGTCCTCGAAATCGCGCCCTTCGGCGGCGCGGCCGTCCTGCGCCTTCGGCGCGGCGGCCTCCTGGCTGCGCTGCGTCTTGGCTGCGGCGCTCTCCTGCCCGGCGGCGCGCTCGCGGCGCGACGACTCGAACAAAAGGTTGCGCCGCTTCGGCTCCTCGGGCTTCTCTTCCGCGGCAATTAGTCGCTCACGGTCGCGCAGCACCTCGTCCTGCCACGGCGGCACGGCGGGATCGGGCGCGCGGGCACGCGGCGGTTCGGCCGGCCGGTCGCGGGTAAAAGACGGGCCTTCGTGGTTCGCCGCGGCATCGGTATCGTCGTCATCGCCGTCGGTTTCGCCGAACGGCGGCAACGGCAGATTGCGCCGCGTCAGACGCACACCGGCATCTGCCGGGCGCACCGCAAGCTTCTTCAATTCGCGCAGCACCTGGGCCATGCCCAGGATGATCAGACCGGTGCAAACCCCGACGGTTCCAGTGAGAATCAGCGTGTTCCCGAAGCCGAATTCCTTCACCGGAATGCCAAAACCGATGGCAGCCAGGCCGGCCAGGATGGCGGCCATCCCGGCAATCAGCAACACAATCATGGTCCCACAACTCCTCGACGGTGACGCACGACTCCCGCCATGCCCGCCACGATAGCGTCATATTGAGTGCATCACCACACGGCATTTAGCGTTCACTGCTTGTAAGTCCATTGCGTGCTACGCTTTTCCGGCAGTTTCTATCTCCGCCGAACGACGCAAATGCAAGCGATGCCACGGTCTAAGCCTAACGGCTAAAGCTTTTGTCATTGTCGGATTTGCTGCGACGCATTAATGAAATCCAGCCACAATTCTCGATTACGTCAAAAGGGAAGTGCGCTATATGGATGCCGGGGAAACGAGGCTCAAAGAGCGCGAAGCCGAGCCACTGGGGACACCGGGTTACCAATAGCCATGTCATCGATTACGACTGCCGCCTTCGAGACGCCCATCCGGCGATCGGTGGAACGGACGTGTGACGACCTTGCGCTGCTCGCGCTCGCCGTCGTCGGCATCGTCGCGGGCCTGACCTTCCGCGACTACGGTCTCGGCTGGGACGACTACACCCACGCGGAATATGCCGACCTGCTGCTGAAGATGTTCGGCTCGGGCTTCACCGACACCGGCGCGCTGTCATTCGCCAATCTCTATATGTATGGCGGCGGCTTCGACATGGTCGCGGCCCTGCTGCACAAGGTGATCCCCCTCGAACTGTTCGAGACCCGCCGCCTGCTCGGCGCCGTGGTCGGCGTCATCGGCCTGACCGTGACCTGGCGGCTCGGCCGCCGCGTCGGCGGCGCCGTCGGCGGGCTCGCCACGTTGCTGTTGCTGATCCTGTGCCCGACCTTCTACGGCCACATGTTCATGAACCCGAAGGATGCGCCCTTCGCGGTGGCGATGATCATCCTGATGTCCGGCCTGGTGCGGCTGGTGGAGGAATATCCGCAGCCGTCGCCGCGCACGATCCTGATCGTCGGCATCGGCGCTGGCTGCGCGATCGGCTGCCGCATCCTCGCCGGCCTGACGCTGATCTATGCGCTGATCGGCTTCATGCCGCTGTGGATCGCCGATATCCGCGAGCATGGCCTGCGCGAGGCCGCGCATCGCCTGCTCCACGCGCTCTACGTGCTGCTGCCCGGTCTCGTGCTCGGCTATCTCATCATGGGCCTGATCTGGCCGTGGTCGATCCTCGAGCCGGCCAATCCGCTGCGCGCGCTCGGCTACTTCTCGACGTTCTTCGAAAAGCCATGGAAGGAAATGTTCGACGGCGCCATGATCTCGGTGCCGGACATGCCGTGGTGCTATCTGCCGACGCTGTTCGCCTTGCAGCTTCCGGAAGTGCTGCTGGCGCTGCTGGTCGGCGGCATCGTGCTCACGGTGGCCTCGCTGTCGCGCAGCACCGTGCCAGCGCGCCGCAAGACCATCCTCTTGATGCTGACCTTCGCCGCGACCCTGCCGCTGGTGATCGCGATGGTGAAGCGCCCCGCGCTGTATAACGGCATCCGCCATTTCGTGTTCGTGATCCCGCCGATGACCGTGCTCGCCGGCGCGGGTTTTGCCGCGCTGATGGACTGGCTGCGCGTCAACCATCGCGGCGCGCAGGCCGCTGCCGTGGCGGTGTTCTCGTTCGGGCTGATGCTGCCGCTGGCCGAGATGATCCGGCTGCATCCCTATCAATACGCCCATTTCAACTACATCGCCGGCACCGTGCGCCAGGCCGACTCGCTGTTCATGCTGGATTATTGGGGCCTCGCCCTGAAGCAGGCGTCGGACGCGCTGAAGGACCAGATCGTCGAGCGCCAGGAAAGCCCGCCGGTCGGCCGCAAATGGAAGGTCGCAGTGTGCGGCCCGCAGCGCCCGGCGCAGGTGGCGCTCGGCCCCGACTTCACCATCGGCTGGGACAGCCACGCCGCCGACTTCGCCATGACCCTCGGCGAATTCTATTGCAAGGGCCTCACTGCCCCCCTGCTCGCCGAGATCAAGCGCGACGACGTCGTGTTCGCCCGCGTCTACGACATCCGCGGCAGCAGCATTTCCAGCCTGCTGGCGATCCCGGCGCCGTAGGGCGCCGGCACCGCCTGACCAACGCCATCAAGAGTCCATCTTCGCCGGAGAAACAGCCGCGATGATCATCACCCGGCGCACGTTGTTGGCCACCGTCCCCGCCCTTGCCGTCGGCTCGGCCTTCGCGCAGGACGCGCCTGCGGCGTTGCAGGCCTATGAAAGCAACAGCGGCGGCCGCATCGGCCTGCATGCCGAAAACCTGAAGACCGGCAAGAAAATCGTCTGGCGTGCCGACGAACGCTTCGTGATGTGCAGCACCTTCAAGGCCTCGCTGGTGGCGCTCATGCTGGCCCGCGTCGACCGCGGCGACGACAAGCTCGACGACATGATTTCTTACCGGGCGCACGACGTGCTCGACTACGCACCGGTGGCCAAGGAAAATCTCGGACGGGGCGCCATGTCGATCGCCGACATGTGCAAGGCCGCCGTCGAACTCAGCGACAACACCTGTGCCAATCTGCTGCTCGCGCAGGCCGGCGGCCCGGAAGCGCTGACGGGCTTCTGGCGCTCGAGCGGTGACAGCGTCTCGCGCCTCGACCACAACGAACCCGAGCTGAACTTCTCGCCGCCCGGTGATCCCCGCGACACCACGACGCCTGCCGCCATGGCCGGCAACCTCAACCGCTTCCTGCTCGGCGACGTGCTGACCCCGGCCTCGCGCGCGCGCCTGACCGGCTGGATGGTGAACTGCCAAACCGGCGGCCAGCGCCTGCGCGCCGGCCTGTCCCCCAGATGGAAAATCGCCGACAAGACGGGAAGCAGCGGCAAGGACGCCGCCGGCGATATCGCCGTGGTCTGGCCGAAGCCCGACACCCCCGTGCTGATCGCCGCCTACACCCAAGGCGGCGCGCCCACGCCCGCGCAGACCGTGACCGTGTTTACGGAGATCGGGCGGATGGTTGGGCAGCAGCTGGGATAATCTGGCGCTGCGCATCTGAGGACACCGTCCGTGTTGTGCGCATCTCCGGCGGCGATCTGCGCGCGTCCTTCCGCGACAGCAAAAATATCGGCGCCCTCCGTCACGGAGCCTGGCGCTGTACCGTGCCGACGGCGATGCCAGCAAGGATCGTCGTCATGGCCACGATCAGCGAGAAGCCGACCGGCTCCCCGAGCCAGACGGCGGAAGCGACGACGCCGATCACCGGTGTCGCCAGCAATCCCAGCGAGGTCACCGTGGCCGGCAGGCTGCGGTTGATGGTCAGCATCGCCCAATGCGCCAGCGCCGTGCCGACGATGCCGGCAAACAGGAAGACGCCGATCAGTTCTCCGCTCCATGCGATATGTGGGGGGCCGTCATGGATGAGCGCCAGGATGGTCAGCAGGCAGGTCGCCAGCAGGGCCTGCCAGAACACCAACTGGAATGGCGTGGATACCCAGTTGTGGCCGCGCACATAGACGATGTTGACCGCCCAAAACGCCGCCGCCAGCAACAGCATCCCGTTGCCGACCAGCGCATCCCGGTTGCTCCAGTCGAAGGCAAGCGGATTGAACATGACGGCAAGGCCGGCCAGACCGAGCGCGATGCCGCCGACGCGCCACGGGGTCAGCGGCTCGCGGAGTAACATCCATGCCGCGGGCGCCACCCACAAGGGCGTGGTGTAGCCCAGCACGATCGAACGGCCGACCGGCACGAATTGCAGGCCGAACGCGACGAGCGCCGTGAACACGCTCATGTGCAACACGCCGACGGTCAGGATGACCGGCAGATCGCCGCGCTTCGGGAAGACGAGCTGCCGGCCTATCGCGAGCATCACCAACAGCATCACGGTTGCGATCGCGGAGCGGATGGCCGTCGTCCACAGCGGAGACGCGCCAGCGATCAGGATCTTGGTCATGATCCAGTTCAGGCCCCATGCGGTGACCACCGCAGCAAACAGACTCAGCGCCATGCGCCGCGACAAGACATTTTCCATCAGCGTGACCTGCACTTCACCGACGCGCCGGCGGCGCTCGACAGGCGCGGGAACATAAGCTCTACTGGCCTTCCAAAAAGTGCCATTTCCCAGAAATCCATAGGGCCAGTTTGGATGAGCGAGCTTCTCTCCGGCCTGATCGATCTCGCACGCGACGCCCACGGCCGGGAAACGCTGACGCAGCAGCTGTACGATCAGCTCCGCGCCGCCATTCTGGCCGCTGCGTTGCCGCCCGGTCATCGCCTGCCGTCCAGCCGCGAACTGGCGCGGCAGCTCGACGTGTCGCGCAACACGGTCTCGGGCGTGATCGATCAACTGGCCATGGAGGGTTATCTCGAGGTCGCGCGCGGGCGGCGCCCGAAAGTCGCACCTCCGGTCGCGACGAAGCTGATCTCGGGCACGCGCGTCCAACGCGGCACCGGCGCCGGGCCGCGGCTGTCGCGCTGGGCCGACCGGCTCGGCAAGGCCGACTGGCCTTTCCGCGAGGGGCCGGCACGGCCGCTTGCGCCCGCGCATGCCGATGGGCGGGCCTTTCCGCATGTCATATGGGCACGCTGCCTGAGACGCGCCGCGGGGCGTCCCGTGCCTGATGCTGCCGCGCTCAATCGTCCGTCGCTGCGGGGTGCCCTGCTTCGGCATCTCGTCGACCATCGCGGCGTACGCGCCGAAGCGCAGCAGATCATCATCCTGCCTTCGGCCCAGGCCGCCATCGAACTCACCGCCCGGATCGTGCTCAATGCGGGCGACATCGCCTGGGTCGAGAGCCCCGGCTATGGCGGCGCACGCGCCGCCATGCAGGCTGCCGGTGCCGAGGTCCGTGGCGTCGCGCTGGACCAGAGCGGGTTGGCGCTGAAGAAACGTCGCGACCGTCCGCGGCTGATCTTCGTGACGCCGTCACACCAGCATCCGACCGGCCGTCTGATGCCGATCAACCGCCGTCGCGAGTTGCTGCGCTTTGCCGGCGATGCCGGCGCGATGATCATCGAGGACGATTACGACAGCGAAATCCACTACGAGGGCCGACCGGTGGCGGCGCTGCAGGGGCTCGACCATGCCGGCCGGGTCATCTATGTCGGCACGTTCTCGAAATCGACGGTCGCCGATATCCGGTGCGGCTACGTCATCGTGCCGCCCGGGCTTGCCGACCTGTTCGAAACCGCGCAGCGGCATGCGGGACAGATCATGCCCGCCGTTGTGCAGGATGCGCTTGCCGAATTCGTCGACGACGGACACTTCGCCGCGCATATCCGCAAGATGACGCGCGTCTATCGCGTTCGGCGCGACCATCTGGTGAGCGCTCTCTCGAAATCCGCCGGCAAGCATCTCATCATCGAGCGACCGGCCGGCGGCGTGCAGTTGCTCGCCCATCTCGATCCCGGACGCGACGATCGCGAGATTTCGCAACGTCTCGCCGCGGCCGGCGTCACGGCGCGTCCGCTGTCGCCGCACTTCACGGGCACCACCGCGAGCCAGGGTCTTTTCCTCGGCTTCGCCGCGTGGACCGAGCAGGAGATCAACAAGGCTGCGGGCACCATCGGGCGGGTACTAGACGAGGTTGACAGACCGGACGACCGCGCTGGTGCGGCGCGAATACGGCCCAGGAAAGCGTCGCGTTTGAAATAATGCTCTAGCCCGCAGCCAGCCGCTCCGCCACCGCATTCGCCGCCGGCAACGGGCGCCACAGCACGGTCATTTCGGCGATGCGGCCATCGGCGGCGAGGCGCCAGTAGTCGACGCCGTCAAGCTGATGCTCGCCGACGGTGACGCCGAAGAAGGCCGAGACGTGCGATGGCCCCTGCAGAATCTCGCGGAAGTCGAACGCGTCGACCACGCCGAGTAGCGCCGCGACAACCGGACGGATCGCGTCCTTGCCGCGGAAGGGTTCGGCGGCGAGCGGCGTGTTCAGCACGATGTCGTCGGCCATGTGGCTCAGCATCGTTTCCATGTCCTTGCGCTGCATGGCCTGGGTGAAGGCGTGAATGTGGGTGAGATCCATGGGACCCTCCTTTGTCGGGTTGCTGTATTGAATTGTCGCGGCCTAGCCGGCCGACGCGGCGACGGTGATGCCGAGTTCGGCGGCGACGCGGCGCGCGGTGGCTTCGCGGCGGGCGATGACCGGCGCCATCGCCTGCTTCGCCTTCTGCAGCACCGCCGGCGGCGCGGTCTCCGGCGAGCCGCTGTCGAACGGCGGCTCGGGCGCATAGGCCATCTGCAGCTGGATTTTCTGTGCGACGGTGTCGCCGCGCAGTTCGGCGGCGAGCCGCAGCGCGCCGTCGATGCCGGCGGTGACGCCGGCGGCGAACACCCAGTCGCCGTCGATCACCACGCGCTCGTCGACCGGGATGGCGCCGAAATACGGCAGCAGGTGAAACGACGCCCAGTGGGTGGTAGCGCGCCGCCCCTTGAGCAGGCCGGCCGCGCCGCACAGCAGCGCGCCGGTGCAGACCGAGAAGATCCGCGCCTGCCCGGCCTGCGCGCGCAGCCAGGCCAGCACCGCGGCGTTGTCCATCAACGCCTCCTGGCCGCGGCCGCCGGGCACGTGCAGCACGTCGAGCTGCGGCGCGTCGGCGATGGCGGCGTCGGGCGTCAGCCGCAGGCCGCGATGATCGCGCACGGTCTCGCCGCTCAAGCCGTACAGCCGATAGGTCGCGTTCGGGATCTGCGCCAGCACCTCGAAGGGGCCGGTGAGATCGATCTGGTCGATCCCGTCGAACAGCAGCGAGCCGATTTGGAGATGTTGGTTGGCGGGGATCATGCGGGTCTCCTGTGATGGCGCAAGATTGCAATGGACAACGCCAGCCTAGTCCAGCAGGCTGTGGCGGATATGCCAAAGGCCCCTCGCTTTCCGCCAAATGCCGACGCGCCCGTGCGCGCCATCGAAATGCTCGCCTTCCCGTCGGTGCAGCTGCTCGACGTGTCCGGGCCGCTGCAGGTGTTCGCCACCGCCAATGAGCTGGCCCGCAAGGCCGGCGGCACGGCGCCGTACGCGCCGCGGGTGGTCTCGAAGGGCGGCCGGCCGGTGACCGCCTCGGCGGGGCTCGAACTCGCCACCGCGCCACTGCCGTCGCTGCGGACGCCGCTGGATACGCTGCTCATCGCCGGCGGACCGGGCGTGCACGCCGCCGCCGCCGATCCCGCATTGACCGACGGGGTGCGCCGCCGCGCCGCCCGCGCGCGGCGCACGGCCTCGGTCTGCACCGGCGCCTTCATGCTGGGCGCCGCCGGCGTGCTCGATGGCCGCCGCGCCACCAGCCACTGGTCGCATTGCGCGGAGCTGGCGCGGCGTTTCCCCGATGTCCGCGTCGAGGCCGATCCGATCTTCATCCAGGACGGCACGGTCTGGACCTCCGCCGGCGTCACCGCCGGCATCGACATGGCGCTGGCGCTGGTGGAAGAGGATCTCGGCCGCGCCGCGGCGCTGGCGGTGGCGCGGCATCTCGTGGTGTTCCTGAAGCGGCCCGGCGGGCAGTCGCAGTTCAGCGCGACGCTGTCGCTGCAGACCGAAGACGACCGCTTCGGCGCGCTGCATGACTGGATCGGCCGGCATCTGGCCGATGATATGTCGCTGCCGGTGCTGGCCGACCGGGCCGGCATGAGCGAACGCAGTTTCAGCCGGCATTACCGCGACGCCACCGGCCTCACGCCCGCGCGCGCCGTCGAGCAGTTGCGCGTCGAGGCCGCGCGACGCCTGCTCTCGGAGACAACGCTGCCGGTCAAGCGCATCTCGCAGCGCTGCGGCTTCGGCTCCGAGGAAACCATGCGGCGCAGCTTCCTGCGCGCGCTGGCAACATCGCCACAGGACTACCGCGCGCGATTCAGCTGAGGCGATCCGCTGCAGGCTCTGCGATCGCTCCTCGGCGCACTCACAGCAACGTGACTGTGACGACGGAATAATGCGCCGATGCCCACGTCCACTCCTTCAATGGCCCAGCACGTCTTCGGAAGGATCATCACTTGAATGCAGTTCGATATTCAACACGCGCATTGCTCGCCGTCGCGGCCGCACTGTGCGTCGCATGCGCGACCAGCCTGCACGCGCAGTCCGCGCCGCCCGCCGACGAAACGCCCTTTCTCACCGAGAACAACGCCGCGATGGACAAGATGATGGCCGACATGAACGTTAAGCCGACCGGCGATGTCGATGCCGATTTTGTGGCGATGATGATCCCGCATCACCAGGGCGCGATCGACATGGCCCTGGCTGAACTGCGCCACGGCAAGAACGACAAGCTGCGCCGCATCGCACAGGAGATCGTCGTCGAGCAGCAGCAGGAAATCGTCGCCATGCGTCTGGCACTGGGTCAGCCGCTCCCGCCGTCCGCGCCGGCACCCACGCAGCCGTCGGCTGTGCCGGATGCCGCCGCCCCTGCCGCCCACGAACACACCCATGATCACTCCACGATGTCGCATGACGCGATGTCGCCGATGAAAAAATAAGGCCCCCGCCATGACCCACCGAATTTTCGCCGCGGCATTGCTCGCCACCACGATGGTCGCCTCCTCCGCCTTTGCCGGACAGGCGCCGGGCGCGGCGTCGGACGCCGACATTCCGATCAGCCACCGCGACCGCATCTATGCCGCCGAGCAATTCTCCAACACGGTGTCGGTGACCGATCCCGTCGACAACAAGCTGCTTGGCGTGATCCGGCTCGGCGATCCGCAGCCCGGCAATTTCTCGCCGCTCTACAAGGGCCAGGTGCTGGTGCACGGCATGGGCTTTGCGCCGGATCACAAGACCATCGCCGTCGTTTCCATCGGATCCAATTCGGTGACCTTCATCGACACCGCGACCAACACGGTCAAGCACACCACCTATGTCGGCCGTTCGCCGCATGAGGCATTCTTCACGCCGGATGGCAGCGAGGTCTGGGTCACGGTGCGCGGCGAGGACTACGTCTCGGTGCTTGATGCCAAGACCTATGGAGAGAAGACCCGCATCAAGACGCCGAACGGTCCGGGCATGCAGATCTTCTCGCCCGACGGCAAATACGGCTATGTCTGCTCGTCCTTCAACCCGGAGGTCGATGTCATCACGGTGGCCGACCATCACATCGTCGCCAAGGTGAAGCAGGACAGCCCGTTCTGCCCGAACATCGCAGCGACGCCCGACGGCAAGCAGGTCTGGTTCACGCTGAAGGACACCGGCAAGACCCAGGTGTTCAGCGCGCAGCCGCCGTTCGACGTCATCAAGACCATCGACACCGGCCCGATCACCAACCACGTCAATTTCGCGGTGAATGCCCACGGCAGTTTCGCCTATGTCTCGATCGGCGGTCTCAATGTCGTCAAGGTGTTTCGCACGGACAATTTCGAACAGGTCGCAACCATCCCCGTCGGCAATCTGCCACATGGCGTCTGGCCGTCAGGTGATGGCAACCGCATCTATGTCGGCCTTGAGAACGCCGACGCGCTGACGGCGATCGACACCCACACCAACAAGGTGATCGCCACGATCCCTGTCGGCCAGGCGCCTCAGGCCATCAACTACGTGCCGAACGCCGTGCCGGAAGGCGCTGCGGGCACCGACAACCTGCAGCCGCTCGGTGTTGCCGGACAGACCGCCCATCTGGCACTGGCGGCGCCGCGCGCGAAGGCCGGCGAGACGCCTCCGACCAGCGTGTCGCTGTTCGACCAGGGCCTGATCCAGGTCTTCCAGGCCTCGGCCACGGGCCTCGTGCCGAAGAAGCCCTATATTGTCGGCCTCAGTGAGCACCGCGACGGCCACGGCACGATCCAGCCGCTGGCGGCCTTCATGACCAACCCGGCCGGCTCGGCGATCGTCAATGCCGCGGGACCGATCCGGCAACTGGTACTCAGCGACGCCAAGGCTGAACGCCGCTATCTGGTGATCGCCGAAGGCACCGCGGCGCAGCAGGGCCCGATCGTCCAGGTCCAGGCGCGCTAAGACGCACGCAGAGATGCCGCCTTCGGGCGGCATCTTCGAGATGGAAGCCAAGATTGCGACCAAGGTCACCGCCATGAACGACATGCTGCCCCTGATCGAACCGCTAATCCCTGCCCTGCGGCGCTACGCCCGCAGCCTGCTGCGCGACCGCAGCGCCGCCGATGATCTGGTGCAGGACTGCCTCGAGCGCGCGGTTGCCAATTGGGGTCAGCGCCGCGACGCCAATCCACGCTCCTGGATGTTCGCCATCCTGCACAATCTCGCCATGACCCGGCTGCGCAGCAATGCATCAAAGCCGCGCCACGTCGCCATTGAGGATGCTGCCGAAGACATCTTTGCGCGGGCGCCGTCCCAGGAAGACGGCCTGCGCTACAGGGAGTTGCTGGCGGCGCTGGCGCGGCTGCCGGAGGAACAGCGCGCCGTGCTGCTGCTCGCGACCGTGG
>JBEVEC010000084.1:0-8164 GCA_040512975.1 Tardiphaga sp. | reverse complement strand
CTTGTCGATGACGATCTCGCCCTCGACAGGATAGAGTGCGGGAATGATGTCGTGACCGGCCTCGCCGCGAATGAGGCTGCGTCCCATCGGACCGGGATCGCCGATCCGCAGGCTCGGCGCGCCGCGGACGCTCTTGGCGGGCGGTGCGTCAGACAGATCGGGCAGGTGCCCCTCACGGGTGTGCACCACCATCATCCCGGTTTCGCGCGCGGCTTTCAGGACCGCGGCGATCGGGGCGACGGCGCTGGCGAGTTGTGAGACGTCATTGCCGAGCGTCTCGCCGAAGCCGCCGGGCTCCATGAAATCGCGCTGCATGTCGATGATGACGAGCGCTGTCGTGCCCCAGTCGACCGCGATCGGGCCGGGTTCAGCAAGGACCGTCGTTGTATGCAGTGAGTCCGCCATTGCCGTGTACTCCCCGAGGCATGGATGTCTCAGAGGTTAACAAAGCAAGCAGCGTGCCATTGTGTACAACTGCGACGATGGACTAGTTCAGGAGATTATATTTATATAAATCAGATGGTTATTTCAGAATAGCTTTGCGGCCAAAATGTCGTTCGCAGACCGGGCGCTGGTTAATTGCTTAGTTTGTAGCCGGGGCTGATAGATTGGCAGCGACCGCACGTCATCGCAGCCCGGAGGGCTGCAATGACGCGGCGCGCTTGCCCTCAGTCCCAGCCGTCGCCCTTGATGCCTGGATTCGCATAGACGATGCCGCCATCCACCGCGATGGTGGCGCCGACCACGTAGTCGCCGGCGCGCGAAGCGAGATAGATCGCGGCGCCCGCCATGTCCTCGTCGGTGCCGATCCGGCCGGCGGGCACGCGGGTCGCCACTTCATCGGCATTGTCGCGTGCAGCCTTGTTCATGTCGGACTGGAACGGGCCGGGCGCGATCGCCGAGACCACCACATGGTCCTTGATCAGCCGCGCCGCCATCCGCCGCGTGAGATGGATCAGGCCGGATTTGCTGGCGGCATAGGAATAGGTCTCCAGCGGATTGACGAAGATGCCGTCGATGGAGGCGATGTTGAGCACCTTGGCGGGCCGCTCGGCCGAGGCCGCCGCCCGCAGGGTTGGCGCGAGCGCCTTGGTGAGGAAGAACGGCGTCTTGACGTTGAGCGTCATCACCTTGTCCCAGCCGCTCTCGGGAAATTCGTCGAAGTCGGCGCCCCACGCCGCGCCGGCATTGTTGACCAGGATGTCGAGTTTCGGTTCGCGCTTGCCGATGTCCGCGGCAAGCAGCGCGATGCCGTCCATGGTGGAGATATCGATCGGCAGCGCGATGCATTCGCCGGGATAGGCCGCGCTCAATTCCTGCGCCGTGGCCTCGCAGGCCGCGACTTTGCGCGCGGTGATGTAGACTTTTGCGGCGCCCTGGCTGAGGAAGCCCGCGGCGATCATCTTGCCGATGCCGCGCGAGCCACCGGTGACCAGCGCGACGCGGCCCTCGAGCGAAAACAGATCCTTGAACATGATCACTCCCTGTCGTTTTTCGTTGGCGCCGATGGTGGGCGGCCGACGGGCAGGAAGTCAAGAATCCGGACGCTGTCCGCGTGCGTTACGCCGCGCCGCCGCGCTGAAAGCCGTTCCACATGGCGGTGGCGGCGCCCGAGGTCAGGACGGGCAGATAACGGGTGTCCTGATAGTTGCCGTTCAATGACACGCGCGGCAGGGCCAGCAGATGTTCGGAATTGTCAGGCGAGATGACGCCCGGCCGCGTCGTGACCGCGGTCATGAAACCCGCCGATTGCGCCAGGGTGAATTCGCGCGTGCCGGCGGCGCCGCGGTCGCCATAGGGATAAGCCAGGTGAACCGCCGGGCACTGCAGGGCGTCCTCGATGTCGGCACGGTTGGTGGCGAGCTCGTGGACCGCGGCCGGCGCGGTCTGCTTGGCCAGGTTGCAATGGGTGACGGTGTGGGCGCCGATGGTCACCAGCGGATCGGCGGCGAATGGCTTCAGCTCGTCCCATCCCAGGCACAGTTCGCGGCTGATCGCGTCCTCGTCGACGCCGTGCTGCGCGCACAGGGTCGACATCTCCCGCCGCAGGCCGACCTCGGTGGGCAGGCCGCGCAGCCAGCCGTGCAGCCTGTCGAAGGCGATTTCCTTGCCGGGTACGGTCGAGGTGTCCAGGCGCATCGGCTGGCCGTCGATCGGGGCCTCGATCGCATCGGCCCGGGCGACCACGCGCTCCAGGGCAATCCACCACAGCCGGCCGCCGCCGGCAGCGAAATCGCTGGTGACATAGACCGTGAACGGCGCGTCGAAATCCTGCATCGCCGGCAGCGCATAATCGCGGTTGTCGCGATAGCCGTCGTCATAGGTGAAGCAGACGAAGCGGCGCGAAAAGTCCTTCTCGACCAGCCGGCGCTGCACCTCGTCCGGCGTCACGATGTCGACACCGGTGGCGCGCAGATAGGCCAGCGTGGCGCGCAGGAAGTCCGGCGTGATCTCGAGATGGCGATTGGGCTGGAACAGGCCGGCATGGGCCGGGCGGACGTGATGCAGCATGAAGATGGTGCCGACGCCGCCGAAGATCGGCCGCAGCACGCGATGCGCGCCGCTGAAATAGAGCGCATCAAGACCGGCCCGGATGATCGTATTCCGAAACTGCTTCATCGTATGAGCCAACAATTGATGATACCACCCGAAATGATCAGAAACGGTTGAAGAAAACGTTATCGGGCTACCGAAGGATGCGCCGGCGGTTTGCCTTGATTAAAGTTTGACAGTCCCGCAAGGGTTTGTTTTCTCTCTGCTTCCAGACCCCAAGGACGTCGAATGCACGGATTCTACAGGTGGAGCGCCAATTGGTGGCCAGGCCTCATCCCCCTCGCCATTATTTGGATTTTCGCTGCCTGGCTGAGCACCGGTCCCGTTGAAGCCGATCTGACCGCGCGGAGCAATGACGCGCTGAAATCCACGATCCTCGACAAAAGCCGCATCGCAGTAGCCGGTCGCGACGTCACCTTCGCCGCCGAAGCGTTCTCGGAAGAGGGCCGCCGCAGCGCGCTGTCGACGGTCGAAGCCACGCCCGGCATCCGGCTGGTGAATGACGACACGCGGCTGATCGCGGAGGCGAAGCCGTTCGTCTGGGTGGCCGAGCGCGATAATGTGCGCGTCACCTTGTGGGGCACGACGCCGCTGCCGGCCAGCAAAGCGCGCATTGCCGATGCCGCGCGCGCGGCGCTCAACGGCACCGAGGTGTCCGATCGCACCGGTCTCAAGCGTGGCGCCCCGCCGCGGTTCGACGCCGCGGCAACGCTGTTGCTGGACCAGATCGCAAAGCTGAAGGAAGGCAAGGTCACGATATCCGACACCGCCGTCAGTCTAACGGGCATGGCGCGCGATCTTGGCGGTCGTGAAGCAATCGCTGCGGCACTGAAGAATTTGCCGGATGGGTTTACCGTTACCGCCAATGACGTCAAGGCACCGCCTTACGTGTTCCAGGCCAACAAGGATCCCGTTGCGGTGACACTGACGCTGAGCGGCTACGTGCCCGACAACAATGTGCACGCGGCGCTTGCAGACGCCGCCCGGCGCAAGTTCAGCAACGAGAAGATCATCGACAATCTGAAAGCCTCGATCGGCGCGCCCGGCAGCTTTTCCGCCGCCGTGACCACGGCGCTCGGCGCGCTGTCGCGGCTGTCGACCGGCACGCTGGTGGTCACCGACCGCGAGGTCAGGCTGTCCGGCGATGCGTTGTACGACGCCGCGGCCGATCAGATCCGGTCCGGGCTGACACGGGAATTGCCCCAGGGTTGGCAGGCCAAACCGGAGGTGTCGGTGAAGCCGGCCGCGGCGCCGGTCGATGCCACTGTGTGCCAGCAACTGTTCGAGCAGAACCTGTCGAAGAGCCGGATCCGGTTCGAGAGTTCCAGCGCCAGCATCAATGCGGATTCCACCGGCCTGCTCGACCGCCTGGTGGAGATCGCGATGCGCTGCCCCGCCACGCCGGTCGAGATCGCCGGTCACACCGATGCCGACGGCGACGCGGCGTTCAATCAGTCGCTGTCGGAAAAACGCGCACTCGCCATCCAGGACTATCTGGTCAGGGCCGGATTGTCCGCCGACCGTTTTTCGACGATCGGCTATGGCAGCACCCAGCCGATCGCCGCCAATGACACCGACGAGGGCCGGACGGCGAACCGCCGCATCGAATTTCAGGTGAAGCAGTAAATGATCAATCTCGCGCTCATCCTCTGGGGCTGGCTCGCCGGCGCTTTCCTGATCGGGTTCTGCATGGGCTGGGTGGCCGTGGTGTATCGCGGCCGCTCGGTGTCGCGCGTCTGGATCCAGCGGCTGTCGGTGCTGGCGGTGGCGATCGTCGGCGTCGCGGTGGCCAAGGTCGTGCCTGGCCGGTTCGGCTACTGGCTCGATCTCGGGCTGGCGCTGTTCGGCTTCTATCTGGTCGGTGCCGCGATCGGCTCCTGGCTGCGCGACATCGTGGTCACGCGCCAGCAGGCGCGGCTGACCCAGGCCGGGTAGGGCTCTGCCGGCCGCCGAAGTTACGGATTCGTCATCATGCCGAAGATGTTGCCGCATTGCCGGCAATTTGCCGCAGGAATGCCGTCCGCACCGCTGGTGGTTTGTTAGGCGCACCCTAATATACTGATGCGGCTTGTTTTTATAAACAGCCGCTGAATTCCACTTTGCTGGAAAACACGCTACGACGGTTGTGCCGGAGAGCATGGGCGGTTCCGTCGCGGCTGGCCTGACGTTCCCGGTTTGTAGGTCGCATTCGAGGTTGAGATGCTGGAAGCAATACGCAGGGCGATTTCGTTTCTGCGCCAGAAGCAAATCCTGCACAAACTCGGTGTTCTCGTCAGCGTCGCGGTGATCGCGGTCGCCTGCTACATGCTCTATCACAAGCTTCGCAACATCGATGGCGCGAAGCTTTTTCAAGCCATGAAGGACACCGACCCGCGGCTGATCGGGCTGTCGGCGCTGGCGGTCACCGCCGGCTATTTCACGCTGACATTCTACGACTGGTTCGCAATGCGCGCGATCGGCCGGCGCGATATTCCCTATCGCGTCAATGCGCTCGCGGCTTTCACCAGCTATTCCATCGGCCACAATGTCGGCGCCAGCGTCTTTACAGGCGGCGCGGTGCGCTACCGCATCTATTCGGCGTGGGATCTCAGCGCCATCGACGTCGCCAAAATCGTGTTCCTGGCCGGGCTGACGTTCTGGCTCGGCAATGTCGCCGTGCTCGGGATGGGCGTCGCCTATCACCCGGAAGCCGCCAGCGCCATCGACCAGCTGCCGCCATGGCTGAACCGGATCTTCGCCTATATCGTGCTGCTCGGCCTGATGGGTTATGTGGCCTGGGTCTGGGCGCGTCCGCGCAGCGTCGGGCGCGGGCCGTGGTCCGTGGTGCTGCCGGGCGGGCCGTTGACGTTGCTGCAGATCCTGATCGGCATCGTCGATCTCGGCTTCTGCGCGCTGGCCATGTACATGCTGGTGCCCGGCGAGCCCCATGTCGGCTTCGTGGTGGTGGCGGTGATCTTTGTCTCGGCGACGCTGCTCGGCTTTGCCAGCCATTCCCCCGGGGGGCTCGGCGTGTTCGACGCGGCGATGCTGGTCGGGCTTGAGATGATGGATCAAGAGCGCCTGCTGGCCGGCATGCTGCTGTTCCGGGTGCTGTATTATCTGGCGCCGTTCTTCATCTCGGTCATGCTACTGACGTTTCGCGAGCTTATGATCAATTCGCGCTCCAAAAAGTTGCAGGCCCTCGCGGCCGAGGCCCCGTCGGGCGTGGGCCATCCCTTGAAGGAACACGGCAGTTCCGGCGCCTGATGCAACGTTGCGGCGGAAGTGATAGGAGATCCGGCTGATATGGCCATTGACGCATCTCCCTCGACGACGACGACGGTGTTCTCGCCGTGGCCCGACCGGCTGAGGCATTCCGCGATCATTCTGCTGGCGGCAGGGCTGGCGCTGGCGGCGCTGGTGATCTTCGGCGAATTGTCGTCGCTGCGCGCGATCATTGTCTTTGCCTGCATCGCCGGGGCCGCGCTGGTGCCGTGGCGGCTGCACGACACGGTGACGGCGCGGGACGACGCGATGGTCAATCCGGTCGAGGCGCCGGCGGTGCGCGCCATCATTGCCGGCATTCCCGATCCCGCGGTGCTGCTCGATCGCGCCGGCCGCGTCATCCATCTCAATGCCGCCGCGGCGCAACTGGCGCCGGCGCTGCGCAAGAACGAACTTGCGCAATTCGCGCTGCGTTCACCGGAAATCATCACCGCGCTGCGTGAGGCCATCGCCACCACCGAGCCGCGTCGCGCCACCTATCTCGACCACGTGCCGGTCGATCGCTGGATGGAATTGACGATCACCCCGGTGCCGGTCCCCACCACCTTCGGCGGCACCGACACCTGCATGCTGATGACCTTCCACGACCAGACGCCGCTGCGCCGGGTCGAGGAAATGCGCGCCGATTTCGTCGCCAATGCCAGCCACGAACTGCGCACGCCGCTGGCGGCGCTGTCCGGCTTCATCGATACGCTGCAGGGCCCGGCCAAGGACGACACCAAGGCACGCGAGCGCTTTCTCGGCATCATGCATGCGCAGGCCACGCGCATGGCGCGGCTGATCGACGATCTGTTGTCGCTGTCGCGCGTCGAATTGTCAGCCCATGTACGGCCCGACACACTGGTGGATATCCTGCCCATCATTCGCCAGGTCGGCGACGGCCTCGAGCCGCTCGCCGCGGAGCGCAATGTGGCCATCGCGATGGATCTGCCCGAGACGCCGGTAAACATCGCCGGCGACCGCGAGGAACTGCTGCGGCTGTTCGAGAACCTCATCGAGAACGCGCTGAAATACGGCGCCACCGGCGGAAAGGTCGATGTGTCGCTGACTTCAGCCGTGACCCCGGAAGGCGCGCCTGAAATCCGCGTCGCCGTGCGCGACTACGGCCCCGGCATCGCGCCCGAGCACCTGCCGCGGCTCACCGAGCGTTTCTACCGCGTCGATGTCGGCGACAGCCGCGCCCAGGGCGGCACCGGGCTCGGGCTGTCTCTGGTCAAGCACATCCTCAACCGTCACCGCGGTCGGCTGCTGATCGAAAGCGTGCCGAAGAATGGCGCCACCTTCACGGCGGCTTTTCCCCAGGTCAAAGCTTCGGTCGCCGGCTAAAAAGGCAAGCCTGTCAACGGCTTGTCCATGTCATCCAAGTGTCACGGAACTATCATAAAAGCACAACCGACCGCCCCTACATGGGCGGGCGTGAGCTCCACCGGGCGCATAAAGCGCCTCGCTCACCTGACATTGGAGACACCCATGAAATTCCTGAAGACGATTGTCGTCGCCGGCCTGCTGGCCGCGTCGACCTCGGCCTTTGCCGCCGACATCACCGGCGCAGGCGCCACCTTCCCGTTCCCGGTCTATTCGAAGTGGGCGGACGCCTACAAGAAGGAGACCGGCAACGGTCTGAACTACCAGTCGATCGGTTCGGGCGCCGGCATCAAGCAGATCCAGGCCAAGACCGTGACCTTCGGTGCCACCGACGCGCCGCTCAAGGCCGAGCAACTCGAGAAGGACGGCCTGGTTCAGTGGCCGATGGTGATGGGCGCGATCGTGCCGGTCGTGAACCTCGAAGGCATCAATTCGGGCGACCTCGTCCTCTCCGGCGAAGTGCTCGGCGACATCTATCTCGGCAAGGTCACCAAGTGGGACGACGCCGCGATCACCAAGCTGAACCCGAAGCTGAAGCTGCCCTCGGCCGCCATCACCGTGGTGCGTCGTTCGGACGGTTCGGGCACCACCTTCAACTTCACCGACTATCTGTCGAAGGCCTCGGCTGACTGGAAGTCCAAGGTCGGTTCGGGCACCGCCGTCGAATGGCCCGTTGGCGTCGGCGCCAAGGGCAACGAAGGCGTCGCCGGCAATATCGGCCAGACCAAGAACGCCATCGGCTATGTCGAATATGCTTACGCCAAGCAGAACAAGCTGACCTATGCCGCGCTGGTCAATCACGACGGCAAGACCGTGCAGCCGACCATCGCTGCCTTCCAGGCCGCCGCAGCCAACGCCGACTGGGCCAAGGCTCCCGGCTACTACGTGATCCTCACCGACCAGCCGGGCGACGCCTCCTGGCCGATCACCGCCGCCACCTTCATCCTGATGCACAAGGCCCCTGCCGACAAGGCGGCCTCGG
>JBEVEC010000064.1:0-26142 GCA_040512975.1 Tardiphaga sp. | reverse complement strand
TATCTTCAACGAATTCGGCGGCGAGATGAAGCCGACCTGGGGCGTGCCGGTGGAAGAGATCGTGCGCGGCATCAGGCACGGCGTGCGCAAGGTGAATATCGACACCGATTGCCGCCTCGCCATGACCGCCGCGTTCCGCAAGGTCGCGACTTCCAGCCGGAGCGAATTCGATCCGCGCAAATTCCTCAAGCCGGCGATGGACGCCATGCGCCAGCTGTGCCGCGAGCGCTTCGAGCAATTCGGCACCGCCGGCCACGCCGCGAAAATCAGGGTGATTCCACTGGCCGACATGGCGCAGCGCTACCGCGCGGGCCAACTCGATCCGCAGATCGGCCTGGCCGAGGCCGCCGAATGACCGCCCCCACGATCCGCCCCGCAGAACACCAGAGCAGGAGAGCCACATGAACGAGCATGCTTCGATCACGGTCCGCGGCAAGGATCGCTACGTATCCGGCGTCATGGAATACAAGAAGATGGGCTATTGGGAGCCCGACTACACGCCGAAGGACACCGACATCATTGCGCTGTTCCGCGTCACGCCGCAGGACGGCGTCGACCCGATCGAAGCCTGCGCCGCGGTCGCCGGCGAATCCTCCACGGCGACCTGGACGGTGGTGTGGACCGATCGTCTCACCGCCGCGGAGAAATATCGCGCCAAGTGTTATCGCGTCGATCCGGTGCCCAATGCGCCCGGCCAGGTGTTCGCTTATATCGCCTACGACCTCGATCTGTTCGAGCCCGGTTCGATCGCCAACTTGACGGCGTCGATCATCGGCAACGTATTCGGCTTCAAGCCGCTGAAGGCATTGCGGCTCGAGGACATGCGGCTGCCGGTCGCCTATGTGAAGACCTTCCAGGGCCCGGCCACCGGCATCGTCGTCGAGCGCGAGCGGCTCGACAAGTTCGGCCGGCCGCTGCTCGGCGCCACGGTGAAACCGAAGCTCGGCCTGTCCGGCCGCAATTACGGCCGCGTGGTCTATGAAGCGCTGAAGGGCGGCCTCGACTTCTGCAAGGACGACGAGAACATCAATTCGCAGCCCTTCATGCACTGGCGCGACCGCTTCCTGTATTGCATGGAGGCCGTCAACCGCGCGCAGGCGGCCACCGGCGAGGTCAAGGGCACCTATCTCAACGTCACCGCCGCCACCATGGAGGACATGTATGAGCGCGCCGACTTCGCCAAGGAGCTGGGTTCGGTCATTGTCATGATCGACCTGGTGATCGGATATACCGCGATCCAGTCGATGGCCAAATGGGCGCGGCGCAACGACATGATCCTGCACCTGCACAGGGCAGGGCATTCCACCTATACGCGGCAGCGCAGCCACGGCGTCTCGTTCCGCGTCATTGCCAAATGGATGCGGCTGGCCGGCGTCGATCACATCCATGCGGGCACGGTGGTCGGCAAGCTGGAGGGCGATCCGGCCACGACGCGCGGCTATTACGACATCTGCCGCGAGGACCATAACCGCATGCAGCTCGAGCACGGCGTGTTCTTCGAGCAGGACTGGGCCAGCCTCAACAAGCTGATGCCCGTGGCGTCCGGCGGCATCCATGCCGGGCAGATGCACCAGCTGCTCGATCATCTCGGCGAGGACGTGGTGCTGCAGTTCGGTGGCGGCACCATCGGCCATCCCCAGGGCATCCAGGCCGGCGCCACCGCGAACCGCGTGGCACTGGAGGCGATGATCCTTGCCCGCAACGAGGGCCGCGACTACCTGCATGAGGGGCCGGACATCCTCGCCAAGGCGGCGCAGACCTGCACGCCGCTGAAACAGGCGCTGGAGGTGTGGAAGAATGTCAGTTTCAACTACGAATCCACCGATACGCCCGACTTCGTCCCCACCGCCAGCGTTTCCGCCTGAGGAGGCCATCATGCGCGTCACCCAAGGATGCTTTTCATTCCTGCCCGACCTCACCGACGAGCAGATCACGGCCCAGGTGCAATATTGCCTGGAGAACGGCTGGGCGGTGAACATCGAATTCACCGACGATCCGCATCCCCGCAATACCTATTGGGACATGTGGGGCCTGCCGATGTTCGACCTGCGCGACGCCGCCGGCGTGATGATGGAGCTCACCGAATGCCGCAAGGTGTATGGCGACCGCTACATTCGGCTGTCGGCGACCGATTCAAGCCATGGTTGGGAATCGGTGCGGCTGTCTTTCATCGTCAACCGGCCGAAGAATGAGCCGGGCTTCCGGCTCGAGCGTCAGGAGATGGGCGGCCGCAGCGTACGCTACACCACCAAATCCTACGCCGTCGATCGTCCCGAAGGCCAACGCTATGGTGGGTCATGAGCGCACTCGCCCAGGCAGACAGTGGCGCAGCGCCGGAGCGGATCGACCTGCGCCGCGAATTCAACGAGGTCGGCATCGGTGAGATCCTCGACCAGCTCGACCGCGACCTGGTCGGGCTGAAGCCGGTGAAGACGCGGATTCGCGAGATCGCCGCGCTGCTGCTGATCGAGCGCATCCGCAAGCGCATGAGCCTGACGTCGGATGTGCCGACGCTGCACATGTCGTTCACCGGCAATCCCGGCACCGGCAAGACCACGGTGGCGCTGCGCATCGCTGCGATCCTGCACAAGCTCGGCTTCGTCCGGCGCGGGCATGTCGTGTCGGTGACGCGCGATGAATTGGTCGGGCAATATATCGGCCACACCGCGCCGAAGACCAAGGAGATACTGAAGAAGGCTATGGGCGGCGTGCTGTTCATCGACGAGGCCTACTACCTGCACCGGCCCGACAACGAGCGCGACTACGGCCAGGAAGCCATCGAGATCCTGCTTCAGGTGATGGAATCGCAACGCGAGGATCTGGTGGTGATCCTCGCAGGTTATGGTGACCGCATGGACAAGTTCTTTGCCAGCAATCCTGGCTTCCGCTCGCGGATCGCGCACCACATCGATTTTCCGGATTACTCCGATGCGGAACTGTTCTCGATTGCCGACCTGATGCTGCAGGAGATGAATTACAAATTCACGCCGGACTCGCGCGAGGCCTTCGTGCGCTATATCGAGCTGCGTAAAACCCAGCCGCTGTTTTCCAATGCGCGCTCGATCCGCAACGCGCTGGACCGCATCCGGCTGCGCCAGGCCAACCGTCTGGTCGCCGATCTCGACCGCGTGCTGACCGCGGACGACATCATGGCGATCGAACCTTCTGACGTGCTGGCCAGCCGGGTGTTTTCGCAAGCGCAGGTGACAAGCTGACGGCGATGTAGGATGCCGGTCGAAGGATGGTCAGCGCTGCTAGCCCTTGGCAGCCGGAGCTGGCGGCACCGGCAGAATGATTTCGGAGGCCACCTTCCAGTCATCTCCGACGCGAAGCCAGTTGATGATCATCAGAAATGGCTTTGCCGTCCCGTCCTGTCCGGCGTAGGAGACCGTAATATTCATCGGCACATAAGATTCCGCGACGTCGGGCGTCAGGCTGACAATCTTGAGCCTGGTGTAATCCGGCGCGAGCACGACCGGACCGGAGCTGCCGATGTCATGCAGCTTTTGATCGACGGCTTCGTTGCCCCAAAAGCCGGCCCAGTTTCCCTCGGACGGAATGGCGCTCTTCGCCACCAACAGGGTCGAGGGTGATTGCCAGAACATGTCATGCAGCGCCCTGAAATCGTGCTTGTTGGCCAGATCCATTAGCCTGCCGAACTTCGATTCGATGGTGGTGCGGGTTCCGGCATCGAGCGTATCGGCGCTATGGGCCGGAGCATTCCCGGTGAACAGAGCCGCGGCGGTCAGGGCGGCAACGAGTGTCTTGGACATGCGGGGGATCCTTCCAGGATTGACGGTTATTCTATCGGCGCGCGCCAAGACACCGAGCGGTTAATGCCTTCAGGCGCGGCCATTGGCCAAATCGTTATCATAGCGACTAGTTTGCGCATTCGCGTAGCAAGGTCGTGATCTTCGCATCGAGACTGCGAGCGACGGCCAGCGCGTCTGAATTGCGATAGGGCAACAGATAGCTCTCCATCGTGTCATAGGACAGGTGTACACCATCGGGACGTTCATCGATCAGGATTGTGACCGGGGCGTAGGATCCGGCATCGGGAACGTGCCTGACCATTTCTTTCATGATGAGTGGGTTGCCCACCACAAACCGAATGCTGTTGGAAGACTTCGAATGGGATTCATGGCGCAGAACGGCTCCCAGGTCGAATTCCGCGAAAAGCATAAGACCCGTGTCGCCAAGCGCGCCTTGAACGACGCGCTCCAGCTCGGCCAGAGAGCTCGACGCTCGCGACGCCGCGAAAAACGCGACGATGTCAGGCTGACCGACGGTCGACTTGAGCGCGGCAACGACGGCTTCGAAAGGTTTTGCAGTGGTGAAGCTCAGACGATCGACCTCGACATTCTCTATTTCCATTCTTCGTCCTCTCTAACAACGCTCATGGATGAAGTACGCCTCGGCGCGTCGGCTCGCGACGGGCATCATGCAGTCGCGGGTCA
This sequence comes from Tardiphaga sp., assembly GCA_040512975.1. Lineage (GTDB taxonomy): Bacteria > Pseudomonadota > Alphaproteobacteria > Rhizobiales > Xanthobacteraceae > Tardiphaga. Next base: position 21,685 of record JBEVEC010000064.1, on the reverse strand, counting down.
AGCTTTCAGGAAGGTCCGGACCTGGCTGACGAACAATTCGTGGTGCTGAAACAGTGCGCCGTGCCCTGAGTCGGGATAGAGGGCCAATTGTGCGTTGCTGAGTTCCTTGAACATGGCGTAGGCATTGGCGGCGGGCAGCATCGTGTCGTGGCTACCGCTGACCACGAGTGTGGGCTGGCGGATGGCGCGCAGCATGGCGTGCTCAGGATCCGGTGTTGTGCACCAGGTGATCAGCGCCTTGGCCTGGGGATCGGTGACCGCGCTGCCATTATCGGTGTCCCGATCGAGTTGACGCAGCTTCGTCCGCTGCAGGAACGCCAGGCCGGACGCGCGGCTGGCCGACGACTTGGTGAAGAAGAGCGGCAGGCGGGGGTCCGGCGCCTCGGTCTGGGAGAACGCCTCTTTCAGAACGGCTAACAAATGTTGTTCTCCGCCTTTTGGCGCGGTGCCGACGAGGATAAGCTTGCGAACCCGATCTCCATATTCTGCAGCGATCTGCTGGGCGACGCATCCGCCGAGCGAAAAGCCCAGCAAGTCGACTTGGGCGAGGCTGAGCGCGTTGATGAAGGCGACCGCGTCTCTTGCCATGGCCGCGATATTGTCCGGTGTTCGACCACTCGATCGGCCGACTCCGGCATTGTCAAAGGCGATCACGGGGCGATCGGCAGCGAGGGCGTTGACGACCGCGGGATCCCACGCATCGATGTTGCCCGAGAAGTGCTGCAGAAGAACCAGCGGCGTTCCGCTTGATGGCCCGAGGCGGCGATAGGCGAAGCGAATGCCGTGGCCTTCGATGTAGCGCGTGGGAGCCGCCTCGAGCGTGACGGGGTTCTGGCTCGCGATATCAATTGCAGTCATATCATCCTCCGGATGCCTGGCATAAAATGAGCTGTCAGAAGGGGACCGCTCTCGGCATTAAGATGCCGAGAGCGGTCCTGTCACTTCGCGAGCGCGGCCTTTTCGATGACCGCGGCAACTTCTTTCGCGTGAACGACAAGCGACGCGTGGCTGCCGGCGACGTCCGTGATCTGAGCCTTCATCTTGTCGGCAAAATACTTCTGGGCCTCAGGCGCGATCACCTTGTCCTTGGTGCTGATCACATAGAACGTCGGCTTGTCGTGCCAGGCGGCCGTATCGACCGGTGCCTCGAACGCGGTGTGGTTCAAGGGAAGCTGATGGTTGGCCAGGGATTCGGCGATTTGCGGGGGCAGATCGGCAGCGACGGCCGAAGGAAAAACTTTGGGATCGATGGTCAGGTTGCCCTTGTCGTCGGGATGGATCGCCGCACCGCCCTCGGTCGCCGGGCCGCTTTTAGCGAGGGCCGCCAGAGATTGTCCCACTTCGGGTGCGAACGCGGAAACGTAGACAAGCGCCGAGATCTTGGGATCGTTACCGGCTTGCGTGATGACCACGCCACCCCAGGAGTGGCCGACGAGAACGGTCCTGCCGTTCTGCTTCGCCAGAGCTTGTCTGGTGGCGTCGACGTCCGCGGCAAGAGAGGTCAACGGGTTTTCGACAAGCGTGACGTTGTAACCCTTCTTCGTGAGGATGTCGGCAACGGGCTGCCAGCTCGTCTGGTCGACGAACGCGCCATGGACTAGCACAATGTTGTGAGCGGCGCCCTTCGGAAGTTCAGCTGATCGTGCGGACGCGGCAAATGCCGCACCCGCCATAAGGACGGTGACGGATGAAAGCAAAAAGTTGCGCATGGATAGCTCCAGTTGGGTGATGGACGACGCGAGGTCCGGGGCTGGCAGGCGCTTCGGCAAAGATGCGTTTGTCCATCTGCCAATCTGGAAATGGATCGCTACACGATGCGTCCGCGCGCCCGGCAGGACCTAATATCAAGGCCTTTCGGTTGATAGAGCCCAATCGGCCAAGTATTGCGTCGGATCGTCCACGACATTAGGATTGCCTCCATGGACATCCTGGCCGAAGTACTCGACCGCGTTCGCTTTGGTGGGACATTGCTCTTCCACTTCGAGCTCGGTCATCCCTGGAGTCTGGCGTTGCCGCAACGCCCATACGCCATGTTTCATTATCTTAGCCTTGGCTCAGCGACTCTTGAATTCGGGCAGGGACGTAAACTACACATGACCGCGGGTGACTGCGTCGTGCTGTCGCGCGGCGAGCCACATACGATTTATTCCGACTGTGAAACGAAATCATTTTCGGTTCTCGACTTCGATCGACCATCCGCGGATCGTGGCGTCGTCCGTCACGGCGGCGCTGAGCCGCATTCAACGATGATTTGCGGAAAGTTCACATTGGCGCGGCCGTCCCGCGGGAATGTGTTGGAGTTGCTTCCTCCCCTGCTTCTGTTGAAGCCTGCGAACGACGGTGCGTGGCTTGAAGCCATCCTGCGACGCATGGTGAGTGAGTCGGCGCGTGAGCGCCCCGGTCAGGGTGTCGCGCTGTCGCGTCTGACGGAGGTGCTCTTTGTTGAGGTGTTGCGAACCTGGATCGATTCCCTTGGTCCCGAAGAAGGCGGCTGGCTCGGGGCGATGGCGGACCCGCATATCGGACCAGCCCTTCGCCTGATCCACGAACGGCCGGACCGACCCTGGACCCTTGATGATCTCGGGCAACGCGTTGGGCTGGGTCGCTCGGCGTTTTCAGCGCGCTTCACCAGGCTCGTCGGCCAGTCGATGTACCGATACCTGATCGCGCGCCGGATGTCGGAGGCCGCAATCCTGCTTGAAACAAGCGACGAGGGAATCGCGCAAATCGCGGCCCGTGTCGGCTATGAGACCTCTGCCGCGTTTTCGAAACTCTTCCATCGACATCATGGCCTGTCGCCCGGACGTTACCGCGCAATGCGAGGCTCGGACGGCGGTCGCACGCAAGGCGACGTCATGGAAGCAGAAGTGGCCGAATGACCATGCGCGTACAGCTGCCATCGATCAGCAACTCTTTGCGTGCCGGCAGGTAAGGGCTCGCCTTCACTGCCAACCGAGCGCGCGGCTGATGACGGCGGCTGTGGCCCGGACGTCTTTTGAAAGGTCCTGCATGCGTTCCGGCAGCATGTATTGGGCGATGCTGGAGACGCTGAGGGCGGCGACGATGGTGCCGCTGGCGTCGCGGATCGGCGCGGCGACGCAGCGCAGCTCCGGCGCGCTCTCTTCGAGGTCGAAGGCCACGCCCGTCTGCGCGTAGCTGCGCATTCGATCCAGCCATTGCCGCCGCGCCTTGGCGGATGGCGGTGCGTCACCTTTGCCGGACTCGTCAAAGAACGCCGCCCACGCCGCCTCGGTCATGTCGAGCACCAGCGCCTTGCCGAGACCCGTCGACCACACGGCGTGGCGGTCGCCGATGGTGGAGCGGATTTCAAAGCGGCGCTGGCCGGGCACCTTGTCCAGATAGAGCACGACGCCGTCATCGAGAATGCCGAGCTGCACCGTGTCCTGGGTCTGTTCGGCGAGGCGGACAAGATGGGCATGCGCCACCTGGCGCAGCGGCATGTCGCGCTGGGCCTGGAAGCCGAGTTCGAGCAATTTCGGCCCGAGGCTGTAGCCGCCGCGCGGCGCGAAGTTGAGATAGCGTCGGTCGACAAGCGCGGATGCCAGACGGTGCGTCGTGGTACGGGTGGTGCCGAGCTCGGACGACAGGGAAGCAAGCTCAACCGTCCCACCGGCCACCGCTTCCAGCACGTCGAGCGCCCGCATCAAGGTTTGCGCGCCGGGCGTGGCGTGGCGGTCGGCCTGCAGCTTCGGTGGCCGGGCGGGTTTGGCGCCCTTGCGCGCTGACGCGCTGCGCGAAACGTCGGACATGGTGCCTCCCTTGCAATCGCTGCGGATCATATCGCCCGCTGTGCTGTCAGCACTATCTGCAACCGCTGCATCGGGACAGCGCCGGCGACGTGATCGGCGTTGTCAGTTCGGCGGGGTTGACAGAAGGCCGGCGGGCTTATCAGATACCACATACTGTTATCGAATCCCATATAATGGGACGAGAAGCAAGAATGACCCGGAGGACGTTCCGCGACCGGCCCTGCATGCAGGCTCACCACCATCCGCACATCCGCTTCGTCGATGCCCAGCGCACAGCGCGGCACGGGAGCGACCATCAAAAGGTGCACCGCGTGGCGGGGCTCGACATCGTCGGACCCCGCCCCTGCGCGATAGCCTCGACCCGTAACTGAAAGACAAGACCATGTTGTTCAAGGATCGTTTCAAGGGCCGCAAGGCCATCGTCACCGGCGGCGCCTCGGGCATCGGTCTCGACGTCGCCACGCGGCTTGCGGCCGAGGGCGCGCAGGTCAGCCTGTGGGATCTCACCGATGAGTTGCTGCAGCCCGCCAAGGCCGCGAGCGGCGCCATCAATGCCCAAGCCGTCGACATCGCCGACGCTGCCGCCGTCGCCGAGGCGATGGACGCCAGCGTCAAGGCGCTCGGCGGCCTCGACGTGCTGGTGGCCAGCGCCGGCATCACCGGCCCCAACACCACCGTCCGCGACTATCCCGTGGATGCCTGGCAGCGCGTGGTGAACGTCAATCTGAACGGCATCTTCTACTGCAACCAGGCGGCCATCCGCGCCATGGAAGCGGTGGGTTATGGCCGCATCGTCAACGTCGCCTCGATCGCCGGCAAGGAAGGCAATCCGAACGCCTCGGCCTACAGCGCGTCCAAGGCCGGCGTGATCGGCTTCACCAAATCGCTCGGCAAGGAGGTCGCCAAGACCGACATCCGCGTCAACTGCGTGACGCCGGCAGCGGTGCGCACCGCGATCTTCGACCAGATGACCCAGGCCCATATCGATTTCATGCTGTCGAAGATCCCGCTCGGGCGCTTCGGCGCCATCGAGGAAGTGGCCGCGCTGATCTGCTGGCTTGCCAGCGAGGAAGCCTCGTTCAGCACCGGCGGCGTGTTCGACGTCTCCGGCGGCCGCGCAACCTACTGATCTTGCATTTTCGGGCGCCGGTCCCGACCGGCGCCTTTCATTCGATTAAATCAAAAAACCGAGGAAATCCCATGTCGACAATCGCCGCCACTTCTCCGATCGAAATGGAGCAGGGCATCCGCCAGAGCGTGCTCGGCAAGCTTCGCTGGCGCATCGTGTTCTTCTGCTTCGTGCTGTTCATCATCAACTACCTCGATCGCGTGAATGTCGGCTTTGCCGCAATTCACATGAACAAGGATCTCGGCCTGTCGGCCACGGCCTATGGCCTCGGCGCCGGCATCTTTTTCCTGGGCTACATCGCTTTTGAGATCCCCAGCAACATGATCATGCACAAGGTCGGTCCGCGCCGCTGGATCGCCCGCATCATGGTGACCTGGGGCATCGTGTCGTGCTGCATGGCCTTCGTTCAGGGCGAGATCAGCTTCTATATCGTTCGCTTCCTGCTCGGCATCGCCGAAGCCGGCTTCGTGCCTGGCGTGTTGCTTTACCTGACCTACTGGTTTCCGCAGCGTGACCGCGCCAAGGCAACCGCGGGCTTCATGACCGCGACGGTGCTGTCGACGGTGATCGGCGCGCCGCTGTCGGGATGGATCCTGGCCAGCAATCCGACCTGGCACGGGCTCAAGGCATGGCAGTGGCTGTTCATCCTCGAAGGTTTTCCGGCCGTCCTCGTCGGTGTCGTAACCTTCTTTTATCTTGTCGACCGGCCGCAGACCGACACGCGCTGGCTCAACGACACCGAGCGCAAGTGGCTGATCAACGAGCTGGAGACCGAAGATCGCGCGGTGGCGGCCGTCGGCACCCATTCGTTCAAGGACATCTTCAGCGATTACCGGGTGTGGCTGCTGACGCTGATCTACATGTTCAATGCGATGGCGGTGTACGGCGTCGTGCTGTGGTTGCCGCAGATCGTGCGCTCGATCGGCGGTCTCACCGACCTGCAGACCGGCTTCGTGACGGCGATCCCGTTCGTGTTCGCGACGATCGGGCTGCTGATGGTCGCGCGCAGCTCCGACCGGTCAGGCGAACGCAAATGGCATACCGCCTTGTCGGCGCTGCTCGGCGGCCTTTTCCTTGCGGCCAGCGCCTTTGCGCCGAGCCCGCTGGTCGGCCTGCTGCTGCTCTGCGCCGCCGCAGCCGGCGTTTGGGCCGTGCTCGGCGTGTTCTGGAGCCTGCCGACCTTGTTCCTGACGGGACCTGCAGCGGCCGGCGGCCTTGCCGCGATCAACGGCTTTGCGCAGATCGGCGGTTTCGCCGGGCCCTATCTGGTGGGCTGGATCAAGGACGCCACCCAGAGCTTCACGCCGGCGCTGCTGACGCTCGCCGCCGGGCCGATCATCGCCTCGATCCTGTGCCTCGCCGTCAAGGTCAAGAAAGTCCCTTCGCCGCGGCACTAAGTGCATAAAAAAACGAAGCCGCCAGATGCGTGTGCACCTGGCGGCTTTGTGCTGTCCGATGGTCAGCGCGCGCTGCGGGCGTCGAGCTGCAGTTCCAGCAGTTTGATAGCCGGGTTGGCATAACGACCGATACCGTCGATCGCGGTCGATGATGGCGCAAGCGAAGGCATGGCATCATCGGAGGCCGCAAGCGCGCGGAAAGCGTGCGGCTGCAGTCGCTCGGATGGATCGGTCGTCAGAACCGAGGAATGGACCTCAAGCTGCATCACCGTGTCGATGTCAGCTGTCGAGCCGCAGAGCACGATTTCGAGCTGCGAGAAGCCGCCGTGATCGGCATCGAACGCGCGCGCCGTGGCCTCAATGGCTGCGCTGACATCCGCGACGTCGGCGGTCATGACATCGCGGAGCATCACGATGATCGTGCCGCGGCCGTCCTTCGGCCCCTGCATGATCAGATGGGCCTCGGGCGCCTGATGCCGGTCGAATTTGCGGGCCATCTGCAGCGGCGCGATGGCGTGGGCCAGCAAGGCGGGCGCGTCGCGGACCGCGTCGGCGCGAATGCTGGTGCTGCCACCGCGGTCGTCCATGGCCCCGATCTGCCAGTAGCCGTCGGGAAGCCACGCGGTTTCGATCTGGCACTGCGCGCAGGTGAGCGTCCACGCCTGATCGAGCAGAAATGCCTCCGGCAGTTGCGGATGGCTGCGGGCCAGCCGCGCCCAGACATCAAGCAACGAACGCGCCGCCTCGGAGCGGCCGAAATACAGCGCGCCGGTGTCCAACTCGCCATTCGCACGACGATGAACGGCAAAATCGCAGCCGAGCGCCTGCGGCAACAGCGGCACGCGCTGAACACGGGTGCGCGGGTCGAGCCAGAACACCGGCAAGTCATGGGTCTCCCATTGCCGGATGATGAAATCGATTTTCGTGGCCGCTTGGGCCGTGCTGTCGATGTCCGGCAGATGCGGCTCGACCACATAAGTCAGGCCGAGCCGTTTGCAATCGGCGGCCAGCAGGGCGGCGCCATCCTCGTGCGGCCACATCTCGGCGAAGGCGGATACATAAAGCGTGTCATGGTTGCGATACACGCCGGTCGGCGTGGCCAGCGGCTTGACGCCGCCCCACCACAGATGATGCGGCGCCTTGGCGCCTTCGGCGCCGACCGTTCCGTGGCGGTACAGCCGCCTCTTCAGGGCGTCAAAGGCCGGGTTCTCGCCCCATGGCAGCACGACGATGGCGTTCTCGTGCAGCGAGCCGATCAGGATTTCAAGGCGCACGGCGCTGGCAGGGGCCAGCACCAGCACAAGCGCGGCCGTCGTCGTGACGGCGCTGATTCCGTCCCAAAGCACCACGTCGGCGGAGCTCTTCGTCAGCTGCTGCAACCGCTTGAGCTGCAGGTTGCCTAGGCAAAGGGCATCGGTCCCGGATTGCGCGAGGATGGTTTGCAGAGTGATGCTCATGTGCGGGCGGCCTGTGATGACTGTATCTGTCTGATACGCAGAAGCCGGCCGGATCAGGCGAACATTCAGTCGGCCGCAAGGATGCGTGCGCCATCGATCGGCGCAAGGCCGATGCTGAGCACGGACATGGTGGCGGTTGGCTCGGGCAGGTCAATCGTCAACGTGCCGGCGTGGCCTTCGGAGCAGTAGTAGCGGCCGCTGCGCGTCATCGCGCTGTGCCGCACACGCGACGGCCCGAGCCAGACGATGCGGTCGTCGCCGAGCGCCTTGGGCACGGTGGCGCCGGATTGCAGAAACGGGCCGCTGACGATGGCCTCGACGGCAAGGCGGGCGACCGGAAGCACCATCGAGCAGATCGCCATGCTGCGCGACACCGGAATGCGAATCCGGATCTCGCCGAAGGCGGTGCGATAGGCCGCGACCGAAACCTCGCTGGATGTCCCCTGGCGGTCGATCAGCGTGACGCCGAGGTCGCCGCATCGGATGTCGCCGAACAGATCGCCCGGGAGCGACTTGCAGCCGAACAGCAGATACAGAAAGCCCTGTGCGGGCGACATTGCCGCGAACGAGCCGGCGAGCCACATCGCCGGATAACGCGCCATGTAGGCGTCCGGCAACGACCGGGTAACCGGGACGGCGTCCATCGCGCGCGTGTCGAGCAGCGACGTCACATGGGTGGTGCCGAGGTTGACGTCATGTTTGAACGCGCCGATCAGCTGCAGATCATTGTCGGTCGGCAGCAACAGCAGCCGCGACAGGATGGCCGCCGCGGTATGGGCGGTGCGGCCGAGGTCCATATGCGGGGACAGGCCGGCAATGGGCGCGAGCTCGTTGGCTGCTGTCACATAAGCCGCGGCGCCGTCCTGAACCTCCCGGACAAAGGCGATCTGTTCGTCCGGCAGCTGGTGAGCCTCATGCTGCACCTGACCATCGCGATAGCCCCGCACCGAGCCGGTGTTCGAACAGCACATCTGCTCGAACACCGCGATGTTCCGCAGCAGCAGACGCTTGGCGTGAGGCGTCACCACGAGGTCTGAAATCAGGCCTTCGTAGCTGTCTTCGTCATCGCAATCGCCAAAGCCGTCGTCCAGGGTCAACAGATACAGGCCATGCAGCCGGACCTTGACGCCTTCGATGTCGAAGATGCGGCGCAGCGCCTTCTGGATGCTTCCGGAATAGCCGAGGTCGACGAGCACCAAGTCGCAGGCATCGCCGAGGCCGGGAATCCGCAGGCGCAGATACTGCATCAATTCCGCGCGCAGCTCGGCGGCGATCTTCGCGATGTCGCCTTCGACGAGGAGACCAGGGAGCGCTGCCGCAAGATCGTGCCCGGTCGCGATGCCATCCGGGCAGGCCGCGAAAAACGCAGCAACCGGCGCCGGCAGGCATTTGGTGATGGCTTTGAATGTGGCAGCGTCGATCTCGGGCAGCTTGTCGACCAGTTCGATCAGCGGCTCCAGCGTGTCCGCCGACGCGAGCATGGCGACGCGCCGATTGATTTCCAGATAGGTGGCCGGCGCCGCGTGCGTTCCAATCCAGATCCGGTGCGACAGGAACCCGTCGCGCGCAAGGAATGCCACGTGCGCATTGCCGCGACCGGCAATCGCCGCGACGCGGTTTGCAATGAAGGCGTCAAAGGCGTGAACGATTGGTCCTACCACGCTGCTGCCCAACTCGAATGCATCGGACCGGGGCGGCACGCGCGAGGCAATCAGGCGGCGCAGCGTCCGCGATCCGCCGTCGAGGGCGGATGCCCGCGTGGCGCACAGCAGCCGCGCGACCTCGACCTCCCGGTTGAAGATCGAGGTCAGGCCGGCGCTGGCCTGCGGCAGATGCAGCGGCGTGATGCCGTAGCGCCGCGCACCGTCGATGTCCGCCTTGAAATTGTCGCCGAGATGAACGGCGCAATGCGCAGCCATGCGCTGCTCCGCCAGATAGAGTCCGAACAGGCTCTCGCTTTTGTTCGTACCGCTGTCGCAGGAGGAGTACAGAAAATCCCAAGCGAGATCCGGGCACGCGCGTAACAGCAACCTGCCGAGTCGATCGACGCTCCAATAGGTGTCCGAGATGAAACCGGTGCGCACGCCGGCCGCCCGCATTTCCCGATATTTCGCCAGAACGTCTGGATTGGCACGGCACAGATCGAGTTCGGCGTCGAATTCCGCGGCGACGAGTTGCGGAAGCGCATCACGTCGCAGTCCGAACAAGCGGAATGGAAACAGCCGGTAAATATCGGCGATGGCGACCTCGGGCGATCCACTTCGCTGCATCGCTTCTCTGCGTGCGCGGCCCTCCGCCTGGCGGCGATGCTCGACATAAGTAACAGACGCATCCGGAAACAATGCAGCGGCCGGCGACAGCTGAAAGGCGCGCTCGAAGACGCCTTCTGGATCGGTACAGGCACGAACAAGAAACGTATCGAAGATGTCGAACGACACGGCATTTGCGTCAGTGTGTTTCGCATTGCCTCTGTGCATGTCCGATACGTGTACGTTCATTACCAAACCTTTCGCTCCGTGTTTGGTAAACGCGCGACGGCTGAAGATCAGGCGCAGGAACTACATTTCGTCGTAAATAATCCGCGTTTCATTTTCACCCGCCGAAAAACTGCGCTATTTTTTCCAAGCGCGATTCGGCAAATTTTTCCCAGTGCCGTTCATCACACACGATGAAATGTCGAGAAAAGATCGGGATCGGATCGCAAGCGCCCGCAGCAGAATGCTGCTCCCACCATGTGATTTCGTTGGTTCGCGTCGCGCCTCGGGCGCCGATTTATCGTTGTGCCGCAACACTTTCTCTTCTGAGACCTGCTCGATGACCGCTTCCCTTTCTCGCCGCACAAGACCACATCGAGGGCCGCAAGACCGGGGCAAAAATTGCCCGGCCGCCGGCAGAAAATTCCACGTAAGTATCTGCAAAACATGCCAAAAATCTCCGCCCGATTTTTCGGGGGCGGCCGTTCAACATTCAGAAGCCGAACAGACTCCGCGTCTGTCGGCATAGCGGTTGGGGGATGGGCATGATTGACGCGCTCGATATTCTGGCACCGGTCGACTTGCCGCCGGCGGCCATCGCACAAACGGACTTGGATTTGTCCGATGCCGCTCCGTTGTGTCCTGCCGATCCTGTGCAGGATGAGGATGCCGATCTGCTGATGCGGCTCGCCAGCAATGACGAGGTCGCGTTTCGCCAACTGGTCGAACGTCACATCGATCGCGCCTTCGGCATTGCGCTGCGCCTGCTCGGCAGCAGCGCCGATGCCGAGGACGTGGTGCAGGACACCATGCTGAAAGTGTGGACGCATCGCGGCCAGTGGGAGCACGGCCGCGCGAAATTCTCGACCTGGCTGTACCGCGTCGTCACCAACCGGTGCATCGATCTGCACCGCCGCCCGCGCACCGACAATGTCGACGCCGTGCCCGAGCCGATGGATGCGCAGCCCGACGCCATCAGCAGCATGCACCGCAATGAAGTTACGCAGATGCGGAAAGCGCGATGCAGCGCCTGCCCGAGCAGCAGCGTGTCGCGGTGATCTTGTCGTATCATGAGAACATGAGCAACGGCGAGATCGCCGAAGTCATGAGCACCACGGTCGCTGCCGTGGAATCGCTGCTCAAGCGGGGCCGTGCGCAACTGCGCAGCCTGCTGCGCCGGCACGAGCCGGACATCCTGCACGCGTTAAGCGACTGCTAACCACAATCATTCCCGCCGCAGAAGTAGCGCGCCTGAATTGTCGCTGTCCTTCCGTTTCAGGAGTGGACGGGGGCTGGCCTGCGTCCGGGACACAGGTCCACCCCAAGTCGGCATCCGCCGATCACATTAAGGAGCACACCAATGCCCGTCATTTCGACCAACACTGCCGCCAATTCCGCGGTCCGCTACCTGAACATCAACTCGGCCCAGGAGTCGAGCTCGCTCGCAAAACTGTCGAGCGGCTCGAAGATCACCTCCGCCTCCGACGACGCCGCCGGCCTCGCGATTTCGACCCGCATCTCGTCCGACGTCACGACGCTGCAGCAGGCCGCCACCAACGCCTCGCAGGCCACCTCAATCCTGCAGACCGCCGACGGCGGCGCCTCCAACATCAGCGATATCCTCTCGCGCATGAAGTCGCTGGCTTCGGAATCGTCTTCGGCGACGGTGACCGACTCCAGCCGCGCCTACCTCAATTCGGAATTTACCTCGCTGTCGAGCGAAGTCGACTCGATCGCGACCGGAACCCGCTACAGCGGCCAGAGCCTGCTCGACGGCACCAGCACCTTCGCATCCGGCGCGTCGATCATGGTCGGCTCCAGCGCCTCGGACACCATCACCGTGACCTTGAGCAGCCTGAAGGCCACCACGCTCGGCATCTCGGCGCTGGACATCAGCACGCAAACTGGCGCCACGTCGGCGCTGACCACGCTCGACACCGCCATCGACAAGGTGTCGACCGCCCGCGCCAATATCGGCGCGCAGGAATCCCGCTTCAACTTCAGCGCAAGCTCGATCTCGACCCAGTCGCAGAATCTGCAGTCGGCGAATTCGGCGATCACGGACGTCGATATCGCGTCGGAGCAGGCCAAGCTGTCGTCGGCGGAAGTGAAGACCCAGGCGGCGGTGTCCGCGGAATCGGCGGCGAACCAGATGCCGCAATATCTGCTCAAGCTGCTTGGCTAATCCTTTGCGCGGTGAGCCGGCCCGCTGGCCTGCTCACTCTCTTTCGCGAATGAAGGGATCTGTCCATGACGACCGTCAGCAGCACGGCTACTGCCACCACCACGCCGGCAACAACGGCGTCGTCGAGCTCGACCACCACGTCGGGCACCAAGACCACCACCAGCGTCGACTGGGACGCGCTGATAGCCGCGCAGGTCGCCACCAAGACCGCTGCCGCCACCACGATCCAGACCGGCATCACGGCCAACCAGGCCAAGATCGCCGCGTATCAGAGCTTCCAGACGCTGCTGGCGACGCTGACCACCGACACCACGGCGCTGTCGAAATCGATCGTCAATTCGCTGTCGTCGAGCGCTTACGGCGCACGCGCGGCGACCATCACCACCACCGGCGATGTCAGCGCCAGCTCCGCGATCGCGATGTCGATCAGCAACGGCGCCGCCACCGGCGACCACACGCTGTCGGTCAGCCAGATCGCCACGGCGCAGAAGGTGATCGGGGCGGGGGTCGCCGACCAGACCGCCGATCTCGGCTATAACGGCACATTCTCCATCGGTCTCGCCGGCGGCACCAGCGCCGACATTTCCATCACCGCCGGCATGACGCTGCAGGACGTCGCCGACACCATCAATTCGCAAACCTCGACCACCAATGTTCAGGCCTCGATCATCCAGGTCTCCAGCAGCGACTTCGAGATGGTGCTGACGGCCACCAACGACAATGCGGATATTCAGACCAGCGTGGTGTCCGGCGACGACGTGCTTAACAAGCTCGGCATCACCGACAGTTCCGGCGCCTACGCCGACGTGCTGCAGAAATCGCAGCCAGCCCTGTTCACCCTCGACGGCATCGCGCTGACCCGGAACACCAACGACATCACCGACGTGCTGAGCGGCGTCACCTTCAACCTTCTGCAGAGCACGCCGAGCGGATCGACGGTCAATATCTCGATCGAGCCTGACACCACCCAGATCCAGACCTCGCTGTCGACCTTCGTGACGGATTACAATGCGATCCGCGATTACGTGACGTCCCAGCAGACCTTGGGGACCGACGGTACGGTCGACTCCAGCTCCGTGCTGTTCGGCGATGGCAGCATGCGCAACATCATGACATCCCTCGAGCAGGCGATGAACATGTCGAGCGGCGGCATGTCGATGACCGATCTTGGCCTCTCGTTCAGCGACACCAACGACCTGGTGCTCGACACCAGCACGCTGGCGACCACGCTGACGGACAATTTGACGGGCGTTATTGCACTGCTGGCGGCAAAGACCAGCACGTCATCGAGCTCGCTCGCCGTCGTCAACACCAATTCCTCGCCGCCTGCGTCGTTCACTCTCGACCTGGCCGTCGACAGCACGGGTGCGCTGACCTCGGCGTCCGTCGCCGGCGACAGTTCGATGTTCACGGTCAGCGGCAACACCATCATTGGCGCCGCCAACACGATCTATGCCGGCATGGCGTTCACCTATACCGGCTCGACGTCGCAATCGATCACCGTCACCTCGACCACCGGCATCGCCGCGCAGATCAACAACCTGGCCAAGGCCGCGTCGAACAGCAGCAGCGGATCGCTGCAGGACCTGATCACCAATCTGCAGTCCCAGGACGACCAGATGCAGCAGCAGGTCAATGACATCACGGCGCGGGCCGCGGTCTACAAGGCGATGCTCACGGCGCAATACGCTCAATACCAGTCCGCGATCTCGTCGGCGGATTCGACGCTGGACTATCTTTCCGCCCTCCTGAATTCGAGCAGCTCATCATGATGAACCAGTCCAACTTCCAGGCGGCGCAGGCCTATCGCAGCGCATCGGTGGCGGTCTCGCCGCTGCGCGCGGTCATCATGATGCTGGATGGCGCAATCGGCTTCCTGCAGAAGTCGGTCAAGGCCGCCGAGGAGAAGCAATTCGAGGAAAGCCACGGGCACATGATTAGGGCCACTGCGATCCTGCGCGGCCTTAGCCACAATCTGAATTTCGACAAAGGCGGCGCCGTCGCCGAACGCCTGCACACCACCTATCATTCGCTGATCATGGCCTGCCTGCGGTCGTTCGGGCGGCCGAACGCGGCGGACAGCTACCGGCGCATTATCGAAAGCCTGCGCGAGATGCGGGACGCCTGGATCTCGGTCGCGCTGCAGGGATCCAAGCCGGCTGATTCCAACATGGGCGCGTGACAGGTCTGAATCGGGGCCACACTGAGGCTTCCCGCGCCAAAACGCGTTTCCCAATGTTGCCATTCATCCAAGTCCGTCCTATCACCTGATCTTGCGCGAAGCCGCGCGCCGGTTGCAATGGAATCATTGACCGGACAACAGGTCGTTGGACTCGCTCCATGATGGATGTCGCCGAATTCGAGGATTTGCTAGGCCGCCTCGGCGACGACCTGAAGCTGTGGCCCGAGAACCGCCGGAACGACGCTGTCATGTTGCTGGATGTTTCCGAGCCGGCCCGCGTGGCGCTGGCAGAAGCACGGCTGCTTCGTTCGGCTTTGCGTGCCGAGCCCGTCCGTGCCCCCGCGGGCCTGATGGACAGGATCATGCAGAAGGTCCGCGCGCCGGCTGAGCCGTCTGAGCAGGCCGACGCCGGTCCGGACCGCGGTTCGCGACGACCCCGCGAAGACGGCCACCACTAGCGCCGCCACGGCAAAATCTGCCGAGCAAACAACGTCCGTTTGCAACTGCTGTCAAATGCAGAAACCCCTATAAAACAGCAGTAATACGCATTCCGCCAGAGCAGAATGCGGCGGCATCTCGCGCGCCAAAAATCTCCGCCTGAATCGTCCGGACCGGCCGTTTTAATATCGAGCCGCATTCAACGCCACGTCGATTGACGAGCGATTCCGCAGCGCATGGCGCCGCGGATGTCGCCGGAGCACGCCATGACCATCGCAGCCACAACGACCACGACCAGCACCACGCCCGCGGCCGTCGTCGCCGCGTCGACGGCGACTACCAGTTCGGGGCTGACCTCGACAGACTTCATGTCTCTGCTGGTGTCCGAACTGCAGAACCAGAACCCGCTCGACCCGACCAATTCCACCGACTTCATCAATCAGCTGACGTCCTACGCTAACTTCGACCAGCAGCAGACGCTCAATACCAACCTGAATGCGTTGGCCACGTCGTTCAACAGCCTGCTGACGCTGAATTCGGCGAACTATATCGGCCACTCGGTCACCGCAAAGGCGGACTCCGCGACCCTGCAGAACGGCACCATCGGCTTCGGCTACGCGCTGGATTCCGCGGCCTCCAATGTCACGCTGACCGTCAGCGACGCGTCCGGCAATGCGGTGTGGACCGGCAGCGGCACCACCGATGCAGGCAGCAACAGCTTCGCCTGGGACGGCAAGACCAGCGACGGCACGCAGCTGCCCGATGGCGGCACCTATTCGCTGACCGTGAGCGCCACCGATTCCGCAGGCAACGCGATCTCTGGCTACACGAGCGTCTCCGGCACCGTGACCGGCATCGATAGCTCGAGCGGCAGCGCGATGTTGCTGATCGGAAAGACCCCGGTCGCAGCCAGTAGCATCATCGGCGTCACATCCTGATCATTTGAGTTTGGAGTCTAGTCATGAGCCTTTCCGGCGCGCTTTCGTCTGCCATCTCCGCGCTCAGCGCGCAGAGTTCGGCGATCTCGATGATCTCGGACAATATCGCGAATTCCTCGACGGTCGGATACAAGACTACGTCTGCGTCCTTCGAGTCACTGGTGACGAGTTCGTCCAGCGCGTCGAGCTACGCGTCGGGCGGTGTCACCGCGCTATCGTCGGCGAATATCGCGACCCAGGGCCTGCTCACCACAACGACCAACGCCACCGACATGGGCATCCAGGGCAACGGGTTCTTTCCCGTGACCACGTCCTTGACGGGCGGATCGACGATGTATACCCGCAACGGCGCCTTCACCATCAACAGCAGCGGCTATCTCACGGATGCCGGCGGCGACTATCTGCTGGGCTGGCGCACCGACGCGGATGGCAATGTCATCGGCAGCACTAGCGCCGACAATCTGGTGCCGATCAACACCAGCATCGCGGAAACCAGCGGCAGCCCGACCACCGAGACCACGGTCAAGGCCAACCTGCCGGCCGACGCCGCCACGGGCGCGACCTATAGCAGTTCGATGTCGGTCTACGACTCGCTCGGCACGGCCAACCAGGTCCAGATCACCTGGACCAAGACCGGCGACAACACCTGGAGCGGCACCTTCGCCAATCCCACGCTGGCGACCGACCCCACCAAAACGACGGGTACGACCACCGGATCGATCGCCATCGCTTTCAACGCCGATGGATCGCTGCAAAGCGCGACGCCATCGACCATCAGCATCTCGGGGTGGACGGATGGCGCGGCGGCCAGCACCATTACGATGAATCTCGGCACGGCCGGCGGCACCGACGGGTTGAGCCAGTATTCATCCGGCGCGGCGACGCCGGCGGTCAGCCTGACCAGCATCGAATCCGACGGTCTCGCCTTCGGCAAATTGAGCAGCGTCGCGGTCGGCGACAACGGCACCGTCAACGCCACCTATTCGAACGGCAAGACCATCGCGATCTACAAGGTGCCGGTGGCCACCTTCACCGCGCAGGACCAGCTGTCCGCCAACAGCGACGGCCTCTATGCCGCCACGGCGGCCTCGGGCAATCCGGTGCTGCAGACCTCCGGCAGCAACGGTGCCGGCAAGATCTATGGCAGCGAGCTGGAAGCCAGCACGACCGACACCAATACGGAGTTTTCAAGCATGATCTCGGCGCAGCAAGCCTATTCGGCGGCGTCGCAGGTGATCACGGCGGTCAACAAGATGTTCGACACGCTGATTTCGAGCATGAGGTAAATCATGCGCAATGACGACCAGGACGACGCCTTGTTCGGCCGGCTGCGCCATCTCGTGCAGGCGGCAAAGACCATGCAACGGCGCGACCGCCGCAGCGTGCTGGCGCTGGAGGCCGATATCCGCATGGTGCGCGGCGAACTCAATGCGCGTTGCCGGATGCTGACCGAGCAGATGCGCGCCGCCAGCACCCGCACGGCCGCGATCTCCGCCTATGCGCGCATCGGACGCATGGCGTCCGGCCCGAACCACCGCCCGACAAATCCAACGGAGTGACATCATGATCAAAGCAAACCCTTCGCGTCGCGCGGTGGCCACCGTCGGCGGAAACCGGGTCGAGGACCTGATTGAACTGATCGATGCGATGATCGACGTCATCACTGAGGAGAACATCGCCCTGGCCATGGGGCTACCCGCCTCGCAGTCGCGCCATACCGAGCGGAAGTCGACACTGGCCGACCTGTTCGAGGCCTGGGTCAAGGAGGTGTCGATGAAGCACCTGCTGCTGCACCAGTCGAACCTGCCGATGCAGCAGAAGGTCCTCGCACGCATCGAGGCGCTGCGCGTGTCCATGGAGGAAAACATGGTGCGCCTGCGCGCGGCCATGGAGGCCAGCCAGCATCGGATCGACGCCGTGATGTCCGCCATCCGCGCGCAGATATCCGACAATTCGCCTTATGGCGCCGGTGGCCGCGTCAGCGTTCCCGCCGCCTCCTACGGGCGCAGCCTGCGGATCTGACCGCCTCCTCGAAACCGTGAGGTCATCGTGTCGCTCGACATAGCCCGCAATATCGCCGTCAGCAGCCTGATGGCGACGCAAGTCCAGATCAGCGTCGCCTCGGCGAATATCGCCAATGCCGGCACCGCCGGCTACACGGTCAAGACCGCGACGCAGGTGGCAACGACCAGCGGCGGTGTCGGCACCGGCACCGCGATCACGGCGATCACCGGCAATGTCGACAAGCTGCTGCTGAAGTCGCTGGTCGCCGCAACCTCCGACCTCGGCTCCGCCGACACCAGCAACGATTACCTGAACCAGTTGCAGGCGCTCTACGGCAGCACGACGGGGGCCGACAGCACAGGCACGTCGCTGGCCAATACGCTGGCGTCGCTGGAGTCCGCGATTTCTTCGCTGTCGGGGACCACCAGCAGCTCTGCGTTGCAGGCCAATGTCGTGACGTCCCTGGACGACGTGGCGGGGCAATTGCGTGATACGTCCAGCGGCGTGCAGAAGCTGCGCGGCGATGCCGACAGCTCGATTTCGTCGGCGGTGGACGACGTCAACGCGCAGCTCAAGACCATCGCCAGCCTCAATTCCGAGATCAAGCTGGCCAGCGCATCGGGCCAACCCACCGGCGACCTAGCGGACCAGCGCAACAGCGCGCTCGAAGACATCGCGTCGAAGATGAATGTCAGCTATTTCGTCTCGTCCAGCGGCGACATGCAGGTCTACACCGCGTCCGGCCAGACGCTGGTCGACAGCACGGTGCATCCTTTGAGCTTCACACCGGCGGCGGCGGTGACGGCCGGTTCGGTTTACAGCCCCGGCACCACCGGAAGCCTGAGCGGCATCACCGTCAACGGCGTCGATGTGACATCGCAGGTCGGCAGCGGCGATATCGGCGCACTGGTCAATCTGCGCGACAGCGTGCTGCCCGCGGCGCAGACTCAACTCGACCAGCTCGCCAACCAGTTGGCGACCAGCCTGAACGCGGTGTCCAACACCGGCACCGCATTGCCGCCGCCCGCCAGCCTGACGGGCACCACGGCGGTCACGACCAGCACGCCGTTGTCCGCCACCGGGACGGTACGGATCGCGGTCGCCGACAAGTCGGGCGATCTGGTGTCCTATGGCGACATCGACCTGTCGACGGTCAGCACTGTCGGCGACCTTCTCACTGCCATCAACGGCGTCTCCGGGCTTAGCGCCTCGATCGATTCCAGTGGCCATGTGGTGATCGCCAGCACCAGCAGCAGCAATGGCGTCGCCGTCAACGAAATGACGAGCGCGGCGGGCAGCGACAAGGTCGGCGTGGCCGATTTTCTTGGACTCAACGATCTGGTGACCGGGACCGGCGCGTCGGACATCGCCGTGCGCAGCGACATCCTGGCAAATTCCGGCAAGCTTCCGGTGGCGACGCTGTCGTCGGCGGCGACGCTGACCACCGGCAGCAGCGTGCTCAGCGCCGGGTCGACCACGGTGGTCAATGCGCTGTACAGCGCGCTGAGCGGATCGACGACCTTCGCCGCCGCGGGCGGGCTCGGCTCGAGCACCGGATCCTTCACCGATTATGCGGCCAGCATCGTCTCCGACGTGGCCTCGAAGGCGTCGGCGGCATCGACGACCTATACGTCGAAACAGACCACGCTCGCGACCTTCAGCAGCGCCATGTCGTCGCAGTCGGGCGTCAATCTGGATGAAGAAACCAGCGCCATCAGCACGTTGCAGAACCAGTACACCGCGGCGTCGCAGCTGATCCAGAGCATCAACCAGATGTTCACATCGCTGATGACCGCCGTGCAGAGCACCGGCGGCTAGGAAACTTGACCATGGCCATGCGCGTCGCCACCTTCGCCACCAGCCAGCAGATGATCGCAGCGTCCCTGCGTACGCAGAGCACCATGGCCGACCAGCAGATGCAGGAGGCGACCGGCGTGGTTTCGACGAGCTTCGGCGGGCTGGGCTCGAAAACCCAGCAGGTGCTGAACCTGCAGACCTCGGTGACGCGTTCGCAGTCCTATATCGATGCCGCGACGCTGGCCAGCAGCAAGGTGCAGGTGATGTATTCGGCGGTCAATTCCGTCGCCGACCTGGTCACTCAGTTTCGCAGCCTGCTGACCGTCTCCACCAACGCGGCCAGCACGGACACCAGCAGCGTGGCCCAATCGGCCTCGCAGATGCTGAGTTCGATGGCCTCGCTGCTCAACACCCAATATGACGGCGGCTATCTGTTCGCCGGCGGGCGGACCGATCAGGCCCCGGTGGACGTCTCCAGCACCGCCTATCCGGCGGCGACTTCGCCGTCGACGGCGAGCACCAGCTATTATCAGGGCGACAGCGCAGCCGCCTCGGTGCGCGTCTCCGATAGCCAGACCGTGACCTACGGCGTCACCGCGGACAACACCGCCTTCGAGGAGGTGCTAAGGGCGATGAACCTGGTGGCCAGCAGTTCACCACTGTCGACCGCCACGCTGAACGAGGCACTCGGCCTGACCACCAGCTCGGTCGATGCGATCGGCGTGGTCCAGACCCAGATTTCCAATGCAGCGTCGTCGATTGAAAAGGCCAGTGCCAGCCAGAGCGACTATCAGACCTATGCGCAGACGCTCGGAAGCGACCTCACCGGCGTCGATGTAGCCGCCGTGACGGCATCGCTGTCGACCTATCAGGCGCAGCTCACGGCGTCCTACGCCGCCATTGCCAAGGTCCAGAGCCTGAACCTGGCCAGCTACCTGCATTAAAAACAACGGTTGCCGGGTACGGAAACCGTGCTTGTTCGGCGTGAAAAGCAATTGCTTTGGCTCATTTGCAGCAGACATGGCTACGGAACAACGGCATCTGCTGCCGATTAGCACCAACTTGGTTCGGTGGCCTCCCTGCCATCGTGACGCGTGTTGGATATCTTTTCATGACCATTCGTTCCTGCGACGTCGCGATCATTGGCGCCGGCACGGCAGGCCTCGCTGCCGAACGCAGCGCGCGGCGGGCCGGCGCGACCACTTTGCTGATCGACGACGGCTTTACCGGGACGACATGCACGACCGTCGGCTGCATGCCATCGAAACTGCTGATTGCCGCGGCTGCCGCCGCCCATGCCGTATCCCGCGCGCCGTTGTTCGGAGTCATGGCATTGAAGCCGGCCATTGACGGCGTCGCGGTCATGACGCGTGTGCGGGAGCAACGCGATGCCTTTGTCCGCTCCACGCTCAAGTCGATCGCGGAAATCCCGGCCCACGTCCGGATCAAGGCACGTGCACGTTTCATCGCGCGCGATCGGTTGTCCCTCGACGATGGCACCATAGTGTCGGCGAAGTCCATCGTGGTCGCCACAGGCTCCCGGCCGCGCGTGCCGGCCATGTTCAAGGCGCTGGGTGAGCGGATTCTGACCAACGAGACGATTTTCGAACTATCTGATCTTCCGCGCTCGGTGGCCGTCATCGGCGCCGGGCCGCTGGGTCTCGAACTGGCGCAGGCGCTGGCCCGCCTCGGGGTAAGGACAAGTGTGTTCGATGAAGGGCCGCATCTCGCTGGTCTGCATGATGAGATGATAGCGAACGAGCTGAAGACGATCCTGACGGCGGAAATGCCCATTCATCTCGGCGTCACGTTGTCAGTCGAGCGAACGGAGAATGCCACGAAGATTTCATGGACGGGCGTGTCCAGCGGAGAAGCGAATTTCGAGCGCGTGCTGGGGGCGACGGGGCGTTCCCC
>JBEVEC010000059.1:0-6216 GCA_040512975.1 Tardiphaga sp. | reverse complement strand
GCCGGACCGGCCGAACACGGTCGCCTCGGAGAGCAGGAGCCGCGCATCGTCCGCCAGATCGACCTCGATCGAGCGCCGCAATCGGCAACGATCGAACAGGATCGTTTCCTGCGGCAGCCAAGCGAGCGCGGCGCCCGTGTCGACCGTCAGCTTGACGTCAATCGTCGCGGCAGGCTCGAGCGCGCGATAGATCTTTTCGGCCGCCGCCGTGGACATGGTCAGCCGGGTGCCTGCGCCGGCCGCGATGTCGATGTCGAACCGGTCGCCACCCGCGGCGCCGCCGGCGGTGTTGACGAACATCGCGGACAGGCCGTGGTCCTCGGGCGAGGGAAAGCGCACGCGCAGCGAGCCGGATTCGTGGAGCTGGCGGCGGCGGGTCCTGCCGTCCTGCAGATGCACGTCGAAGGTCACCGCGCCGCGGGCGCGGTTGGCGGCGAAGATCGCCGATAACGACAGCGGCTGCTCGGTCTGCATGCGTTCTCCGGCCGCGACGTCGGTGCTACAGCGCCATCTGGCGGCTGATTTCGGCCGGGTCGAGATTGGATCGGTCGCAGGAGAACTTCACCGCGCCGCGATCCATCACGGCAAAACTGTCGCCGAGTTCGCAGGCAAAGTCGAGATACTGCTCCACCAGCACGATGGCGATGGTGCCGAGCGAGCGCAGATAGGTGATGGCGCGGCCGATATCCTTGATGATCGAAGGCTGGATGCCTTCGGTGGGCTCGTCGAGCAGCAGCAGTTTCGGCCGCATCACCAGCGCGCGGCCGATGGCGAGCTGCTGCTGCTGGCCGCCGGACAGGTCACCGCCGCGCCGGCCGAGCATGGACTTCAGCACCGGAAACAGCGTGAACACGTCGGCCGGAATGTTGCGATCGGCGCGCGCCAGTGGTGCGTAGCCGGTCTTGAGGTTTTCCTCGACGGTCAGCAGCGGAAAGATCTCGCGGCCCTGCGGTACGAAGGAGATGCCGCGGCGGGCGCGCTCGAAGGGTTTGAGCGTGGTGATGTCGGTGCCGTCGAACTTGATCGAGCCCGCCGAGATCGCCTGCTGGCCGACCATCGCGCGCAGCAGTGACGTCTTGCCGACGCCGTTGCGGCCGAGCACGCAGGTGACCTTGCCGGGCTCCGCCGCCACGGTGACGCCGCGCAGCGCCTGGGCGGCGCCGTAATAGAGGCTGATGTTGTCGACTTTCAGCATGGTGTCCTTCCAAAAGCGACGGTGTGTGGCACGGGGGCGCCGCGCAGTTCACTGTTGTACCCCGCGAAAGCGGGGTATCCAGTACGCCGCGAGGGTACTGCAATATCACGAGCGCCCTGGACTACTGGGTCGCCCGCTTTCGCGGGCGATGACAGCTCGTTGTTGAGGTGCGGCATTCTCACCGCCCCAGATACACTTCGACCACGCGGTCATTCGTCGACACGTCGTCGATCGTGCCTTCGGCCAGCACCGTGCCTTCGTGCAGGCACGTCACCTTGACGCCGAGTTCGCGGACGAAGGTCATGTCGTGCTCCACCACGACGACGGTCTTGTTGTCGCGGTTGATCTCTTTCAGAAGCTCCGCCGTCTGGTGCGTCTCGACGTCGGTCATACCTGCCACGGGCTCGTCGACCAGCAGCAGCTTAGGGTCCTGCGCCAGCAGCATGCCGATTTCGAGCCACTGCTTCTGGCCATGCGAGAGGTTGCCGGCGAGACGGTCCCGCGAATCCGTGAGGCGGATGGTTTCGAGCACCTTGTCGATGCGCTCGGCCTCGCCCCGGCTGCCGCGCCAGAACAGCGTGCCGCGCACGGAGTGATCGACGTTCAGCGCCAGCAGCAGGTTGTCCTGGATGGTCTGGCTCTCGAACACCGTCGGCTTCTGGAATTTGCGGCCGATGCCGAGTTCGGCGATCTTGGTCTCGTCCAGCAGCGTGAGGTCGTGGGTGCCGTCGAAATAGACGTCGCCCTCGTCCGGCTTGGTCTTGCCGGTGATGATGTCCATCATCGTGGTCTTGCCGGCGCCGTTGGGACCGATGATGGCGCGCATCTCGCCGGGGCCGAGCACCAGCGACAGGTTGTTGATGGCGTGGAAGCCATCGAACGAGACATGGACGCCGTCGAGATACAGCAGCGCGGAGGTAATGCGCTTCTGCCGCGCCTCGGCCTCGCGGGCGGCGGCGACGGGATCGATGATGGCGGGCGGCACATGCAAAAGAGGCTTCGGCGCGGCGGGAGTTTCAATGACGGTCATGATGCCTACTCCGCCAGATGGGGTTTGGTGACGCCGTCTTCGGCGGCGGCGCTGTCGGCATTGGCCGTGTCACGCTGCGCCTTCCACGGCTCCCACCAGGCGTTGAAGGTGCCGATGATGCCTTTCGGCAGCAGCAGCGTCACCAGGATGAACAGAGCGCCGAGCATGAACAGCCAGTACGGCGCCAGCGAGCCCGAGGTGAACACCGTCTTGGCGTAGTTGACGACGACGGCGCCCAGTGCGGCACCGATCAGCGTGCCGCGGCCGCCGACGGCGACCCAGATCACCGCCTCGATGGAATTGGCCGGGGCGAATTCGCCGGGGTTGATGATGCCGACCTGCGGCACATAGAGCGCGCCGGCGACGCCGGCCATGCAGGCCGACAGCACGAACACGAACAGCTTGTAGGATTCCACGCGATAGCCGAGGAAGCGCGTGCGGGATTCGGCGTCGCGCACGGCGATCAGCACCTTGCCGAGCTTCGAGGTGACGATCTTGCGGCACAGGACGAAGCCGAGAATCAGCGCCAGGCAGCTCAGGGCGAACAGCGCCGCGCGGGTGCCGTCGGCCTGGATGTTGAAGCCGAGGATGTCCTTGAAGTCGGTCAGGCCGTTATTGCCGCCGAAGCCGAAATCGTTGCGGAAGAAGGCGAGCAGCAGCGCATAGGTCATGGCCTGGGTGATGATCGACAGATACACGCCGGACACGCGCGAGCGGAAGGTGAGCCAGCCGAACACATAGGCAAGGATGCCCGGCGCGATCAGCACCATGGCTGCGGCGAACCAGAACATGTCGAAGCCGTACCAGTACCACGGCAGCTCCTTGTAGTTCAGGAACACCATGAAGTCCGGCAGCACGGGATTGCCGTAGACGCCGCGCGAACCGATCTGGCGCATCAGATACATGCCCATGGCGTAGCCGCCGAGGGCGAAGAACGCGCCGTGGCCGAGCGAGAGAATGCCGCAATAGCCCCAGATCAGGTCGATGGAGAGCGCGAGGATGGCGTAGCAGACATATTTACCGAACAGCGAGATGAGGTAGGTCGGGACCTGGAGGGCTGACGACGCCGGCAGCAGCAGATTGAGTAGCGGCAGCGCGATGCCGATGGCGGCGACGACCAGGATGAACACCGTGGCTGACCGGTCGAGGGTGCGGGTGAGGAAATGCGGGGTCATGACTTGGCACCAACGTGGATGGTCCCCTCTCCCCTTGCGGGGGAGGGTGGCGCGAAGCGACGGGAGGGGGGTGAGCCACGGAACGCGGCGCCTGTGGCTACCCCACTCCCCGGCCCTCCCCCGCAAGGGGGGAGGGAGCAGAAGGGGCGCGTGTCGAAGCTGAGCATCATCGCTATCATCCTCATGCCTCGATCGCCCGGCCCTTGAGCGCGAACAGGCCGCGCGGGCGTTTCTGGATGAACAGGATGATCAGCACCAGGATCGCGATCTTGCCGAGCACGGCGCCGGCGATCGGCTCCAAAAACTTGTTGGCGATGCCGAGGGACAGCGCGCCCACCAGCGTGCCCCACAGATTGCCGACGCCGCCGAACACCACGACCATGAAACTGTCGATGATGTAGCTCTGGCCGAGGTTCGGCGAGACGTTGTCGATCTGCGACAGCGCCACGCCGGCGATGCCGGCGATGCCGGAACCGAGCCCGAAGGTCAGCGCGTCGACGCGCGAGGTGGCGATGCCCATGGAGGCCGCCATGCGGCGGTTCTGGGTGACGGCGCGCATCTCGAGGCCGATGGAGGTGTAGCGCAGCATCGCCAGCAGGATGGCGAACACCGCGAGGGTGAAGCACAGGATCCAGAGCCGGTTATAGGTGATGGTCATCTGGCCGAGTTCGAAGGCGCCGGACATCCAGGACGGGTTGCCGACCTCGCGGTTGGTCGGGCCGAACAGCGTGCGCACCAGTTGCTGCAGCACCAGCGACAGGCCCCAGGTGGCGAGCAACGTTTCCAGCGGGCGGCCGTAGAGGAAGCGGATGATGGTGCGCTCGATGATGATGCCGAGGATGCCGGCTGTGATGAAGGCGAGCGGCACGGCGATCAGCAGCGAGTAATCGAACAAAGCGGGATAGCTGGTGCGGATCACCTCCTGCACCACGAAAGTGACATAGGCGCCGATCATCACCATCTCGCCATGGGCCATGTTGATGACGCCCATCACGCCGAAGGTGATGGCGAGGCCGATGGCGGCGAGCAGCAGCACCGAACCGAGCGACATGCCGTACCAGGCATTTTGAGCCAGCGACCACAGCGACAGCCGGCTGTTGATCGCGGTCACCGCGCTCGCGGCGCTGCGCGTGACGCCGACGGTCTGGTCGGGCGGCAGGCCGGTCAGCAGCGCCAGCGCGTCCTGGTCGCCGCGCGCCTTGATGATGGCGATGGACTCGATCTTCTGCGCCTCGGTGGCGTCGTCCTTGAACAGCAGGATCGCCGCGCGGGCCTCGCTGAAGGCGCGCTTGGCGGCCGGATCGGTTTCCTTGTCGAGCGCGGTCTCGATGACCGGCAGCATGGCCTCGTCGTGACTCTTGAAAACGGACTGCGCGGCCTGCGCGCGCCGGCCCGGCTCGGGCGCCGACAGCGTCAGGGCGGCCACCGCCGTATCCATCGTGCGCCGCAGACGGTTGTTCAGCCGCACCGCCGCCGCGCTGTCGGGAACGCTGGCGACCGGCGCGCCGGTGGTGGCATCGGTGCTCTTGCCGTCGGTGCCGGTGAGATAGACTTTCTTGCTGTCAGGATCGGCAAACAGCCGGCCCTCGCGCAATCCGCTGATGATGGCATAGGCCTGCGGATTGCCTGATGTCGCAATGATGCCGACGGCCTCTTCCGTATCGGAAAAATCGTCATTGGCGAATTTGGCGACGGCGTCTTCGAAGGGACCGGCGAACGCCGGCAGCGCAGTGGCCGCCATCAGCAGCACGGCAATGGCGAGCGCGCGGCAGCGCGAGAGAATATGGATCACTGGAAAAACCCCGGCCGAAGAAAAATGCGAGGGCGGCGGACGCGCCGCCTTCGCGAGTTTGGGAGTCTCGGGAGGTCGCCGTTGCGAAGCACGAATCCGCAACTGCTGAACACGAAGCCTCAGAGCGAGATCAGGAGCCCTGACCGCCGCACTTGTTGGTCTTGGTGTTGTAGTTGCCACACTTCTTGCCGACCCAGTCGCCGACCAGGTCCTTGGAATCGGGCAGTTCCTTCGACCAGGCATCGCCGGCCACCAGACCCGGGGTCTTCCACACCACGTCGAACTGGCCGTCGGGCTTGATCTCGCCGATGAACACCGGCTTGGTGATGTGATGGTTCGGCAGCATCTTCGAGGTGCCGCCGGTCAGGTTGGCGGTCTCGATGCCCGGCAGCGCGTCGATGACCTTGTCCGCCTCGGTGGACTTGGCCTTCTCGACCGCCTTCACCCACATGTTAAAGCCGATATAAGTGGCTTCCATCGGGTCGTTGGTCGTGCGCTTCGGATTCTTGGTATAGGCCTGCCAGTCCTTGATGAACTTGGTGTTGGCCGGGGTCTTGATCGACTCGAAGTAGTTCCAGGCGGCGAGATGGCCGAGCAGCGGCTTGGTGTCGATGCCGGCCAGCTCTTCCTCACCGACCGAGAACGCCACGACCGGAATATCGGTCGCCTTGATGCCCTGGTTGCCGAGCTCCTTGTAGAACGGCACGTTGGCGTCGCCGTTGATGGTGGAGACCACGGCGGTCTTCTTGCCGGCCGAGCCGAACTTCTTGATGTCGGCGACAATGGTCTGCCAGTCGGAATGACCGAACGGCGTGTAGTTGATCATGATGTCTTCCTGCTTGACGCCCTTCGACTTCAAGTAGGCTTCCAGGATCTTGTTGGTGGTGCGCGGATAGACGTAGTCGGTGCCGGCCAGCACCCAGCGCTTCACCTTCTCGTCCTTCATCAGGTAATCGACCGCCGGGATCGCCTGCTGGTTCGGAGCGGCACCCGTGTAGAACACGTTGCGCTCGGACTCTTCGCC
>JBEVEC010000003.1:0-40413 GCA_040512975.1 Tardiphaga sp. | reverse complement strand
GGCGGCGTTCACCACCGGACAGCGTGGTGACGTTGGCATCATCGGGCGGACAGCGCAGCGCGTCCATCGCCTGGTCGACCTTGCTGTCGAGATCCCACAGGCCCTGGGCCTCGATCTCGTCCTGCAGCTTGGTCATCTCATCGGCGGTTTCCTCGGAATAGTTCATCGCCAGTTCGTTGTAGCGATCGAGGATGCCCTTCTGCTTGGCGACGCCGAGCATCACGTTCTCGCGCACGGTGAGCGCGGCATCGAGCTGCGGCTCCTGCTCGAGATAGCCGACGCGGGCGCCCTGCGCGACCCAGGCCTCGCCGGTATATTCCTTGTCCAGCCCGGCCATGATCTTGAGCAGCGTCGACTTGCCGGAGCCGTTGACGCCGAGCACGCCGATCTTGGCGTCCGGGTAGAACGACAAATGGACGTTATCCAGCACCTTGCGGGTCGGATAGGCCTTGGTCAGGCCCTGCATGAAGTAGACGAACTGGCGAGCCATCTTGATCCTTGAAGTCGCGCGGTCCTGAAACCGGCGCAGCGTGAAATGGGGTTGTCGCTGATGTAGCTTCGCGGCCCCCAAAGGGCAACCGGGGGGCGTTAAGCAATTGGTAACGCTGCTGGCGACCCAGGCCTGGATGATGACAATTAGAACCGCATTTTAACGACTTCCGCCAAGGATGCAGGCAGACATTCCAGGCCCTCGCGACTGAAGTCGTGGGCAGACAGGCGGAGCCCGTCATGGCAATCGTATCATCGGCCCCCTCTTCCGCGTCCAATCCGGCGCAATCCGGATTCTTCCACGAAATGCGGGAGTTCTGGCAGACGTTCTTCGTCGCCGCGTTCGATCCCTATCGCCCGGAACAGCATTACATGCGTGGTCCCGGCCCGGCTTGTCAGGCCAAATCGACAGCCGATACGCCTTCCGGGACCGCCGCTTCACATTGAGCTGATCCGCGCCAGGCGGTGCAGCAACCGCTTGCGCGCGTCCTCCGGGCGCGCGATGTGTTCCATCCTGCCGGCGTCCTCCGCCGGCGTCACCGCACCGGGATGGACGGACCTCATGACGCGGCTTCGCTGTGCAATTCTCGATGACTACCAGAATGTCGCGCTGAAACTGGCCGACTGGAGCCCGCTCGGCGACCGCATCGACATCACCGTATTCGACAAGCCGTTCGCCTCCACCGGGGACGCGGCCTCAGCGCTGAAGGACTTCGAGATCATCTGCGCCATGCGCGAACGCACCGCGTTCCCGCGCGCGCTGTTCGAGGCGTTGCCGAAGCTGAAGCTGCTGATCACCTCCGGCATGCGCAACGCCGCGATCGACCTCGAGGTGGCGAAGGCCCGTGATGTCGTGGTCTGCGGCACCGGCATGGTGGGCAACCCGACCGCGGGCGTGACGATCGGCCTGATGCTGGAATTGACCCGCAGAATCGGCTTCGAGAATGCCCGCATGAAGGCGGGCGAACCCTGGCAGGTCACCGTCGGCGAGGATCTCGAGGGCAAGACGCTGGGCGTCATCGGCCTCGGCAAGCTGGGCGCCCGGGTTGCCGGGATCGCCCGCGCGCTGGGCATGAAGACGATCGCCTGGAGCACCAACCTGACGCCGGACGCCTGCGAGAAAGCCGGCGTGACCTATGCCAGCAAGGACGAGCTGTTCGCCACCGCCGACGTCATCTCGGTCCATGTCGTGCTCAGCGACCGCTCGCGCGGGCTGGTGTCACGAGCCGACCTGCAGCGGATGAAACCCACCGCCTATCTGATCAACACCGCCCGCGGCCCGATCGTCGACGAGGATGCGCTGCTGGAAATCCTGCAGGCGGGCAAGATCGCCGGTGCGGGCCTCGACACCTATTCGGTGGAGCCCCTGCCGCAGGACAGTCCGCTGCGCAGACTCGACAACGTCGTCATCACGCCGCATCTCGGCTATGTCACCGCGGAGAACTACCGGAAGATTTTCGCCGACACCGTCGAGGGCATCCAGGGCTGGCTGAAAGGCGAGCCGTTGCGCCAGCTTGGCTAAATCGTAGGGTGGGCAAGGCGCACTTGCGCCGTGCCCACGTTGAAGGTCGTGTCGTGGTTCGTGGGCACGCTTTGCTTTGCCCAGCCCACCTTCCCTTCCAGAAAAAAAAGGGCGCAGCGTGATCACGCTGCGCCCTTTTGTTCAGATCGGTGTTCCGAAATTAGCGCACGTTGACCGGTGCCGGCAGCGGCCGAACATTGGCCGGTTGCGTTCCCGGCAACGGCGCCGGGCCCGGCAACGGCTGGGCCGAAGCGGTGGTCAGCGGTGCCTTGGCGGGCAGCACGACGACGCGGGTGCCGACCTTGGCGCGGTCGAACAGGTCCGACACGTCCTCGTTCAGCATGCCGATGCAGCCCGACGAGACCGACTTGCCGATGGTCGACGGCTGGTTGGTGCCGTGGATGCGATAGACGGTGGCCCCCAGATACATGGCACGCGCGCCGAGCGGATTGCCGGGACCGCCGGCCATGAAGCGTGGCAGATAAGGCTGGCGCTCGATCATCTCGGTCGGCGGATGCCAATCCGGCCACTCGGCCTTGCGCGTGATCTTCTGCATGCCCGTCCAGGTAAAGCCGTCGCGGCCGACGCGGACGCCGTAGCGGACCGCGCGGTTGCCACCGAGGACGTAATAGAGGTGATAGTTCGGCGTATCGACCACGATGGTGCCAGCGGGCTCCTTGGTGACGAAATTGACTTCCTGCCGGCGCATCTCCGGCGACAAAGCCGCCTCGCCGCCACCGGCTTCAGGCTGATCTTCCGGCGGCAACGAAGCCACCATCACCGAGCTGCCATTGGCGCCTAGATTGCCCTGTTGCTGACCAGGGCCGCCCTGCGCGCCAACGCCTTCCGGCGGACGCATACGCTCGTCGCCGCGGTCCGAATAGACAACGGCCGGCGGGCCCATCGGGCGGCCGTAGCGCGGATCATCCGGCGACATGACAGGACCCTGGGGCGCACGCTCGCTATAGACGGGCGCACCGGCAGGCCGGCCATAACGCGGATCGTCAGGCGACATCACCGGACCGGGCGGCACGGCGCGATCGGAATAGACCGGAGGACCGGCGGGTCGACCGTAACGCGGATCGTCCGGGGACGTGATCGGACCCTGGGACAGACCAGGCGCCGACAGGCCAGTCGACGGGCGACCATTCTGCGGCACGGCGGCCTCTTCATCGTCGAGGGCGTCGAAGTCCGGCGCGGCGGACGCGCCAGGGTTTCCCGCGGCGGGGTAGCCACCGGGCGGATAGGACGGATCGGCCGGGATCGAATAACCGCTCGTCGAACCCGCAGGATAGCTCTGGGCCAATGCCAGCGACTGAACCGCAACGCTGCCAAGAGCCACGGTCGCGAACGTCGTCAGAAAACGTTTGATCATCATCGCCCTTGTTTCAGCACCAGCAAATCGGAATAGCAAAGCAAATCGCGCAGGATCGCGGCGCATTCAAGACGATTCACGCATTGAAACGCGCATTTCGGTCGAATTCGCAAGTTCATCATCCGGCGTGACCAACTTGCCGCACCTGAATCGAAATCGCGTCATGACAACCCGCCAACCGGTTGTGCATCGGTTAATTTAACAAACGGTTCCCGGGCGCTGCGGTATTCTGGATGAACCTGATTCGCGACGTTTTGGCGGCGCTGAGCGATTCAGTTTCACCGTGTATCCACCGCGTTCCCGACGGTCACGAGTGCCTTCGCATAGCCGAGGGCGGAACAACATTTTCATGCTTCCCGGCTTCCGTTTCCTGTTTGCAGCCGTCGTGCTTGCAGTGTCATTTCTGGTGTTCGGCCTGGGCGCCACAGCGCTTTTGCGCGGCGCCCATGAGGAGTTTGCCAGCCTCCCCGCGAGGCGCGCACCCGCGTCGGCGATGTATGCCCCGCAGGCCTCCGAGGCGCCGCCAACCTTGGCCATGCTGCGCCTTGAGCCACGTGCCGAGGCTCCGGCGCCTGTCGCGGCGCCCCCGGCCCCGTCCGCCGCAGCCGATCCGGCACCGGCCGTTGTCGCGACGGCCGCTGACCCGGTGACCGTGACTGACCCGGCTCCTGCCGCGACCCCACCGCCCCCTGAAGCGCCGGCGCCGGTGCCTGCGCAGCCCGAAGCCGCAGCAGCCGAAACGGTCACCCCTGCTGCACCCGATCCGGTCGCGCCTGTCGTGCCCGAAGTCGCCCCTGTAGCGACCCGAGATGCCGAACCTGCCCCGGCCCCGGCGCCGGTTGCCGATGCCGGCGCGACGGCACCGGTCCCCGAAGCCGATGTCGACACCACTGCGTCGACGGACACCCCCCAGGCAACGCTGACCGCAGCGGATGCCCAGCTCGCGTCAAGCAAGGTTGCAGTGCTCGGCACCAAGCCGCCCACCGCGCGCGTTCCGGTCCCCGTCAAGAAACCGGCCATCCAGGTCAAGAAGCCCGCTAAAAAGCCCGTGGCGGTCAAGAAGAAGAAGCGCAGACACGTGGCCGCCGAACCCGTTTCCAGGCCCGCAGTAGCTCCGGAGCAGCAGCTCGACCTGTTCGGCCAGCCGTTCACCCCGGTGCGGTAGCGCCCGGCGCGCTAGCGGCTCAAGCCGGGCCCGTCGCCAGCGGCGGGCCGTCGGGAAGGCCCCATTCGGACCACGACCCGTCATACAGCGCGGAGCCGCGCACGCCGAGGCGATACAGAGCGAGGGTGAGCACGGCGGCCGACACACCCGAGCCGCAGGTGGTCACGATCGGTTTTGCCAGATCGAGGCCCGTCGCAGCGAATGCCTCACGCAGATCGTCGAGCGGCTTCATCGTCCCGGTCGCCGCGTCGAACAATGCGCCGAACGGCAAGTTGCGGCTGCCCGGAATGTGGCCGGAGCGGATACCGGGCCGCGGCTCGGGCACGCTGCCTTCGAACCGGTTCGCAGCGCGCGCATCAATCAATTGCTCGCGCTGCGTTTCGAGATTGGCGACCACCTGCGCCTTGCTGCGCACATAGGATGGATCGAGCGTCGCCTCGAACTGTCCGGGGGCCGGCGACGGCTTGCCGGACTCTGTCGGACGGTTTTCGGCGCGCCATTTCTTCAAACCGCCGTCGAGCACCTTCACGTCGCCATGGCCGAAGGCCAGCAGCATCCACCACGCCCGCGGCGCGGCTAGCCATCCGCCGTTGTCATAGACCACGACCGTATCGCTGCTCGACACGCCGAGCGCGCCGATGTCGCGCCCGAATTGCGCGGCGTCCGGAAACATGTGCGGCAGATCCAACGCGTGGTCGGAAACCGCGTCTACATCGAAAAAAACCGCGCCGGGAATATGAGCGTCGAGATAATCGTCCACCGGCAGCGGCAACATGCCCGGCAATTTGAACGACGCGTCCAAAATCTTTACCCGGGGGTCGTCGAGACGGGCGGCCAGCCAATCGGTGGAAACAAGCGGGTCGGTTTTGGTGGTCATGAGCGTTCGCTCCTGCTCTGGGGTCTTGAAGGCGGCATGGCCGCACACAGCGGTCCGGACTACGCCTTGCGCACGAGTTCCTTCATGGCGGCTTCGAGGCCCTCGATGGTCAAGGGGTACATCCGCTGCGACAGCAGCCGGCGGATGATGGTGGTGGATTCGGAATAATCCCAGTGACGCCGTGCCACCGGGTTGAGCCATACCGTGTTGGGATAGGTCTGCGTGATACGCTCGAGCCAGACCGAACCCGCCTCGGCATTGACGTGCTCGACCGAGCCGCCCGGCACCATGACCTCGTAAGGCGACATCGAAGCGTCGCCGACGAACACGACCTTGTAGTCATGGGCGTATTTGTGCAGCACGTCCCAGGTCGGCGTGCGGTCGGTGAAACGGCGCTTGTTCTGCTTCCACACGCCTTCATACAGGCAATTGTGGAAGTAAAAATATTCCATGTGCTTGAATTCGGATCGCGCCGCCGAGAACAATTCCTCAACCTGCTCGACATGGGAATCCATCGAGCCGCCGATGTCGAAGAACACCAGAACCTTGACCGCGTTGCGCCGCTCCGGGCGCATATGAACGTCGAGATAGCCGTGATTGGCGGTCTCGCGGATGGTGGTGTCGAGATCGAGTTCGTCCGGTGAACCCGTGCGCGCGAATTTGCGTAAGCGCCGCAGCGCCACCTTGATGTTGCGGATGCCGAGTTCGACATTGCCGTCGAGATCCTTGAACTCGCGCTTGTCCCATACCTTGACCGCGCGCTGATGGCGGCTCTTGTCCTGGCCAATGCGCACGCCTTCGGGATTGTAGCCCTCGGCGCCGAACGGCGAGGTGCCGGCGGTGCCGATCCATTTGCTGCCGCCCTGGTGGCGGCCCTTCTGCTCCTTGAGGCGCTCGCGCAGTGTTTCCATGAGCTTGTCCCAGCCCATCGCCTCGATCTGTTTCTTCTCGTCCTCGGTGAGATATTTCTCCGCCAGCTTCTTCAGCCATTCGGCGGGGATCTCCGCCTTCTCCATGGCGTCCAGCAGGTTTTCCAGCCCCTTGAAAACGGTGCCGAACACCCGGTCGAACTTGTCGAGATTGCGCTCGTCCTTCACCAGCGCGGCGCGCGACAGGTAATAGAAGTTCTCCACCGACTGATCGGCGAGATCAGCGTCCAGCGCCTCCATCAGCATGAGGTATTCGCGCAGGGTGACCGGCACCTGCGCATCGCGCAGCGATGTAAAGAATTGCAAGAACATGTCCGACAGATTGCCCGCCCCCCCGCCACCGTCAAGAGCGCTGCCCGGTAAAAATGTAAGTCGTGATGACCCGCATTGCGGCAAAACCGTCCGAACCGGGCGGCAGAGCCGCCGTTGCAGGTACATGTTTCAGCGATTGCAACGCTGCTAACCACACTATGCGGAGCACCTCCGGACCGACGCAATCTTAGCTATGCTGCAAGCACACACGCGCATGCTGGCCGCGACATCGACAGCGATTGCAACGACGCCATGACCACCGAATATACACCCAGCATCAGCGCACCCGGCCGGCTCTCCGCGCCCGGCGTCATCGTCACGGTCTTCGTGCTTGCGATGAGCGCCAGTGTGCTCGGCCTCGTGATCTGGAAGGCCATCGATGCGCGGCGGACAACCTTGCTGCGCAGCGAGGTCGACATCGGCAACCTCGCGCATTCGCTGCAGGAACACGCGTCGCATACCTTCCAGGCTGCCGATGTGGCGATGCGGGGCATGGTCGATCTTTTGACCTACCAAAGCCCGCCGGCGGAGCGCTTCAACCAGTTCCTGGCGAGCACGGTCACGGCGCTTCCCCAGATCCGCGAGATCGGCGTGCTCGACCAGGTCGCCGAATGGCGTTACTCGTCGATGCCGGTGACCCCGGCCTACAGCAATTACGACCGCTCCTATTTCGCCTATCATCGCGACAATGCCGACCCCGGCCTGCGCATCAGCAATCCCCTGTCTTCGCGCAGCAACGGCAAGATGACGATCTTCCTGTCGAAGCGCATCAACAATGCGGACGGCAGCTTCAACGGCGTCGTGGTCGCATCCATCGACACCGACTATTTCAACGAATTCTACCAATCGTTCCAACTCGGCGATCAATCCGGAATCACCTTGCTGAGGCTCGACGGCATCGTGCTGGCGCGTTGGCCTCCGATCGATGTCGGCAAGGATCTGTCGGCTTCAGACCTGATCCGCAACAAGCTGAAGGAAAGCCCGTCGGGCTATTACCGGATGTTGTCGCCGTTCGACGGGATCGTGAAATATTTCGGCTATGAGCGTAGTGCGGAATATCCCGTCATCGTCACCGTCGCGGTGCCGGAGGACAATGTCCTGGCGCACTGGTACAGCACCCTGCAAAGCGACGTCGCCGTCGCCTCGGTACTGCTGTTTACCGTGATCCTGCTCGCCGCCCTGCTGTCGACCCAGTTTCGCTTTCGTCTCAACATGGAAACCGCGCTGCGCGAACGCGAAAAGCGATACAAGCTGCTGGCCGACAACATCGCCGACGTCGTCATCCTGCTCGATAGCACCTATCACTTCGTCTACGTGTCGCATTCGGTCGCTTTCGTGCTAGGGCTTGATCCGGTCAAGCTCATCGGCCGGTCCTGCATCGAGCTGGTGCATCCCGACGACATGGCGCTGGTGCGGGCGGCGAATGCGCGCCTGACCGACTCGACCGGGAGCCAGACCATCATCTTCCGGACCTATCGCAATGACGGGTCGCTGGCCTGGGTGGAGATCAATTTCAAGCTGGCCGCGCGTGCCAACGACCGTGTCGAGAAGATCGAGATCGTCGGCGTGCTGCGCGACGTGACACGGCGCAAGAACATGGAGGACGAGCTCAACGCGCTCAACAAGCAGCTGGCCGAACTCGCCACCACCGATGGCCTGACCGGACTGGCCAACCGCCGCACATTCGACGGCTTCCTGCGCCGCGCCTTCGAGCAGCATGACGAGCTGGCCTTGCTGATGATCGATATCGACCATTTCAAGGGCTACAACGACAGCAAGGGCCACCAGGCCGGTGACGGCTGCCTGAAGAAGGTCGCGGCCGTGATCGCCGACGCCACGATGGGGACGACGGCGCTGTCCGCCCGCTATGGCGGCGAGGAATTCGCCATCGTCCTGCCGGGCATGTCGGAGCGCGACGCCATGACCGTCGCCGAAACGGTGCGGCTGCGCGTGCGCGCATTGCAGATCGAAAATACGGCGGCCCCGCGCGGGTCCCTGTCGATCAGCATCGGCGTCGGCAGCCGAACGCCGCGGATGGCGAACGAGGCGGTGCTGGTCGGCGGGGCCGATCTCGCGCTCTACGAGGCCAAGCGGCGCGGCCGCGACTGCGTGGTGGCCGGGTCGACCCTGGATGCCGATTACGACGCGGCAGACCCGACGCCGACGGACTGACGGCGCCCGGAGCGTGAGCCGGCCTCGGGGGATTGCCGGCTGGACCTGCCCGACAATTCCACTAGACTTCCGCTTCGAAACGTCCCTCCCCCGACAATCGCGGTTCGTCGTTCGCGTCGTGCCTGTGCTGTCAGCATGACCCGAACGAGGCTTCCGATGAAATTTACCGGCACCAAGGACTATGTCGCCACCGACGACCTCAAGGTCGCCGTCAATGCCGCGATCGTGCTCGAACGCCCGCTGCTGGTGAAGGGCGAACCCGGCACCGGCAAGACCGTGCTGGCCGAGGAGATCGCCAAGGCGCTCGGCGCGCCGCTGTTGACCTGGCACATCAAGTCCACCACCAAGGCGCAGCAGGGCCTGTACGAATACGACGCGGTGTCGCGGCTGCGCGACAGCCAGCTCGGCGATCCCCGCGTGTCGGACATCGGCAACTACATCAAGCGCGGAAAGCTGTGGGAGGCCTTCACCCATGGCGAGCGGCCGGTGCTGCTGATCGACGAGATCGACAAGGCCGACATCGAATTTCCCAACGACCTGCTGCTCGAACTCGACCGCATGGAATTCCATGTCTACGAGACCGGCGAGACCATCAAGGCCGCCAAGCGCCCGGTGGTCATCATCACCTCGAACAACGAGAAGGAACTGCCTGACGCCTTCCTGCGCCGCTGTTTCTTCCACTACATCAAGTTTCCCGAGATGGAGACGA
The DNA here is from genome assembly GCA_040512975.1 of Tardiphaga sp. Lineage (GTDB taxonomy): Bacteria > Pseudomonadota > Alphaproteobacteria > Rhizobiales > Xanthobacteraceae > Tardiphaga. Next base: position 30,863 of record JBEVEC010000003.1, on the reverse strand, counting down.
TGCAGCAGATCGTCGACGTCCACTTCCCCGGCATCAAGCAGCGCCTGGTCGCCGAGGCGATGCGGATCTTCTTCGAGGTCCGCGACGTGCCCGGCCTGAAGAAGAAGCCGTCGACCTCGGAGCTGCTCGACTGGCTGAAGCTGCTGGTCAACGAGGACATGTCGCCGGAGCAATTGCGCGAACGCGACCCGCGCAAACTAATCCCGCCGCTGCACGGCGCGCTGTTGAAGAACGAGCAGGACGTGCATTTGTTTGAGCGCCTGGCGTTTCTGAACCGCCGCGAAGTTTAACTTCCCACCACGCGGCCGCGGCAGCGTACTCCCTCGCCCCGCTCTTACGGGGAGAGGGGTGGGTGAGGGCCTCTTGCCACAGGGATGGCAATCCCCTGCCGCACCGCCCCTCACCCGGATCGCTCGCCGCGTTCGCAATCCGACCTCTCCCCGCGCGCAGGGAGAGGTTAGGCCTCATTGCGCCGACGTGCCGCCTTTTCAGCCTTTGGCATACAGAAACTGGCTTGCTTCGCCCGAAATGCTGGGTAATATCGCCGAAACGCGCAATCCTGTATACAGACGGAACTCAATGGCGCGGTTCGGAGGATCCAATGCCCGCTTCATTCCCGATGAATGCCTGGTACGCCGCGGCCTGGGACGTCGACATCAAACACGCGCTGTTTCCGCGCACGATCGCCGGCAAGCACGTGGTGATGTATCGCCGCGCCGATGGCGGCGTCAGTGCGCTGGAGGATGCCTGCTGGCACCGGCTGGTGCCGCTGTCCAAGGGCCGGCTCGATGGCGACACCGTGGTCTGCGGCTATCACGGGCTGAAATACAATGCGCAGGGCCGCTGCACCTTCATGCCGTCGCAGGAGACCATCAATCCCTCGGCCTGCGTGCGCGCCTATCCCGTGGCCGAGCGCCACCGCTTCATCTGGCTGTGGATGGGAGACCCTGCCCTCGCCGATCCCGCCCTCGTGCCCGACATGCACTGGAATGACGATCCGCTCTGGGCCGGCGACGGCAAGACCATTCATGTCAAATGCGACTACCGCCTCGTCGTCGACAATCTCATGGACCTCACCCACGAGACTTTCGTCCACGGCTCCAGCATCGGCCAGGACGATGTCGCGGAAGCCCCGTTTGACGTCACCCACGGCGACAAGACCGTTACGGTCACGCGCTGGATGAAGAACATCACGGCGCCGCCGTTCTGGGCCGCACAGCTCGGCAAGCCCGGTCCGGTCGACCGCTGGCAGATCATCCATGTCCAGGCGCCCGCCACCGTCAATATCGATGTCGGCGTGGCGCCGGCCGGCAGCGGCGCGCCCGAGGGCGACCGCTCGCAGGGCGTCAACGGCTATGTGCTCAACACCATGACGCCGGAGACCGAGACCACCTGTCATTACTTTTGGTCCTTCATGCGCAACCACCGCATCACCGAGCAGAAGATCACCACGGAAATCCGCGACGGCGTCGCCGGCATCTTCCACGAGGACGAGATCATCCTCGAGGCGCAGCAGAGGGCGATGGCCGAGAACCCGGACCGCGTCTTCTACAACCTCAACATCGATGCCGGCGCCATGTGGTGCCGGCGGGTGATCGACCGCATGGTGGCAAAGGAAACGACGCCGCCAAAACTGCAAGCCGCGGAGTGATCCGGTGAGCGATCGCGATTCCGAGCGCTCCGTCTCGCAGACCGTGCGCGCGCAACTCGCGCTGCGCGACATGATCCTGTCGGGACAGATGCGGTCCGGCGAGCGGATCTCTGAACTGCAGGCAGTGGAGATCACCGGCGTGTCGCGCACGCCGGTGCGGCTCGCTCTGGTGCGGCTGGAGGACGAAGGCCTGCTGCAGGCGATCCCGTCCGGCGGCTTCATGGTGAAGGCCTTCTCCGAGCGCGACATCCTCGATTCCATCGAGTTGCGCGGCACGCTGGAAGGCCTGGCGGCCCGCTTCGCCGCCGAGCGCGGCGCCAGCGCGCGGCAGCTCGAGCCGCTGAAGGAATGCCTCGCCGACATCGATCTGCTGGTGCGGCAGGATCCGATCTCGGTGGAGGCGTTTTCGGCCTATGTGACGCTGAACGCGCGCTTTCATGCGCTGCTCAACGAACTCAGCGGCAGCGCGCCGGCGATTAGGCAGATCGACCGCGCCGCGGCGATGCCGTTCGCCTCGCCGAGCGCCTTCGTGATGGCGCAGTCGGCGCTGCCGGAAGCCCACAACATCCTGCTCATCGCGCAGGAGCACCACCGCATCGTCATCGACGCCATCGAGAACCGCGAGGGCGCGCGCGCCGAGGCGATCATGCGCGAGCATGCGCGGCTGGCCGTCCGCAATCTGCGGCTGGCGCTGCGTCACCGCGTCCATCTCGATTTGCTGCCCGCCCTCGCGCTGCTCACCTCCGCGCCGGCGGATTGACGGAGACCACCCATGCGCTTTGCAGAACACTGGATGGGATGCCGCGTCGAGGCGACGCGGAATGTGACGGCGGAGATCCGCGAGATCACGCTGCGCCCTGACGCGCCCATCGGCGCCTATCCGCCCGGCAGCCACATCAATGTCAGCCTGCTGGTCGACGGGCAGCCGCAGACGCGGTCCTATTCGCTGGTCGGCGAACGCCACCCCGAGACGCTGCGCATCGCCGTGCGCCTGGCGCCCGACAGCCGCGGCGGCTCGCAGGCCATGTGGGCGCTTGTGCCCGGTGCGCGGCTGGAGATCTCCAGCCCGTCGTCGCTGTTCGACATCGACTGGACGCGGACCAGCTACTGCCTGATCGCCGGCGGCGTCGGCATCACCCCGATCACCGGCATCGCGTACGCGCTGCGGCAACGCGGCGTGGAGGCGACGCTGCATTACGCGGCGCGATCGCGGGGCGATGCAGCCTATCTCGACGAGATGGCAGCTCTGCTCGGCGATCGTTTGATCGTACAGGCCAGCGATCAGGGCACGCGGCTGGATTTCGTTGCCATCTTCGCCGCCTTGCCCGCCGATGCCATCGCCATCATTTGCGGGCCGATGCGCATGCTCGACGCCGCGCGAAGAGTCTGGAATGGCAGCGGCCGCGCGCCTGCCGATCTGCGCTATGAGACCTTCGGATCCAGCGGCCTGCTGCCGACCGCGGAATTCCGCGTGAGGCTGAAGGGCGGCGGCGAGATCGTGGTGCCGCAGAACCGCTCGATGCTGGCGGCGCTGAATGAGTCCGGCCACGAGGTGATGTCGGATTGCCAGCGCGGCGAATGCGGGGTCTGCGCCATCGACGTGCTTGCCGTGGACGGCGAGATCGACCACCGCGACGTGTTCTTCAGCGACCACCAGAAGAGCGGCAACACCAAGATCTGCCCTTGCGTGTCGCGCGTGGTCGGTACGGTGACGGTTGATACGCTGTATCAGCCCGACGCCGCCTGAACCTCACGGCGCGCTGCGGAGCGCCGCGATCATCGACATGACTGACAGCACGACGACCACCGCGCCATAGGCATAAGCGACGACGTCGAGCCCGGCATAGGGCACCGCGACGCCGGCGGCGAGCGCCGGCAGGCTGAAGGCGAGATAGGACTGCACGTAAAACGTCGCCAGCAGACCGGCGCGCTGATGCGCTTCGGCGGTGGGAAGCAAGGCGCTGAGCGAACCGGCGAACGACGCGCCGAAGCCGAAGCCGGCGATCACCGAGCCGGCGAACAGCACGGCCACGCCATGCTGCCAGATGCCAAGCAGTGTCACGACAACGCCGACGGCCAGTGCAGCGGTGCCGAGCACCAGTAGACGCCGTGCCTGCAATTGGCGCAGCGCCCCCACCGTCACCGCGGCGGCGAGCAACAGCGTCGTCACCACGGCGCCGCCGACCCATGGCGCCGATACGCCCATCGCCGTCGCCACCACCGTGGGCATCAAAGACAGTGCAAAGCCGCCAAGGGCCCAGGTCGCGATATTGGCCGGGGTGATGCGCAGCAGCGCGGCGCGGGACTGGGCGGGCACGCTGACATGCGGCCGCAGCGAGGCCAGCGCGCCGGCCTTGCGGGAAACGGTCTCGGGCATCACGAACAACAGCGCCATCATCACCACCGTCAGCGCTAGCAGCACCTCATAGACCAGATGCAGCGGATCGGGCGCAAAGGTCACCAGCACCGTCGCCCCGAGGGTGCCGGCCATCAGGCCGAGAAAGGCAGTGATGCTGTTGAACAACGGACCGCGCTTGCGGTCGGTGTCGAGGATCGCGGCGCCGAATGCGGTGGTGGCGGTGCCGACGCAAACGCCCTGCACGGCCCGCGCCAGGATCAGCTGCCCGACATCGCTCGCATAGGCGAACAGGATCATCGCCGCGGCATTCAGCAACAATCCGCCGAAGATCACCGGACGGCGCCCCACGTAATCGGACAGGCCGCCAATGGTCAGCAGCGCCGCCAGCAGGCTGATGGCATAGACTGCGAACACCAGCGAGATCATCAGCGGCGAGAGATGCATGGACTGCTGGTACAGCCGGTACAGCGGCGTCGCCGCGCCACTGCTTGCCGACACGAGCGCGGCGCCGATGAAGCTGAAAGCCGTCATGACCGCAGGCGATACGGTGCGCGCGGTGGCATCAGGCGCCCGATTAGCCGAAAGGCAGGCTCGTCTATCGCTACGATCTTGCATTGCGCACCTCTTAAAGCTAATTCATTGCGTTAGAGGCTTAGGCCAGTTCGGCGCTTAATGCAAATCCTTTGCGTTAAGAATTTGCCCCGGTCTGCCTCTGGAGAGCATGATGGCTGTCAAGGAACGTATCCGGGTCGGCGGACGCAGCGCGCGCATTCAGCAGGCGGTGCATGACGCCGTTCGCAAACTCAGCACGCCCGCCACCCGAAACCAGATCACCGTGCCGCAGATTGCCGCGGCCGCGGGCGTGACCCCCTCGACCATCTACCGCCGCTGGGGCGACCTGCAATCGGTGCTCGCCGATGTCGCTCTGGCGCGGTTGCGCCCGATCAGCGATCCCGATGACACCGGCGCTGTCGAGACCGATCTGCGGGCGTTCATCGAGCAATATGCCGAGGAGATGTCGTCGCCGGTCGGCCGTGCCCTGCTGCGCGACGGGACCTCGGAGGTCGCCGCGGGACAGATCTCCGTGTGCTGCAGCTATACCAACGATCATCTCACCACCCTCACCGAACGCGCCAGGGCGCGTGGCGAAACGCCGTTCGACGCCGAGGAAGTGATCGACCACGTCGTGGCACCGATCGTCTACCGCATCCTGGTCAGCCAGGAGACGCCAACGCCGGCCTACTGCAGGCGACTGCTGGATCGCATTTATCCGCCGACGTGATCTCCGTAGCCCGGATGAGCGAAGAGACATTCGGGACATACTGTGCTGCCCCCGGATCGCGCTACGCTCATCCGGGCTACACGTCTGTATCAACCGCTAGCGCGGCTTCTCATCCAGCTGATACGTCAAATGCGCCTTCACCGTCGGCCATTCGTTCGGCAGGATGCTGTACACCACGGTATCGCGCAGCGTGCCGTTGGGCGCGATCTGGTGATTGCGCATGATGCCGTCCTGCTTGGCGCCAAGGCGCTCGATGGCGCGGCGGGACTGGTGGTTGAAGAAATGCGTGCGGAATTCCACCGCGATGCAGTCGAGGGTCTCGAAGGCGTGGCCGAGCAGCAGCAACTTGCATTGGGTGTTGAGCCCGGTGCGCTGCACCCATTGCCCGTACCAGGTCGAGCCGATCTCGACGCGGCGATTGGCGGCGTCGACATTCATGTAGGTCGTCATGCCGGCGATCTTGCCGCCGGCGTCCTTCACTGTGAACGGCAGCATGGCGCCGGACGCCTGCAGCAACAGCCGCCGATCGATCTCAGCGGCCATCTTGTCGGGCGACGGGATCGCGGTGTACCAGATTTTCGACAGGTCGCCTGAGCTGGCGGCCTCGATCAGTCCATCGGCATGATCCTTGGCAAGCGGTTCGAGCCGGGCATGAGGACCAGACAGAGTTACAGGTTCAAGCCACGGCATCGAGCGTCCTTCGCATTTATCGATTGAGGAAATTCAACGGCAGTCCGCCGCGCGGCCAGTCCATCGCGATCAGTTCGCCCCTCCCCGACAGCGTGATGAAGGCCGTCTTCAGCTCGGGGCCGCCGAATGCGATGTTTGTGGTTACGCGGTCGCCTGTGGGAACCTGTTCCACGACTTGGCCGTCCGGCGCAATCACCGAAATGCAGCCGCTCACCAGCGTTGCAACGCAGACATTGCCGGACGCTTCCACGGCCAGGGAGTCGAACATCTGGTAGCCGCCGAGGCCGGCGATCGGACGGCCACGCTCGCCGCGGTAGAGCACTTCACCCGGCTTGACTTCACCGGGGCCGGCGAGGTCGAACGCCCACAACCGCGCGGTCGGCGTTTCCGCCACATAGACGGTCTTCTCGTCCGGCGACAGGCCGATGCCGTTGGCAGGCAACATGCCGAAATGGCCCTCGACCACGCCCGCGCCATTCGGCTTCATGTAATAGAAGGCGCCGACATCCATGTCGCGCGCGCGACGCTTGCCGAGATCGGAGAACCACAGCCCGCCCTGCCTGTCGAACACCAGATCGTTCGGCCCCTTGAGCGGATGCGCGCCGCATGCGTCGACCACCGTCTCGACCTGCCCCGACGACAGATCGACGCGCTGGATCGAGCCGCCGATATATTCGTGCGGCTCGGGTGCGTGCGGCATGATCGTGCCGCGCGACGGCACCCAGCTGAAGCCGCCATTGTTGCAGATGTACATCTTGCCGTCCGGTCCCAGCGCGGCGCCGTTCGGCCCGCCGGGAATTTTGGCGACCACCTCCTTGCGGCCGTCGGGCCAGACCCGCGTCAGCTGCTGCGCGCGAATCTCGACCAGGACGACCGACCCGTCGGGCATCGCCACTGGGCCCTCCGGAAAAGCCAGATCGGTGGCGAGAACGCGGATGTTGGGGCTGGACATAAAGATACTCCCTTGCGGCTTTTTTGTTTTGTTTGGCGGCGCGCGCGATGCACGGGCGCGCAGTAGACCAAACCCGCCCTGCACTGCCAAGCGACGGGAATGCATGGGCGCCTGCGCCGCTTTGCGCCGGCGTTGTGCGGCGCGTCACATGTTGTGCGCGACATCGCCTATCCAAGCGCAGGGCTTGGTGCATACTCCCGGGTACTCGAGCCGGACCACGCAAGCCCGCACAGACGGGCCGGCCGGTGATCGAACCACACGGAGGGAGACGACCATGCGGCATGACTGGAAGGTTCTGCGCGCGCTGGCGCTTGCCGGCGTTGTTGCACTGCTTGGCACCACCACAAGCCAAGCTCAGAAGAAATACGACAGCGGCGCGTCCGATACCGAAATCAAGATCGGCAACATCATGCCGTATAGCGGCCCGGCGTCGGCCTATGCCGTCATCGGCAGGACCGAGGCTGCCTATTTCAGGATGGTCAATGAGAAGGGCGGCATCAATGGCCGCAAAATCAATTTCATTTCCTATGACGATGGTTATTCCCCGCCGAAGACCGTCGAACAGGCGCGCAAGCTGGTCGAAAACGACGAAGTGCTGTTCATCCTGAATCCGCTGGGCACGCCGGGCAACACGGCGATCCAGAAATACATGAACAGCACGAAGGTGCCGCAGCTGTTCGTCTCGACGGGCGCTGCGAAATGGGCGGATCCGAAGAACTATCCATGGACGATGGGCTGGCAGCCGAGCTACCAGGCGGAAGCCCGCATCTACGCGCAATATGTGATGGCGAACTTTCCCGGCAAGAAGGTCGGCGTGCTCTACGCCAACGACGATTTCGGCAAGGATTACCTGATCGGCCTGCATGACGGCTTCGGCGCCAAGCAGAAGGACTACATCGTCAGCGAGGTGTCCTACGAGACCAGTTCGCCGACGGTGGATTCGCAGATCGTGCAGCTGCGCGCCGCCAATCCCGACATCTTCATCAACATCGCGACGCCGAAATTTGCGGCGCAGGCGATCAGGAAGGTCGCGGAGATCGGCTGGAAGCCGATCCAGATCGTCACCAACGTCTCGGTGTCGGTCGGCGCCGTGATGCAGCCGGCCGGGTTCGATAATGCGCAGGGCGTGCTCAGCGCCGCCTATCTGAAGGACCCCAAGGACCCGACCTGGACCAACGATCCCGCCATGAAGGAATGGCGCACCTTCATGGACAAGTATTTTCCGGAAGGCGACAAGGCCGACAGCGGCACCGTGTTCGGTTACGGCGTATCGCAGGGCATCGTGCAGGTGCTCAAGCAATGCGGCGACAACCTGACCCGCGAGAACATCATGAAGCAGGCGGCGAGCCTCGACATGGAGATCGGGATCTATCTGCCGGGCACGCGGATCCGCACCAGCCCGACCGACTTCAGCCCGCTCGAGCAATTGCAGATGATGCGGTTCAAGGGCGAGAGCTGGGAGTTGTTCGGTCCGCTGATGTCGGCCGAGAAGGATTCGTAGGCGGGATGCTTGTCGTTCCCGCGAAGGCGGGGACGACTCGTGGAAAGGCTCTACTTCGCCGCCGGCGCGTCCTTGGCCGCCGGCGCGGGAGTCGCAGGCGCTGCCGGCGCCACCGCCGGCTTCTTCCCCGCCTGCAAATCCGCCACCGCCTTCTGCAGCGTCACCACCGTCGCGCCCAGCGCCTCGACCTGGCGGTTCGCCGCATCGAGCTTCTGCTGTTGCTCGAGCCGCAGCTTGCCGAGGCTCTGCTGCAGGAAGTTGACGTTGCTCTGCAAACAGCTGGTGCGGCGCTCCATGGTCTTTTCCACGGTGCAGATCTCGATGCCCGGCACGTCCTGCGCCTGCGCGCGGTCCACCAGGCCCGCGAACGGCAGCGAAGCCGCAGCCAGTGTCAGGAATATCCGGCCGATCATGAGAAACCTCGCGCTTCGCGCGGACGCCCTGCCCGCGCGAAGCTCTTAGCATGAAGGTCTTGGTCTTGTACCCCGCCGGTTCAGACCGCCGTCGGCATCTTCCAGCCGCCGAAGGTCTTTTCCAGATGCGCGATCAGCGCCAGTGCCACGTCCTCGCGCCACGGCCGCGCCGCGACCTGGACATTGATCGGCAGCCCTTCCGGCGAGGTGCCGACGCGCACCGTCGCGGTCGGCCAGCCCGTCAGATTGTACATCTGGGTGTAGCCATAGCCTTTCATCGTCTCCGGCTCGAACGCCGTGCCGTGCTTGATCGCAGGATACGGGGCCACCGGCGACAGCACCGCGTCATAGTTTTCCATGAAGCGCAGCATGGCGTTATTGAACAGGTTCCAGCGCACGAAGCCTGCCAGCGCTTCGGTCGGATTGGCCATGCCCGGTGCGGCAGTGAGCGCCTTTTCGAACAGCGGCGAGATCTCATTGGTGCCGACGCTCTTGAGGAAGGCGCGGGTGCCGACGCCGCCGTCGCCGCGGCTCATGTCGGAATAGACCATGGCGGCCTTGTCCGAGTCCGGCGTGCGCTTCTCCTCGACCTTGACGCCGGCATCCATGAACGCTTTGGCGGAGTCCCGTACGGCGGCCATGATCTCCTTGGTCGGCGTGCCCAGGCCGTCATCGTCGAAGAATGCAAGCTTCAGCCCGCTCAGCGTCACCGCCTTGGGGTCGAGCAGCGGCATGGGGACGATGGTGCTGTCGCGAAAGTCCGGACCAGCGATGATCGGCAGCGCGAGGCCGAGATCCTCGACGCGGCGGGCGATCAGGCTGACGTGAAACACCGGATTGCGCGCGCCGAGCGGCATCGGGAATTGCCCGGTGCGCGGCACCCGGCCGGAGGTCGGCTTGATTGCCGCCAACCCGCAGAAATGCGCGGGAATGCGGATGCTGCCGCCGGCATCGGTGCCGAGGCCGAACGGCGAGCCTCCGGACGAGATGATGGCGGCCTCGCCGCCGCTGCTGCCGCCGGGCGTGCGGCTGAGATCGTAGGGATTGTTGGTGCGGCCATAGACCAGGTTGTCGCTTTCGATCGCGCCGGCGAGTTCGGGCACGTTGGTCTTGCCGAGCATGATGCCGCCGGCCGCGCGCAGCCGCGCCACGGCGGTGGCGTCGGCGCCGGGTACGTAGGCCGCGCGGCCCTTGGTGCCGCCGGTGGTGATCACACCCTTGGTTTCCAGCGTGTCCTTGATGGTCATGGGCACGCCGTGCAGCGGCCCCTTGCTCTCGCCGCGCGCCAGCGCGGCGTCGGCCTCCTCCGCTTCCCGGTGCGCGGCGTCGGCGGTCAGTTGCACCACGGCGTTGAGCTTCGGATTGACCACGGCGATGCGGTCGAGATAGGCCTGCACGACCTCCTTCGAACTGACCTTCTTGGCCTTGATCGCAGCGGCCAGGTCGGTTGCTGACGCGGAAATGAGATCGATGCCCGCGTCGGTGGCGGCGTGTGCCGGACTGACCTGCGCGACTTGGCCCGCAGCGGCGGCGGCGCCCGCAACGGCCATGGCACCCAGGAATGTGCGGCGTGCGATAGGATCGGTCATCGAGTGAACTTTCTGATGCGGGACATGCGGAGCGCAGGATCGTGCAAAACGGCACGTGGACAGAATGACGCATCCACTCCGGCGCGCAAGCGCGCGCGCAGCGCAAAGAAATTGCGCCGTGCTTTGTGATCGACCGCTCGGTCAAGTTTGCTGATCAACACACTACAACCGCAATCCCGATCTGATATCGCTCGTTGTCGACGAACAAGGGGATGGCGAGATGGCCGAGCCGATCCGCCCATCCCTGTTTCAAAGGATAATGGCATGGCGACACGCGAACGACGGCTGGCTGACTTCGATGGGCAGGGAGACCCGCCACCCGATCTGGCCGTGCAGGTGTTGTGCGAAGACAAGAGCGGCACCTATCAGCTGCCGTTCCCCTGCCATTTCGTCGACGGCGTCTGGCGCAACGCCCGCACCGGCAGCGACGTCGAGGCGAGCGTCGTCGGCTGGCGCCCGCTTCCGACCGCGTGACGCAGTCATGCGCCTGAGTTAGGTGTAGAGATAGCCGACTGGCTTGCCTTCGGTGCGCAGCGGTCGGACGTCTTTCTGTGTGATGATCTGGCCAGCGAGCCCGTCGATCTCGTCGCGCTGGGTCGGCGTCCAGCCGCGCAGCTGCTCCAGGCCTTTCAACAGGCCGAGGCGCAGCACCTGCGTGTTCTCGCCGATGCCGATCAGGCTGGCTGCATTCTTCCCCGCCGTCACCACGTCGCCGGCGGTGAGTTCGAATGTCGTCCCGTGGTGATCCTTGAACTCGGCCGTGCCGCGAATGACGCGGTGGATCACGACCTCGCCCTTGCCAAACGAGTCAACGTCCACGGCCGATCCGCTGCTCTTCGGCAACAGCGACTGCCCGCGCGGATCGGTGGCGATGATGTGGCCGGTGACGAGATAGCCGCTCGGCCCCTCGATGCCGATGTCGCGCACATAGACCGGCGCGGCCGATTTGATGGCGCCATCGGCCAGCGGCTTGAACAGTGCGTCCAGCGCCAGCGGATCCTGCAGCCAGAAGCCGGCGCCGGACGGACGGTCGTGCATGGCATGGGTCCACGCCACACGCGGCGTCTCGGCCTCGTTGATCTGCTCCGGCCCGACGATGGTCGGGTTCGGGAATGTGGTCGGGTCGGTCACGAAGGCCTCGAGGAATTTGCCGGAATAGCCCATCGACATGGCATCGGGCACTACCGTCTGCGGCGTCTTCAGGTTCTCCTCGGTCGACAGTCCGGACCATGTGTAGAACAGCTGCCGGTGCACGATCGCACTCTGCAGCATCACCGCGCCGGGGCCGCAATGGTAGACGCGGCCATCGTAGTCGAAGCTGAACATGCCCGACGTCACCAGCACGAGCTGGAAGCCGCCGGGCGGCAGATGCAGATGGAAATCGGTCGGGCCCGTATCCTCGCGATAGATCGGCAGGTTGGTGGCGACCTCGTGCAGCAGGAAGGTCTCGTTGTTGGCGTGAAAACCCTCATTGGCGCGGCTGTAGAGCGCCTGCGGCCGGTAGGTCGGCTCGTAGGTCGTGTCCCTGTGGCGATCGATGGCGACAAAATCCTGGTGGTTGAGGCGGAGCGTGTCGCCGCCCGGCCGCGTCAGGCCGGACCATTTCAGGTCGAGAGCAGCATGCATGTTCATGGCATCCTCCAATCCCGGCCGGGCTCCGGCCCTGTTGCTTCGGCAATGCACCATGCGAATATCGCGCCACACGGTTGTGGGCGCGTTTTGATACCAGTTGCATGGATTACGAGCGCTTTTCGGTCTGAACGTGCGCTAAAGCCGCGCCGGAAGCGGCGCGCGCTGGATATTAGTTGAGCAAGCACTGCCCGATCGCGAGCCAGCGGCAGCCGCGATGTGCGTTAGTACTCAACCTCGAGCTCTTCGATATCCGCCGGCTCCTGCTTTGCCGCGGCGATCCATTCCTGCATTTCCGGCAGTGCCATCACCATCTCGGCATAGGCCGTCAGTTGCGGATCGAGCTTGACGTCGTAGGTCATGAAGCGCGTCACCACCGGGGCGTACATGGCATCGGCGACGCTGCGCTGGCCGAACAGGAACGGGCCGCCGGAGGTCGCCAGGCATTCGCGCCAGATCGTGCAGATGCGATCGATATCGGCCTGGGCGCGCGACCAGATCTTGAAATTCGGGAAGTGGCCCTTGAGGTTGACCGGCAGCGACGCCCGCAGCGTGGTGAAGCCGGAATGGATTTCGCCCGAGATCGAGCGGCAATGCGCGCGCAGCACCCTGTCCGCGGGCAGCAGACCGGCGTCCGGCATGACCTCGTTGAGGTATTCGGCGATCGCCAGGGTATCCCAGACCACTGCCCCCTCGTGGCGCAGGCACGGCACCAGGATCGACGACGACAGCAGCAGGATCTCGGCCTTGGCCGAGGCATCGTCCGGCGCCGTGACGATCTCGTCGAATTCGAGTCCGGAAAACTTGGTCAGCAACCAGCCGCGCAGCGACCACGACGAATAGTTCTTGCTGCTGATGGTAAGTGTCGCCTTGGCCATGACTTCCCCCTGACGAGCAATAACGCACAAGCGCAGCGTCGGACGCCGCGGCTGCCCCTGACGCTGCCTGCATTTTGTTCAGCAAACGACGTGCCAGTTCTGCAGACGAATTGACTTCGCCGCGACTTCGATATTGCATAGCAATAAAGCAGGGAAAACGCGCCGGATGATGTCCATGATGTATCAGGCCTACCAGAACCACATGGATCTCACGGCACCCTGGCGCAGCGGCGCCGCGGCCGCGCTGAAATACCTTAATCTGGTCCCGGCCGGCACATCCGAAAAGCTGTTCGGCCGCTTGTCCGCCGCCCTCGAACTGATCTCGCGCACGGCGCTGACCTATAGCCGGCCGGAATTCGACATCGGCAAGGTGATGGTCGGCAATGGCGAGTTCGAGGTTACCGAAGAGGTGGTGTACTCCACGCCGTTCGGCTCGCTGCTGCATTTCAAGAAGGACGGCGCGCCGGTGCAGCCGCGCATGCTGCTGGTGGCGCCGATGTCGGGGCACTTCGCCACGCTTCTGCGCGGCACCGTGAAGACGCTGCTGCAGGACCACGACGTTTACATCACCGACTGGCACAATCCGCGCGACATCCCGCTCGACCGGGGCCGCTTCGGCCTCGACGAATATACCGAGCACTTGATCACCTTCATGGACCAGCTCGGGCCGCGATCGCATATGGTGGCGATCTGCCAGCCATCGGTGTCGGCACTCGCGGCGGCTGCGATCATGTCGGAAGACAATCATCCGGCGCGGCCGGCCAGCCTGACGCTGATGGCGGGACCGATCGACACCCGGATCCTGCCAACCAAGGTCAATGAGTTTGCCAAGAGCAAGCCGCTGAAGTGGTTTGAAGACAATATGATCAATTACGTGCCCATGCAGTGCAAGGGCGCCTTCCGCAAGGTATATCCGGGCTTCATTCAGCTCACCGCCTTCGTCTCGATGAATCTCGAGCGGCACATCAAGTCGCATGTCGAACTGGCCGATCATCTCGCCAAGGGCGAGATCGAGAAGGCCGAAGTGATCAAGACATTCTACGACGAATATTTCGCGGTGATGGACCTGCCGGCCGAGTTCTACATCGACACCATCCGCGACGTCTTCCACGAGCATCTGCTGCCGCAGGGCAAGCTGACCTACAAGGGACGCCCGGTGAATTGCGGCTCCATCAAGCGCATGGGACTGATGACGGTCGAGGGCGAGAAGGACGACATCTGCTCGATCGGACAAACCCTGGCAGCGCAGGACCTGTGCACGGGGGTGCGCCAGTACCGCAAGGTGCATCACATGCAGGCCGGCGTCGGGCACTACGGCGTGTTCAGCGGACGCCGCTGGAACAACGAGATCTATCCGCTGCTGCGCGACTTCGTGCACGTCAACGCTTAGACCTTGGTTGTAGGAGCAAAGTGGCTCGCGTCACCCAAATGGGTGACGCTAAGGTCCGGCGTCCGACATACATCAATACCGTACACGTTGGCGGCGGCGACGCGGCGCAGCGAGTCACTCAAATTTACCGCTGCGGCGGACCGTGTATTGACGACGCATCACTTAGACTGGGGCATACTCTCGCATCAAGGCCGGCCATCGCGCCGGCCTTTTTCGTCGCCGCCTTTCTTGCCCTGCGCTGCTATCAAACAGCGCTCAGATCGTTTCCAGCCGGCGTTGCCCCAGGAGGCGCACCAGGTCGACCTGACGATCGACCCCCGTCTTGGCGAATATCGATTTCAACTGCGTGCGCACCGTATTGCGAGATACGCCATGCGTCGCAGAAATCGTCTCGATCGACATGCCGTCCATCAGCATGCTGGCCACGCGCGCCTCTGCGGGTGTGAGGTCGAACAGCGCCTGCAGCAGTTCGGGCGCGGGGCCGCGCTGCTGGGTGATCGGCGTGAGAAACAGGATGGACACGGCACCGGCAAACACGTCGAGCCCGGACAGGCGCAGCGGCAGCACATGGGCGATCAGCGGCGCATGGCGCAGCGTGCCGGCGATGGCGATCGAGCGCCCGGTTCGAGACAGCGAGCCCGGGTTCGTCAAAGCCTCCGAGAACATCGCCTGTGCGGTTCGCGATGCGAACTGCACCTGGTCCTGCGCACCGGTCGAGACCATCGAGCCGCTGGCGAGAAAGCCGGGATTGACCGCCACCGCCCGGCCTGCCCCGTTGACCGCCGCCGCAGGCAGCCCGATCATTTCCAGAGTCGCCACCGCGCTCTGCGCCCGCTCGAAGCCCAGGCGGCCGGACAGCACGGCGGCGCGAGCGAGATGCGGCCGCAGCAGGTCGAGTTGCTCGGCGACGGCGCGCGGCACCGGCCCTTTGTCATGGGCCTTCTCCACCGAGATCACCAGCGTATCGCCCGACGGCGAGCGTACCGATGTACCGGCGCACCAGCCCAAGCCGTTGGGCCGCAGCACGTCGCGATAGAAGCTCTCGTTGTCGAGTTCTTCCATCGTGAAACAGTCGGGCTCGGTCAGGAAGCACGCGACGTCGGGCGGGATCAGCCGATCCGCGCGCGGGTTGTTGAGTGCATAAGGACTCTGGATCCAGCGACCGATCCGGTCATGGATCGCGGCGGACGCCGTCCATCGCGGAGTGCCGGGCGCCTGGGCAAAGATCATCGCCCCTTCGGCGTCAGCCAGTTCGGCGAGGCGATCGAACACCTGCGGCCAATGATCCGGGACCACGCCTGCTTCGTAGATCTGGTCAACGATTGTTTCGAAATTCACGGATCTGTCCAATGGTGGTAACGACGAGTCGTGGCCCCCACATCCAGAATTAGAAAACTGCTCCGCCCCGTGCAACACCGGGCAGCGGCCGCCTACCCTGCAACCATTTCGGACTTAAATGCAATCCTGCAGCCTGTGCGTGAGCGCATGTTTGCCGGCGTTTTGCCGTCGCTTGCGGTCCGAGATGCAAGCGGTCGTCGGGACCGCTTCTATGCGCTTCAGCCCACCGGCGCTTTCGCGGCCGGCAACTCCGGCGGCAGGATCAGCGCGGCGATGATGACGAGCACCGAGAGCGCGGCGAAGGCGTGCAGCATCATGATGAAACCGCCCTGGTCATACAGCCACGCCACGAGACCTACGGACGCGCCGGCTGCCGTGAAGCCGACGAAGTAACGCACCGCATAGGCGCGCGATCGCCATTCCTCGCTGGTGTACTTGCCGACGATCGCTTCGTTGACGGTGATCTGTCCGAACAGGCCGACAATGACTCCGATCGCGACCAGGATCAGGGACGCGTTCGACAGCGATGCTGCCAGATACAGGAACGGCGCCAGCACCAGCGACAACGGCAAACAGACTGCCTTCAGCGAATGGCGATCGATCAATTTGCCTATATTGTACTGGGTTGCGGCGCCAAACACGTAGACGCCGGCGGCGATGACGCCGAGCAAGGCCGGACTGTGCGTGAGGTCGGCCAGGCGTTCGGCGAACAGTTTTGGCAGCGCGACGGTGATCGCATTGAACACCGTGGAGATCGCAATCACCGTGACCAGCAGCGCCAGGATCACACGCCACATGTCCGACTTCGCCACCCGCGCCTGCGCCGCCGCCTGTTTGAATCCGGACCGGTCTTCATGGGCGACGTTGCGCATGAAGACGATGCCCGCGGCAATCGTCACGACACCCGGAATGATGAAGGCATAACGCCAACCGAGAAACTGGCCCGCGACGCCGGTGACGAGCGCCGACGAGGCCACGCCGAAATTGCCGAACACGCCGTTGAGCCCCATGGCGGAGCCCAGCTTGTCGGCATAGGACACGATCATCGCCGTGCCGACAGGATGATAGATCGAGGCAAAAAGCCCGACCGAAAACAGCGCAGCGCCGAGTTGCAACGGCGTCTGCACAAATCCCACAGCGATCATCGACAGACCGATACCGAAAAAGAAGATCACCATCATGTGACGACGGCTCCAGCGATCGCCGAGCCATCCAGTCACCAGTGAGCCCGCGCCAAAGGCCATGAAACCGGGCGTCGCATAAGGCAGCAGCTCGGCATAGGTCTTGTCCATCGCCGGCCCCATGACGAGCACCGCCGCGGCGAAGATCAGCATCGCGTAGTGGTCGATGAAATGGGCGATGTTGACCAGGGTGATGACCCGGGACGGAACGTTCATGAATCAAATTCCTGCGCAGGAAATCCGGTTATAGCGGATTTTCGCGTGTGGGGACCTCGGCTCATCCCAACAAGACCTGTCATCGCCCGGCTCGACCGGGCTACCCAGTATTCCAGATAGTCAGTGGTTACTGGATCGCCCGGTCAAGCCGGGCGATGACATCTGTTTTTTTGGCGCTAGCGCGGCACCACGGCGGTGGCTTCGATTTCCACGCGCGCGGCCGGCTCGACCAAACGGACCACCTGGACCAGCGCCATGGCCGGATAATGCGCGCCCAACACCTCGCGGTAGGCGGCGCCGAGCGCCTTCAGGCTGCCCATATATTCTTCGATGTCGACCACATACCAGGTCAACCGCACGAGGTGCTCGGGCCCCGCGCCGCCTTCGGCGAGAATGTCCTTGATGTTCTGCAGCGCCTGGCGAACCTGGCCGACAAAATCCGGCTGCAGCTTTTCATGGGCATCCCAGCCGATGACGCCACCGGTGACGACGATACGACCATCCGCGCTCATCCCGTTGGCATAGCCCTTCGGCTTCGGCCAGCCGCTCGGCTGCAAGGTGCGCACGCCGGGCGACGATGCGTCGTCCGCTTTGCCTGGCACTACGGTCAATGTCGGGCCCTTTGCGGTCACCGGCTTCTCCTCACAGCGATCCCCATATCAGGCCGCAGCGCCCGCCGCGATCTGGCGCAGCGCGAAACGCTTGAGCTTCCCGGTCTCGGTCTTCGGCAGTTGGGTCACGAATTCGATGGCGCGCGGATACTTGTACGGCGCGATCTCGCGCTTGACGTGGTTCTGCAGCTCGAGCGCCAGCGCGTCGCTGGCCTCGAGCCCCGGCGTCAGCACGATGAAGGCTTTCACCACCATGCCGCGATCGGCATCCGGACAGCCGACCACGCCGCAATCGGCCACCGCCTCGTGGGTCAGCAACGCCGCCTCGACGTCGGGACCGGCGATGTTGTAGCCGGACGACACGATCATGTCGTCGGAGCGCGACTGGTACCAGTAGTAGCCGTCCTCATCCATCAGGAACGTGTCGCCGGTGATGTTCCAGCCGTTCTGCACGAACTTCTTCTGCCGCTCATCGGCGAGATATTTGCAACCGGTCGGCCCCTTCACGGCCAGGCGGCCGAGCGTGCCGGGCGGCACATCGTTGCCGTTGTCGTCGATGATCTTGGCGACATAGCCCGGCACCGGCTTGCCAGTGGAGCCCGGGCGGATTTCCTCTTCGATGGCGCAGATGAAGATGTGCAGCATCTCGGTGCCGCCGATGCCGTCCATCAGCTTGATGCCGGTGGCCTTCAGCCACGCATCAAAAGTGCCCTTTGGCAGCGTCTCGCCGGCCGACACGCATTTGCGCAGTGTCGAGAGGTCGTACTGTTCGATCTTCCCGAGGATGGCGCGGTAAGCCGTCGGCGCCGTGAAACACACCGTGACCTTGTGCTTGGCCACCGCCACCGGCAGCTCTTCCGGGCCGGCCTTTTCGAGCACGACAAAGGACGCGCCGATATGCAGCGGGAACAGCACGCCGCCGAAGCCGAAGGTGAAGGCAAGCGGCGCCGAGCCGATGAAGCGGTCTTGCGGGGTCGCGCGCAGCACGTTGCGGGCGAAGCCGTCGCACACCGCGAGCATGTCGCGATGAAAATGCATGGTGCCCTTGGGATCGCCCGTGGTGCCCGAGGTGAAGGCGATCAGGCAGATATCGTCGGACGCCGTGTCGACCGCGGTGAAGTCCGGGCTGGCCTTGGCGATCAGTGCGTCGAGTTCGGCCTCGCCGGTGCCCCAATAGACCACACGCTTGAGTTCCGGCGACGTCGCCCTCGCCTTCTCCATCTCGTCGGACAGCTTGCCGTCGCACAGCGCCAGCGCAATCTTCGCCTTCTGGATTGGATAGGCCAATTCCTTGGCGCGCAGCAGCGGCATGGTCGAGACGCAGACGCCGCCGGCCTTGATGATCGCCAGATAGGTCGCCACCATCATCGGGTTGTTGGCCGAGCGCAGCAACACGCGGCCGCCGGTGACCAGTCCGAGATCGTTGACCAGCACGTTGCAGATCTTGTTCACCAGCTCGTAGAGCCCGCGATAGGTGTAGCTCTCGTTGAGCCCGATCATGCACGGCGCATCGCCGCGGCCTTCGGCCACCCAGCGGTCGAGGAACGGCACCACGCAATTTATGCGCGGCGGATAATGGAATTCGGGGGGCGTGAACCGGAATTCCGGCAACTGCTCCGGCGGCGGCATGTTGTCGCGCGCGAACGTATCCACATGCGCGGTGTACGCGGTTTCAGGCTTTTTCAGAGGCTCGGCAGCGGCCATTGCTTGCTCCTGTCACGTCCAGATGCCTGACAACGTCTTCCGATATCATTTTAGACTTAAAACAGTTTCGCGCAACCGTGGAGTCCTGCGGCGCGCCGAAATTTTCGGCGGACCGTTCGATTTTGCGCAGTTTGTTTAGGCAGCCCCGCCTAAAGCGTGGCCAACGCCTTGAGCCGCAATGTCATCGGCGATTGCGGATCCGCCAGCGGTGCGATCACCGTGAAGTGGTTGGTCCCCGGCAACGCCTCGAAGCGCGTCGGGATCGCCACGCCCCATGCATCGACGATGGTCTTGCTCTGGCGAAAATATTCGGCGCTCTCGTCGCCGCCCACCACCGCGTCGAGGCTGCCCTGCGACGGCATCGGCCATGACAGCGGACTGACGTGTCGCGCCGTGACGTCGTTGAGGCGCAACGCGTTGTTGACCGAGGTCTTCACCAGCGGCACCAAGTCGAACAGCCCGGAGATTGCGTACGCCGCCATGATCAGATCTTTCGGCAGCGCAGCATCAAGCGCGCGCCACTCGGTCGCCAGCATGCAGGCGGCGAGATGACCGCCGGCGGAATGGCCGGACACCACCAGCCTCTGCCCCACCTTCGCCAGTTCGCGCATCGCCGCGCGCATCTGTTCGATGATATCGCCGACGGCGACCGCGGGGCACAGGTCATAGCTCGGAATTGCCACGCCAATGCCATGGGCATTGAGCCCCCGCGCCAGGTGGCTGAAGAACGAACTGTCCAGCGCCTGCCAATAGCCGCCATGAATGAAGACGACGATCGGTCCGCCCTGCCCGGCGGGAAAATAGTCGATCGTATTGCGGGGGCCTGCGCCGTAACGCAGAACGCGCATTGCCCGGAATGTCGCGCGATAGGCTTGCGCGTCCGTTGCCCATCCGCCGATCAGGGCGCTGCTTTCAGGGACGCGCGCGCGATTGTTGTATTCAACTTCCAGATCCACCGGCACGCTTACGACGCCTTGCCGACGGACTTCTGCGCCGCCTTCTGCCCGGCTTTCTGCGCCGAGGTCTTGGTCTTGGCCAGCAACCGCATCAATTCGCGGACGTCCTTCGGCGCGAGGTCGGCAAAGATCTCAGCGATCCAGATCTCGTGCTCTTCGGCCATCTTGCGGAATTCGGCCCGGCCGAGCTTGGTCAGCCGGATCACCTGGACGCGGCGGTCCGTCTCCGAGGTGCGGCGATCGACGTGACCGGATTCGACCAGTCGCTCGACAAGTCCGGTGACATTGCCGTTCGAGACCATCATGCGCTTGGAGACATCCGACAGCGTCATGCCGTCCGGCACCTTGTCGAGCTGCGCCATCAGGTCGAAACGCGGCAGCGTCACGTCGAAGCGTTCGCGCAACCGACCGCGGACCTCGCCCTCGATCAGGGTGGTACAGGTCAACAGGCGCAGCCACAGCCGCAATTCGTCGCCGTGATCATCGGGAAGTTCGACGGCCTTGGTCTCTGAGTCGAGAATCATGCTGCAATCTTACCTGCTGACGCCGCCGGACGACTATCAGGCATTCAGCACGACACGATTGCGCTGCCCGCCCCGATGCTTTGACCTTCAAGGAAATCATCCGTGACTGCAAGCCAAAACGCCGCAGGCGAAATCATCCCGCATTTTCGGATATTTCTTTAAGGTTCAAACAAATTGGCCTGCCGATTGCATAGCAAACATACGGGTTCTTGAGGCGGCAATCGTGGTCCTGCTTGCGGCGTTCGCCGCGCTCGGACTAAGCTGAGTAAAGAATAAACTTCGGGTGGCGCATTTTTCGGCGGCCTTTTGCAGCCGGGTTGGAGAGGAAGTGATGAAGCAGCATCTCAAATTGGCAAGCCTGACGATGACGGGCCTCGCCGCCCTGATGACGATGTCCGCGGGACAGGCCTTGGCGCAGGAGAAGATCAAGGTCGGCGTGATCGTGTCGCTGTCCGGCGCCGGCGCCGTGCTCGGCCAGCAGGCGCGTGACGGCTTCAATCTTGCGGTCAAGGACCTCGGCGGCAAGATGGGCGGCAAGGACGTCGAAGTCATCGTCGTCGACGACGAACTGAAGCCGGACGTTGCGGTCACCAAGGTCAAGGGCCTCTTGGAGCGCGACAAGGTCGACTTCGTGGTCGGGCCGATTTTTTCCAACATCCTGCAGGCGATCCACAAGCCGGTCACCGAGAACAAGACCTTCCTGATCTCGCCGAATGCCGGCCCCTCCTCCTACGCCGGCAAGGAGTGCAATCCGTATTTCTACGTGACGTCGTACCAGAACGACCAGATCCACCAGATCCTCGGCAATGTCGCGCAGAAGCGCGGCTACAAGAAAGTCTATCTGATCACCCCGAACTACCAAGCCGGCAAGGATTTCGTCGCCGGCGTGAAGATGGACTTCAAGGGTGAGATCGTCGAGGAATCCTACATCCCGCTCGGCACCCTCGACTTCCAGGCCGAACTGTCCAAGATCGCGGCGATGAAGCCGGACGCGGTGCTCTCCTTCATGCCGGGCGGCATGGGCGTGAACCTGGTGAAGCAGTACAAGCAGGCCGGCCTGCTCGACCGCATCCCGTTCCTGTCGACCTTCACCGTGGATGAATCGACCCTGCCCGCGCAGCAGGACGCGGCGATCGGCATGTTCGGCGGCTCGAATTGGGCACCGACCCTCGACACCGCGCAGAACAAGAAGTTCGCGGCGGAATATGAAGAGGCCTACAAGAGCGTGCCCGCCACCTACGCGTTCCAGTCCTATGACGCGGCGATGCTGATCAACAGCGCCGTCACCGCCGTGAAGGGCGACCTCACGGACAAGACCAAGGTGGCGGAAGCCATGAAGAAGGCCGACTTCCCCTCGATCCGCGGTAGCTTCAAGTTCAGCAACAACGGCTATCCGGTGCAGGACTTCTACCTGACCAAGGTCGCCAAGCGCGCCGACGGCAAGTTCCAGACCGAGATCGTCGAAAAGGTGTTTTCGAACTACGCCGATCGCTACGCGAAGGACTGCACGGCGCAGTAGGCAGTCCAGCGAGTCGTCCCCGCGAAGGCGGGGACTCATCCGGCGAGGAGCCACGGTTCACTCGCGGCGGCGGCTCCCTTTCTTCACGACCCTCAGGGGTTATGGGTCCCCGCCTTCGCGGGGACGACGCGGTGGATTCGATCGCCGCTGTAAAGAAGTCATATCAACCCCATGACCCTCACCCTCGCCCTCGTCCAGATCCTCAACGGCCTGCAATTCGGCTTGATCCTGTTCCTGATCGCCGCCGGGCTGACGCTGGTGTTCGGCGTCATGGACTTCATCAACCTCGCCCACGGCGTGCAATACATGGTCGGCGCCTATCTGCTGGCCGCCTTCACCGCCATGACCGGCAGCTTCGTCGCCGGCCTTGCGCTGGCGCTGCCGTCGGCGCTGCTGTTCGGCCTGCTGCTCGAGGTGCTGATCTTCCGCCATCTCTATGACCGCAGCCATCTCGACCAGGTGCTGGCAACCTTCGGCGTCATCATCTTCCTCAACCAGGCAGTCAAGTTCATCTGGGGCGCAGCGCCGCTCAGCGTGCCGATCCCCGACGCGCTGTCCGGCGCGGTCGAGATCGCCGACGGCATGCTGTACCCGGTATGGCGGCTGGTGATTATCGCGGTCGGCCTCGCCGTTGGTCTCGCGCTGTATCTGGTGGTCAACAAGACCAAGCTCGGCATGCTGGTGCGCGCCGGCGCCAGCAATGCCGCGATGGTCTCCGCACTCGGCGTCAATATCCGCCTCCTGTTCACCATCGTGTTCGGCGTCGGCGCCATGCTCGCCGGGTTCGCCGGCGCCATGGTGGCGCCGCTGCTGTCGGTCGAGCCCGGCATGGGCGACAACGTGCTGATCCTCGCCTTTGTGGTCATCGTGATCGGCGGCATCGGCTCGATCCGCGGCGCCTTCATCGCGGCATTGCTGATCGGCCTCGTCGATACCCTCGGCCGCTTCTTCGCGCCGACGCTGCTGCGCGTACTGCTCGATCCCGCCGCCGCGAGCCAGACCGGCCGCGCCATCGCGCCGATGCTGATCTACATCCTGATGGCGGCGGTGCTGTTCTTCCGCCCCTCCGGCCTGTTCCCGGTCAAGTCGTGACGGGAGCGCAGTCATGAACAAGCTCGTCGATCTCGAAGCCCCCGCTTCGCCCACCCTCGCAGCCCCAGTGCGTTCCGGCCGTGTCCTCCTGCTGCCGCTGATCGTGTTCGCGCTGCTCGCCGCCGTGCCGATCGCCACGCTGTGGGGACCGCAGGGCTACGTGCTCTCGCTCATCACGCGCATCATGATCCTGGCGCTGGCGGCGATGTCGCTTGATCTGCTGATCGGCTACGGCGCGATGATCTCGTTCGGCCACGCCGCCTATGTCGGCCTCGGCGCCTACAGCGTCGCGATCCTGTCGAGCCACGGCATCAATGACGGCTTCGTCCAGCTCGGCACGGCGCTGGTGGTCTGCTTCGTCTTTGCGCTCGTCACCGGCGCGATCTCGCTGCGCACCAAGGGTGTCTATTTCATCATGATCACCCTCGCCTTCGGCCAGATGCTGTATTTCCTCGGCACCTCGCTGGCGGCTTACGGCGGCGACGACGGCCTGACGCTGGCCTCGCGCAGCATACTGTTCGGCTCGAAATTCCTGAAGAGCGACGTGGCGCTTTATTACGTCACCTTCGGCATCCTGCTGTCAGCCTATCTGCTGCTGCGCGCTGTCGTCGCCTCACGCTTCGGCCGCGTGCTGCGCGGCATCCGCGAAAATCCGGTGCGCATGGAAGCGATCGGCTTTGCACCGTACCGCTATCAGCTCACCACCTATGTCATCGCCGGACTGATCGCCGGCGTGTCCGGCTGCTTGCTTGCCAACCAGACCGAATTTGTCAGCCCCGCCTTCGCTACCTGGCAGCGCTCCGGCGACCTGATCTTCGTGATCGTGCTTGGCGGCCTCGGCTCATTGCACGGCGCGATCATCGGCGCCGCGGTGTTCAGCCTGCTCGCCGACATCCTGTCGCATTACACCGAACACTGGGCGCTGATTTTCGGGCCGATCCTGATCCTCGTCGTGCTGTTCGCCCGCGGCGGCATCGGCGGCCTGCTCGGGAGCAAGCCATGAACCCCACCGCAAGCACCGCGCCGCTGCAGCTCTACAACATCCGCAAGGCCTACGGCGCGCTCGTCGTTACCGGCGACGTCTCGCTGAACGTCGAGGCCGGCGAGTTGCACGCCATTATCGGCCCCAACGGCGCCGGCAAGACCACCTTAATCCATCAGATCTCCGGCCATGCGCCATCGGACTCCGGCCGCATCGTGTTCGACGGACAGGACGTGACAAAGCTGCCGATGGCCGAGCGCGCGCGCCTCGGTCTGGTGCGCTCGTTCCAGATCACCTCGATCCTGCCGCGCTTCTCCGCACTGGAGAACGTCGCCATCGCGGCGCAGGCCTGCAGCGGCTCGAGCTTCCGCTTTTTCGGCAATGCGGCTGCCGAACGCACATTGAACGACACCGCGATGGCTTTGCTGTCGCGCTTCGGCCTCGCCGCCCGCGCCAGCGTGCCGGCCGGGCAGATGTCGCACGGCGAAAAGCGCCAGCTTGAGATCGCCATCGCGCTCGCAGCCCAACCAAAGCTGCTGCTGCTCGACGAGCCGCTCGCCGGCACCAGCCATGATGAATCGCAGCAGCTGATCGACATCCTGCAGGAGCTGCGCCGCGAATTGCCGATCGTGCTGATCGAACACGACATGGACGCGGTGTTCGCGCTGGCCGACCGCGTCTCGGTGCTGGTGTATGGCCGCATCATCGCGTCGGGCTCGCCGCAAAGCATCCGCGACAATGCCGACGTCCGCACCGCCTATCTCGGCGAGGAGGCCGCCTGATGTTGTCCGTCTCCAACCTGCAGGCCGCCTATGGCGCCGCAAAAGTGCTGTTCGACATCTCGCTCACCATCGGCGCCGGTGAAGTGGTCACCCTGCTCGGCCGCAACGGCATGGGCAAAACCACCACCATCAACGCCATCATGGGGCTGATCCACCCGACCGGCGGCACCGTCACCTTCGACGACAAGCCGCTTGCCGGACTGCCCTCCTACCGCATCGCCCAGGCCGGCATCGGCCTGGTGCCGGAAGGCCGCCAGATCTTCCCGACGCTGACGGTGGAAGAGAATTTGGTCGCCACCGCCGCCGTGCGGCATCCGCCGGCGCGCTGGACGCTGGACAAGATCTACGAGCTGTTTCCGCGCCTGAAGGAACGCCGCAGCAATCTCGGCACGCAACTGTCCGGCGGCGAGCAGCAGATGCTGGCCGTCGGCCGCGCACTGATGACCAATCCGAAACTGCTCATTCTCGACGAAGCCACCGAAGGCCTTGCGCCGCTGATCCGGCTCGAGATCTGGAACTGCCTAAAAAAACTCAAGGCCGAGCGGCAGGCCATTCTTGTCATCGACAAGAACGTGGACGCGCTGGCGGCATTTGCAGATCGGCACGTGGTGATCGAGAAAGGCCGCGTGGTGTGGACCGGGACGTCGGAGCAGTTGAAAAGTGACTCGACGGTAAAGGACCGCTTCCTGCATGTTTAGCAAAGCCACAACGTCAGCTGATTGAAAGGAGACCACCTCATGAAAACCGAGATCGCCGGCATCACGCGCGCCAATGAGGGTATGCAGGGCATCACCTGGAACATCCTCGGCCAAACCTATGTGCCGAAGCATTGCAGCGAGGACTCGTTCTCGTGGCACGCATTGTTTCCGCCGGGCACCTTCGTGCCGCCGCACATCCATCCCGACCAGGATGAGTATCTCTACATCCTCGAGGGCAAGCTCGATTTCTTTCTCGACGGCAACGAAACGTCGGCCACCTCCGGCGATTTGGTGCGCCTGCAGCGTGGCATTCCGCACGGCATCTTCAACAAGTCGGGGCAGAACGCCAAGGTGCTGTTCTGGGTGTCGCCGACGCGCCGGCTCTACGACCTGTTCTGGGCGATCCACAACATGAAGGAGCAGAACCCGGCGGATGTCGTGGCATTGGCCGCGGACTACAACATTCACTTCCTGCCGCCGCCTCCGGGGGCGTAGCTTGCTTTATCCCCTCTCCCGCTAGCGGGAGAGGGTGCCGAGCGCAGCGAAGGCGGGAGAGGGCCCGCCACAGCGGAAGCCGTGCTTGCGGCCCCTTCTCCCGTCTCGAATGCGCTTCGCGCCTTCGATCCACTCTCCCGCCAACCGCCGCTGCGCGGCGGCCGGGGGAGAGGGAAGGAAGAGGCGCTATCCGTTCACCACGGACAGCGGCTGCGCCGCAAATCCCGCCTTGCTGGCATAACCCCGCACGATCGCCTCGCGCTGCGCATAGCTCAGCACGTGGTCGATATGCTCAAAACCATCCGGGGCGATCTCTTCCACCGCATCGATGACCCCTTCCGGACCGCCACGGCGGTTGGCGCGGACGATCTCCGTCGTCATCGGCAACCGCTTGCGCTCATAGGCGGCGAGCGCCGCGCAGGGGTGCTCCGCCTGCGCCAGCGCGTCGGCCAATGCGCGCGCGTCGAGGATGGCCTGCGAGGCGCCGTTTGAGCCGACCGGATACATCGGATGCGCGGCATCGCCGAGCAGCGTGACCCGGCCGCCCGTCCAATACGGCAAGGGATCCCGGTCGCAGCAGGGATATTCCCAGAATTCCGGCGTCGCATTGATCAGCGCCGGCACGTCCACATGCGGCAGCTTGAAGCGCGCGACGTGCGGCATCAATTCGTCGCGCTTGCCAGGGCGTGACCAGTCCTCGCGGCGCGGCGGCAGCGTGCCGCCCTCGCCGGTCTTCACCAGCACAGCCCAGTTGGTCAGGCGGCTGGCGGCGCTCTCGCCCTCGGCGATCGGATAGACCACGACCTTGGCGTGGAGGCCACCGGCCACGATCATCGAATTGCCGGTCAGGAACGACGGCCAGTCGCGTGCGCCGCGCCACAGCATCAGGCCGTTCCAGATCGGATGGCCCTCCTCCGGAAACAACGTGCTGCGCACCTTGGAATGGATGCCGTCGGCGCCGATCAGGATGTCGCCGCGCGCGGTTTCCACATGGTTGTTGTGGCGATCGAAGAAATGCGCGGTGACGCCGCCCTCGTCCTGGGTGAAGGCGCCGAGCCGGCGGCCGGTATGGATCGCCTCGGGCCCGAGCCGCTCTTCCACGGCGCGGTGGATCGCGCTCTGCAGGCGGCCGCGATGGATCGAGAATTGCGGCACGTCGAAGCCCGCGCCGATGCCACGCGCCTCGCGCCAGACTTCCTGGCCGTGGCGGTTGAGGTAGTGCAGCTCGTCGGTGCGGATGGCGATGGCGTCGAGCCGGTCGAGCAGCCCGAGGCCGGCGAGCTCGCGGATCGCATGGGGCAGCGTGTTGATGCCGACGCCGAGCTCGCGGATGCTGTCAGCCTGTTCGTAGAGTTCGCATCCGATGCCGCGTGCCCGGAGCATCAGGGCGGTGGTGAGACCGCCAACCCCGCCGCCGACGATGATCGCTTTCATCTCATCAACTCCAAACCAAGAAGCTCAGGATACCCAGCCGCGCTATTCTGCTGCAAGCGGCTTGGCTGCCTCGGCGCGAAGCTCGGCCCGCGTCTTCGGCTTAGCCTTAATTTTCAGGTCGTCGAAATCCTGCTTGTCGCGCACGCTGTTGCGGAAGATCTGGTCCTTGCCGGGCATGTATTGCGGCGGTGCATAGGCATCTTTGGCGCCGTACCAGGCCGCGGCCTTGATGGTGAAGGACGGGTCGGTGAGATGCGGACGGCCGAGCGCCACGAGATCGGCGCGGCCGGCGGCGAGGATGGTGTTGATCTGGTCGGCACTGGTGATGTTGCCGACGCACATGGTGGCGACGCGGGCCTCGTTGCGGACCTGATCCGAGAACGGCGTCTGGAACATGCGGCCATAGATGGGGCGCGACTCCTGCACCGTCTGCCCGGTGGAGATATCGGCGAGATCGACGCCGGCCTCAGCAAAGGCGCGCGCGATCGCCACCGCATCGTCGCCGGTGTTGCCGCCCTCGGCCCAGTCGGTGGCCGAGAAGCGCACCGACATCGGCTTGTGCGCCGGCCACGCCGCGCGCATCGCCGTGAACACTTCAAGCGGGAAGCGCAGGCGGTTCTCAAGCGAGCCGCCATACGCATCGGTGCGCTGGTTTGTTAGCGGTGACAGGAAACTCGCGAGCAGGTAGCCGTGGGCGGTGTGCAGCTCCAGCATGTCGAAGCCGGCGCGTTCGCCACGGAGCGTGGCGGCGACGAACTCGGTCTTGACGCGGTCCATCGCCGCGCGGTCCATTTCCTGCGGCACCTGGCTGTCCGGATAATAGGGCAGCGGCGATGCCGACATGACGTCCCATGCGCCCTCGGCCAGCGGACGATCCATGCCGTCCCACATCAGCTTTGTCGCGCCCTTGCGGCCGGCATGGCCAAGCTGCAGGCAGATCTTGGCCTTCGACATCGTGTGCACGAAATCGACGATGCGCTTCCACTGCGCTTCCTGCTCGTCGGTCCACAGCCCCGCGCAGCCCGGCGTGATGCGCGCATCGCGGCCCACGCAGACCATTTCGGTGAACACCAGCCCCGCGCCGCCGATGGCGCGCGAGCCGTAATGCACCAGATGGAAGTCGTTGGGCACGCCCTCCTCCGCCGAATACATGCACATCGGCGACACCACGGCACGATTGGCCAGCGTCATCTCGCGCAGCTTGAACGGCTGGAACATCGGCACGGTGGGCTTGTCGACATCGACATCGAAGCCCAGCGCTTTCACCTGCGTGGCAAAGGTCTTGTCGACCTGCTTGACGAAGTCGGGCGCGCGCAGCGTGAGGTTATCATAGGTGATGGCCTTGGCGCGGGTCATCACGCCGAAGGCGAACTGCACGGGATCGAAGTGCCAGAAGCGGTCGAGGTGCTCGAACCACACCAGCGACACGTCGGCGGAATGCTGGATCTTCTCGACCTCCTCGCGACGGCCGACCTCGTAGCGCTGCAACGCGGCGTCCACGGTCGGCGCCTTGGCCATGGCCTCGGCCAGCGCAATGGCGTCTTCCATGGCGAGCTTGGTGCCGGAGCCGATCGAAAAATGCGCGGTCGACTTGGCGTCGCCGATCAGTACCATGTTATCCCGGACCCAGCGCTTGTTGCGGATCATCGGGAAGTTGCGCCACATCGAGCGGTTGATCAGCAGCTTGTGGTCGCCGAGGAACCACTTGAAGATCTCGTGCATGCGATCGGCGGATTCCTGCTCGCCGAGGCCTTCGAGGCCGGCACGCTTGAACGTCTCGGGATCGGTCTCAAAAATCCAGGTCGAGCGGTTCGCCTCGTATTGATAGGCGTGGGCGATGAAAGGGCCCCACTCGGTGTCCTGGAACAGGA
Source organism: Tardiphaga sp. (assembly GCA_040512975.1). GTDB lineage: Bacteria > Pseudomonadota > Alphaproteobacteria > Rhizobiales > Xanthobacteraceae > Tardiphaga. The sequence continues at coordinate 1,126 of JBEVEC010000003.1, read as the reverse complement.
ACGTGAAGGCGTCGAGCTCCTTGGTCGAGCCCATCCAGGTGAACTTGTTGGAGCGCAGATCCACTTCGGGTGAAAAGTGCTCGATATATTTGTTGCGGAAATGGCTGTTGATGCCGTCGGCAATGATCACCAGATCGGCATCCTCAAAATGCTTCTCGTCGGTGATGTCGACTTCGAACATCAGATGAACGCCGAGTTCCTTGGCGCGGTCCTGCAGGATCATCAGCAGGGTGCGGCGCGAGCAGCCGCAAAAGCCGTTGCCGCCGACGCGGTGCACGGAGCCACGGAAATGCACCGCGATATCGTCCCAATAGGCGAATTCCTGGGTGATGCGCTGGTAGCTCGGCAGGTCGTATTTTTCGAAATTGTCGAGCGTGGCGTCGGAGAACACCACGCCGAAGCCGAAGGTGTCGTCGCGCCGGTTGCGCTCATACACCGTGATCTCCGCCTGCGGCCGCTGCTTCTTGAGCAGGATCGCCGAATAGAGGCCCGCGGGCCCGCCACCGATAATTGCGATCTTCATGACAGCCTCCGCAGTCGGTCGTGGATGGAGATATTTTAAACCTAAAGCAATTCGTGGCAAGCCTGACAAACCGGCAATCTGGCGATTTTGATGCACATCAAAGTGTCAGCGCTTGCTCAATTCCCCTCGAATTTCGGCTTCGCCTTGTTGGCGAAAGCATGAAACGCGCGCGCGAAATCCTCAGTGGTCATGCACAGCGCCTGCGCCACGGCTTCGGCCTCGATCGCCTCCTCCACCGACATCGCCCATTCCATCGCCAGCATCCGCTTGGTCATGGTATTGGCATAGGTCGGGCCTTCGCTGATCTGCTTCGCCAGCGCCTGCGCGTCGGCGAGCACCGTCTCCGGCACCACGATGCGGCTGAAGAAGCCCCAGCGTTCGCCCTCCTCGGCCGACATGAAGCGTCCGGTAAACAGCAATTCGGACGCGCGGGACTGGCCGATGATGCGCGGCAGGATCGCACAGGCGCCCATGTCGCAGCCGGCAAGGCCCACCTTGTTGAACAAAAACCCGACCTTGGCGCCGGTTGCGGCGAGACGCATGTCGGACGCCATCGCCATGATCGCGCCGGCGCCGGCGCAGATGCCTTCCACCGCCGCCACG
>JBEVEC010000212.1:0-13171 GCA_040512975.1 Tardiphaga sp. | reverse complement strand
ATGACGGTGTCGATATAGACGTCCTTGTCGCCGTCGGCCTCGGGCGGCAGCGCATGCGCACCGAGAAACGACGTGACGATGGAGACATCCCGTTCGCGCCCGAGCTGCCGCGCCGCCTGCAGGCAGCGGATTTCGGTGTCCTTGTCGAGGCCATAGCCCGACTTGATCTCGACGGTGGTGACGCCTTCGGCCAGCAGATGGTCCAGCCGCTTCAATCCGCTGGTGACGAGATCCGCCTCGCTGGCGGCGCGCGTTGCTTTCATGCTGGACGCAATGCCGCCGCCGGCGCGTGCGATCTCCTCGTAGCTCGCGCCCTCGAGGCGCATGGCGAATTCGGTGGCGCGATGGCCGCCATAGATCAGATGGGTGTGGCAGTCGACCAGCCCTGGGGTGATCCAGCGGCCGTCGCAGTTGATGCGCTCCGCGGCATCCGCACTGCTCGGCAGCTCCGAGGCTGCGCCGGCGAAGACGATGCGGCCATCGCGCGCGGCGATGCAGCCGTCGTCGATGAGGCCGAGACCGGGCTGGCCGGGCGTCATGGTCGATAAGCGGGCACGGGTCCACAAAGTGTCGAAGCGCATCGGGCTGCCAAAAATTGGGGACGTTCTATGTCTATACATAATCAGCGACCTCGCATAATGTCGAGCGTCTTTTGAACGCAACGGGCGACGGGCATGCGCACGCAAGGTGCTGCAACAAGGCTGTTCTTTGCACACGCGCTGCTGCCCGCGGGCTGGGCGCGCGACGTCGTGATATCGATCGACAACGGCGTCATTGCGTCGGTTGCCGCGAATTCGAGCAGCGCTGATGCGCAAATCATCAGCGGCGTGGCGCTGCCCGGCATGCCGAACCTGCATAGCCACGCGTTCCAGCGCGGCATGGCCGGGCTGACCGAGATCCGCGGCGAGACCGAGGACAGTTTCTGGACCTGGCGGCAGTTGATGTATCGCTTCATCGACACGCTGACGCCGGACGACGTCGAGGCGATCGCCGCCTATGCCTATGCGGAGATGCTGGAGGCCGGCTTCACGTCGGTCGCCGAGTTTCACTATCTGCACCATGATGAGAACGGCGGTGCCTATGATGATCTCGCCGAAATGGCTGGTCGGATCGCTGCGGCGTCCAGCGAGACCGGCATCGGCCTGACGCTGCTGCCGTCGTTCTATAATTTTAGCGGCTTCGGCGGCATGGCGCCGGTGCACGGCCAGCGTCGCTTCGTCAACGATCCCGCGCGGTTTCTCATGCTGCTCGACAAGTCCCGCGCGGCCATCAGCGGCCTCGACGATGCCGAAATCGGCATCGCGCCGCATTCGCTGCGCGCGGTGACCCCGGAGACCTTGCGGGAGATCGCGGCCGCCGCGCCGGATGGCCCGATCCACATTCACGCCGCCGAGCAGGTCAAGGAAGTCGAGGACTGCGTCGCCTGGTCCGGCCAGCGCCCGGTGGCCTGGCTGCTCGATCATCTGCCGGTGGATCGGCGCTGGGTGCTGATCCATGCCACGCATATGACGGCGGAGGAGGCGGCGGGCGTTGCCAGGTCCGGGGCCGTGGTCGGGCTGTGCCCGCTCACCGAGGCAAGCCTCGGCGACGGCATTTTCGAGGCGCCGCGCTATGTCGATGGCGGCGGCTCATTCGGTGTCGGCACCGATTCCAATATCGAGATCACCGCATCCGGGGAACTGAAGCAGCTCGAATACAGCCAGCGGCTGCACTATCGCATCCGCAATGCGGTGGCGCGCGATGCCGGACAGTCCACCGGCCGCGCGCTCTATGAGCACGCGCTGGCCGGCGGGGCGCAGGCTTCGGGCCGCGCCATCGGCGCGCTTGAATCCGGCAAGCGCGCGGATATCGTGGTGCTCGACGATGCGCATCCCGATCTCTGTGCCGTGAGCGGTGATCGCTGGCTCGACGCTTTGACCTTCGTCGCCGGCAAGCCGGCCATTGCCGGGGTCTTTGTCGGTGGCCGCCAGATCGTCGAAGGCGGACGCCACATCAGGCGCGAGGCCATCGCCGCGCGCTATCGGCGCACCATGCAACGGCTGGCGGGCCTGTAATGGCAATCGCGCGGCCATCGAAGAGCGAAAACGGAAAAGCCGCGGCGCCGCAGGCGCTGTATCAGCGCATCCGCGCCGATCTCGAGGACAAGATCATGTCCGGCCGCTGGCCGCCGGGCCATCGCATTCCGTTCGAGCACGAACTGGTGGATACCTATAATTGCTCGCGGATGACGGTAAACAAGGTGCTGTCGGGGCTCGCCGACGCCGGCGTGATCGAGCGCAAGCGCCGCGTCGGCAGCTTTGTCGCCAAGCCGCTGCTGCAGGCCGCGGTGCTGCACATCCCCGACATCCAGGCCGAGATCGCCAAGCGCGGCGAGAGCTATGGTTACGAATTGCTGGCGCACCGAAAGCGAAGGGCCACCAAGGACGACATCGAGCGGCTGGGCATCAAGGCGGCATGCGACGTACTTGCGCTGCAATGCCGGCATATCGCCAAGGGCCGTCCGTTCGCGCTGGAAGAGCGGCTGATCAATCTCGACGTGGTGCCAGCAGCGGCAGAGATCGATTTCACCCGGGTGCCGCCGGGCACGTGGCTGCTGGGCTGCGTGCCGTGGAGCGAGGCCGAGCATCACATCACGGCCTGTCTGGCCGACGCGACCGCGCTGAAGGTGCTGGCCCTGAAAAAACCGGCGGCGTGCCTCGTCGTCGAGCGGCGCACCTGGCGCAAGACCAGGGTGATTACATCGGTGCGGGTGAGCTATCCCAACGACGTTTATCAGCTCACGGCGCGGTTCACGCCGAATGGTCGATCGTGGCGGTAACGATGCGTCATCGCCGAACGGTCGCAGAATTGACTCTGGCAACCCGCCATGTTGCCATGCGGTATCAAACCCATCTGGCTGAGGAGACTGCGTTATGAAGTTGATCGGAATGTCCGTCGCGGCCGCGCTCGCGGCGCTGCTCGCAAGTCCCGCTGCGGCGCAGACCAAGGTCACCATTGCGATTTCCGGCTGGACGGGATTTGCGCCGCTGACGCTGGCCAAGGAAGCTGGCATCTTCGCCAAGAACGGCCTCGACGTCACCATCAAGAAGGTGCCGCAGGCGAGCCGTCATCTGGCCATCGCCTCCGGCGACGTGCAATGCGCCGCCACCACCGTCGAGACCTGGGTGGTGTGGAATGCCAACGGCGTCGCCACCACGCAGCTGTTCCAGCTCGACAAGTCCTACGGCGCCGACGGCATGGCGGTGCGCAGCAGCGTCGCGTCGATCAAGGACCTCAAGGGCAAGACCGTCGCGGCCTCGGCGCCCGGCACTGCGCCTTATTTCACTCTGGCCTGGTTCCTGAAAAAGAACGGCCTCTCAGTCAAGGATGTCTCCGTGGTCAATATGGAGCCCGGTGCCGCAGCGCAGGCCTTCATCGCCGGCCAGAACGACGCCGCGATGACCTATGAGCCCTATCTGTCGGCGGTGCGCGCGAAACCCGAAGCCGGCAAGATCATCGCCACCACGCTGGACTATCCGATGATTATGGACACGTTTGGCTGTACGCCGAAATTCATCGCCGAGAACGAAACCGCCGTGAAGGCCCTGGCCAAGAGCTATTTCGATGCCGTGGCGATGATCGCTGCCGAGAAGGACAAGTCCTACGAGATCATGGGCGCAGACGTGAAGCAGTCGGGCGAGAAGTTCGGCGCCTCCGCGCAGTATCTGCGCTGGCAGGATCAGGAGCAGAACAAGAAGTTCTTTGCCGGCGATTTCCAGGCGTTCTCCGCCGAGGCCGCCGACCTGCTGCTGGAGATCGGCGTCATCAAGGAGAAGCCCGACATGGGCAAGCTGGTGGACACGCGCTTCATCCAGTGAAGCTGGTGTTAATAAGCGTACTCTCCACCCACGTCATGGCCGGGCTTGACCCGGCCATCCATCTTCCTGCTGCAGCATAAGTGATGGGTACCCGGGTCAAGCCCGGGTACGACGTCTGAGTTCGAGACGACCCGTTCAGGACCACATGAAGCCGCTCGCACCCATCTCATCCACCGCACGCGTCGTGCTCGGCATCGCGTTTTTCGTACTGTTCGTGGCGGCGTGGTCCCTTGCGACCTTCGGCGGCTTCGTCTCGAAGACGTTCCTCGCCAATCCGCTGACCATGCTCGACGACGGCTGGCTGCTGCTGAGCAAGCAGGGCTTTCTCTTCGATATCGGCATGACGATCTGGCGCGTCATCGGCGGCTTCGTGCTGGCGGCGCTGGTGGCGGTGCCGATCGGAATCCTGATGGGCGCCTATAAGCCGATCGAAGCGCTGCTCGAGCCCTTCGTGTCGTTCGCGCGCTATCTGCCGGCCTCGGCCTTCATTCCGCTGCTGATCCTGTGGGCCGGGATCGGCGAATTGCAGAAGCTGCTGGTGATCTTCATCGGCTCGGTATTCCAACTGATCCTGATGGTCGCCGTGTCGGTCGGCAGCGTGCGCCGCGATCTGGTCGAGGCGTCACTGACGCTGGGCGCACGCGATGCCGGCGTGCTGAAGCGCGTGCTGATCCCATCCGCGGCGCCGGAGATCGCCGAGATCCTTCGCCTCGTGCTCGGCTGGGCCTGGACCTATGTCATCGTCGCCGAACTGATCGGCTCGTCGTCGGGCATCGGCCACATGATCATCGACAGCCAGGCGCTGCTCGCCACCGGCCAGATCATCTTCGGCATCATCATTATCGGCATCATCGGCCTGATCTCGGACTATGCGTTCAAGGCGGCGAACCGGCGGCTGTTTCCCTGGAGCGTGATTTGAGCAAGCTCGTCATCGAGAACGTCTCGCGGATCTTTCCCGCGGTGCGCGGCGGCAAGCCGACGCGCGCGCTGGAGCCGACCGATCTTGCGGTGGCCGACAACGACTTCGTCACCATCCTCGGCCCCAGCGGCTGCGGCAAGTCCACATTGCTGCGCATGGTGGCGGGCCTGGACACGCCGACCACCGGACGCATCCTGCTCGACGGCCGCGCCATTGTAGGGCCCGGCCCTGACCGCGGCATGGTGTTCCAGTCCTACACTTTGTTTCCCTGGCTGACGGTCGCCGAGAACATCGCCTTCGGCCTGCGCGAGCGCGGCGTGTCGGCGCGAGAGCGCAGCCGGATCGCGGGTGAGTGGTTGGAGAAGGTCGGGCTCACGTCCTTTGCCAACCACTTCCCAAAGCAACTCTCCGGCGGCATGCAGCAGCGCACCGCGATCGCGCGCGCGCTGGCCAACGATCCGAGCATCCTGCTGCTCGACGAGCCGTTCGGGGCGCTCGACAACCAGACCCGCGCCCTAATGCAGGAATTGCTGCTCGGCATCTGGGAGCGCGAGCGCAAGACGGTGATCTTCGTGACTCACGATATCGAGGAGGCCGCGTTTCTGGCCTCGCGCGTAGTGGTGATGTCGGCACGCCCGGGCCGGATCAAGGCCGACATCCCGGTCGATCTTCCGCATCCACGGCACTATACGATCAAGACCAGCCCGGCCTTCACCGACCTGAAGGCGCGGCTGACCGAAGAAATTCGCGTCGAAGCTGTGTTGGCTGCGGAAGTACACTAAAGTCTTGCATATCATCGGCTCGCTCGGCCAACAAACTAACACATCTGCTACTCGAGATTGTGTAGTTTGAATCGTGCTGCGTACAGGCTGCGCCGTTTTATCAGCCTCTTAAGCAAGTAATGTGCGTTAGGCGACATTTGCGCGAAGCGGGGAACGATTTAGCTACGCTTGCCGCGTAGGCTCATACCGCGGCAACTGCCGATTTTTCGACGACTCATTGTTCTGCCAAGTGATTGAGAGCCGAGTTGATGCTTTTTGCATTTAACGAAGGGACTGGCGCCACGGCGTTGCTGCATGCAGAGCTCGAGCAGGCGGTCGATGCCGTGGTGGCCTTTAACGACGATCGTATTGTCACGCATGTCAATGCGGCGGCCGAGCGGCTCTGGGGTTACGCCCGCCGCGAGCTTCTCGGGCGAGACGTTAACATGCTCCTGCCGATCGGCATCGCCGGCGCTGTTCCTGAACCCATCGCGATCGGCGACCGCGAACTGTCGATGAGAACCAAAAACGGCAGCGAGATCTGGGGATCGATGTCGTTGTCTCATATACAGGTCGACGGCAAGCGCACGGCCATGGCCCTGGTCCGCGACGTCACCGACGAGGTGAATCAGCGTGAAAGACTGGCGATGCTGGCCCTCGTGGTCGACAGGACGGACCGCGCGGTGTACGCGACCTGCGCCCAGCACCGCATTCGCTACGTCAATGCCGCCTTCACCAATCTGTTCGGCTATACGCTCGAGGACGCTGCAGGACGCCTGCCGGGCGACCTCTTGATCGGCGCTCCGGCCCATCTGAATGCGGTCGAATTGCTGCACGGCGCGGCGCCGTCGGAAAGTCGCACCGAGCAGACGATCCTGCTGCATGACCGGCATGGCAGTGACATCTGGGTGTCGGCCGCGATCAACGTCATTCAGGGCGATGATGGCCGGCCCTGCTATTTCGTCGCCGTGATGACCGATGTCACCCAAAGCCGGCAGTTACAGTCGTTGCAGCATCATATTCTCGAAACCCTGGCCAACGACCAACCGCTGCAAGACGTGGTCGACGAACTGTGCTGTCGCGTCGAGCAGATTGCCCCTGGCGTCGTCTGCTCGCTTGTTCACATCGACAGCGATGGCATCCTGCACTGGCTGGGCGGTCCGAGCTTGCCGGAAGAATGCGCCGATATCACCGACGGCGCCGCTGTCGGGCCTGACAACGGATCTTGCGGTGCGGCGGCGTTTCATGGCGCGCCGGTCACGGTGTCGGATATCGACAGCGATCCGCGCTGGCAGTCGATCAAGGAAGCGCCGCTGGCCGCCGGCCTGAAGGCCTGCTGGTCGACGCCGATCAAGGCCAAAGATGGCCGCGTCATCGGAACATTCGCCTTCTACTATCGGCAATGCCGCAGCCCGAGCCGCTGGCATCAGACCATCGTCGATGCCTGCGTGCCGCTCGCCGCGCTGGCGATCGAGCGCGAGGAGACGCGGCGCGAATTGTCCCGTCTTGCCTATTTCGACGCGCTGACCGGCCTGCCCAACCGCGCGCATATGCGCCAGCTGATGGAGCAAACCGTCGCCACGCGGTCGACGCAGGGCGACGTCGCGCTGATGTTTCTCGACATCGATCACTTCAAGGACGTCAATGACAGCCACGGCCATGCCATCGGCGACCAGTTGCTGGTCGCGGTAACGCAGCGCCTGCGCCAGAGCATCCGGCCCGCCGATATCCTGAGCCGCCAGGGCGGCGACGAGTTCGTTGTCCTGATGCCGGGCTGCAGCGCCGAAGACGCCGCGCGTATCGCCGGCCGCCTGACCAAATCGCTATCCGCACCGCTGCGCCTGGGCGGCAACGACGTCATGATCTCGGTCAGCGTCGGAATCGCCATGTTTCCCGACAACACGGTCGATATCGACAGCCTGCTGAAATATGCAGGCGCTGCGATGTCCAAAGCCAAGTCCGAGGGACGCTCGACCTATCGCTTCTTCAGCGCCGACATCGACCGCGTCAAGGAAGAGCGGCTCGGCTTCACCGCGGCCCTGCGCAATGCCATCACGCAGAACGCGCTCGACCTGCATTACCAGCCGCAGATCAGGGCCGACGACGGCAGCCTGTATGGCGTCGAGGCATTGGCGCGCTGGAACGACGCGGTGCTGGGACCGGTCTCACCGGCCAAATTCATTCCACACGCCGAAGAGTGCGGGCTGATCGAGCAGATCGCGGCCTGGTCGCTGCGCGAAGCCTGCCGGCAGATTGCAGCGTGGCGCAAGGCCGGGCTGGAAGTGCCGTGCGTATCGGTCAATCTTTCGCCGATCAATTTCGAGAACGCCGAACTGCCCACGATGATCTCGAGCATCTTGGCCGAGAACGGCCTGTCGCCTGCGATGCTGATGCTCGAAATCACCGAAGGCGCCGTGATGAGCGAACGCGCCATCGCCAAGGAAAACATGGAGAAGATCCGGGCCTGGGGCGTCGGGCTGTCGATGGACGATTTCGGCACCGGCTATTCAAGCCTGAGCCGGCTGGCGCATCTGCCGGTGCGTGAGTTGAAGATCGACCGCAGCTTCATGAGCGACATCGAAAGCAAGACGCACGCCCTCGCCATCGCGACGGCCCTGATCCGCGTCGGCCAAAGCCTCAAGATGACGGTGGTGGCCGAGGGCGTCGAGACCGAAGGTCAGCGCCGCGTGCTGGCGGATCTCGGCTGCGACGTCACGCAGGGATTTCTGTATTCGCCGGCATTGGCCGCAGCGGATTTCGAAATCTGGCTGACGCAGCGCCAGACCGAAAAATGGATGACGCTGGTCGCCGATTGCCGTGCTGCCGTCGGTGAAAGCGAGAACCATGCTCCCGCTGCGACCATCGCGAGCAAGAGCGTGAGATAGTCACCTGGCATTTCATGCGGCGTTAATGACGATCGCGATTCCAGCCACGCCGGACCAGATCTTACAAACGCATTAGCCATTGGTGTTGGGGTACAGTCGCGCAACCACACCGCGGGCCGCGACACGTCATTGGTCACGATATCCCTGCGCCCCTCTGATCGAAGGTTGAACGATGCCGGCGAGCTTGATGCATCAGCCCACGGAAGCTGCGAAGGCGTTGCTTGCCACGTTCGAACAGGCGCTCGATGCGGTCGTCATCGTCGGCGGCGAACACGACATCCGTCATTTCAACGCCGCGGCGGAGCGGCTGTGGGGGTACGACCGCGACGAAGTGCTCGGCCGCGAAGCCGTTGCGCTGGTGCCGGCCGAGATGCGCGCGCATCTGCTCGATGCCATCACGGCCGCGCCGGCGCCGGAGGCCCTCAAGGGGCGCAGCGAATTTCGCATCGCCCGCAAGGATGGTGCAGAGGCCTGGGGCGCGTTCTCCATTTCGCGCATCGAATATCTCGGCAAGATCGTGATGGTCTGCTTCGTCCGCGACGTGACCGAGGACGTCGCGCACCGGGCCCAGGATGCACTGATGGCGCTGGTGGCCGAGAAGACCGATCGCATGGTCATGATCCTCGATCCGCAGCAACGCATCCTTTATGTCAACGGCGCATTCACGGCCCTGTTCGGCTATTCGCTGCCGGACGTGAAGGGCAGGCTGCCGAGCGACATGCTGGCCGGCCCCATGACCGATCACGAGGCGGTCCGGCGTCTCGAGGTGCAGGTGGATGCCGACGGCCACGGCAGCGACGATTTCCTCGTCTACGACAAGGCCGGCCGCGAAATCTGGATCTCCGCGCTGATCAATGCCGACCGCGACGCCGATGGCAAGGTCAAGCATCTGATCTCGATCCTGACCGACATCACCGAAAACAAGCAGATCTATTCGCTGCAGCATCATGCACTGGAAGATCTCGCCAACGACATGCCCGTTGCCGAGGTGATCGACAGTCTGTGCCGGCGCGTCGAGGCTTTCGCGCCTGACGTGTTGTCGTCGGTGCTCCACGTGGACGCCCAGGGGCGGATGCATCCGCTCGGCAATCCCAGCCTGCCGTCGGATTTCTCGCGATCGCTCGAGGGACTCGCCATCGGCCCCGATGTGGGCTCCTGCGGCACGGCGGCATTTCTTGGCACCGCGGTGCTGGCTGCCGACATCGCCAGCGATCCACGCTGGCAGGCCTACAATGCCTTGCCGCTGCAGGCTGGCCTGCGGGCGTGCTGGGCAACGCCGATTAAGGCGCGGGACGGCCGCGTCATCGGCGTGTTCGCGTTCTATTACGGCGAGGTGCGCGGTCCCTCCCGCTGGCACCAGACCATCGTGGACGCCTGCGTGCATCTCTGCGCACTGGCCATCGAGCGCCAGGAAACCCGCAGCGAAATTGCGCGGCTGGCCTATTACGATGCCCTCACCGGCCTGCCGAACCGTGCGCAACTGCACCAGATCATGGCAAGCCTGATCGAGGTCACGCCGGCAAGCGAGCGCATCGCGGTCATGTTCCTCGATGTCGACCACTTCAAGGATATCAACGACTCGCTGGGCCATTCGGTCGGCGATGACCTGCTGGTCAGCATCACCAAGCGCCTGGGCCGGCAGATCCGTCCCAACGACACACTCAGCCGGCAGGGCGGCGACGAGTTCGCCATCCTGCTGCCGAACTGCGACGTCGACGCCGCGGCGCTGATCGCCGGTCGGCTGCTGGAAACATTGCTGCCGCCGATGCAGCTCGGTAGCAACACGCTGCCGGTCTCGGCCAGCATCGGCATCAGCATGTATCCCGACAATGCCACCGATATCGACGGGCTGCTGCGCCACGCCGATGCTGCGATGTATCAGGCCAAGCAGGCCGGCCGTTCCACCTATCGCTTCTTCAGCGAGGATATGAACCGCGTCACCGAGGACCGGCTATCGTTCAGCACCGCGCTGCGCAACGCCATCGTGCAGGACGCGCTGCGGTTGCATTACCAGCCGCAGGTTCGCGCCGACGGCAGCATCTACGGCGTCGAGGCGCTGGCGCGCTGGCGCGACCCGGTGCTGGGCGATGTGCCACCGTCGAAATTCATTCCGCTTGCCGAAGAATACGGTCTGATCGAGATGATCGGCGTCTGGTCGCTGCGCGAAGCATGCCGGCAGATCGCCGATTGGCGCGCCGCAGGCGTGGACGTGCCCTGCGTGTCGGTGAACCTGTCCCCGATCAATTTCCAGAACGGTGACCTCGCGACCCTGGTGAGCGACATCATCGCAGAGAACGGCCTGTCGCCCGACATGCTGATGCTTGAAATCACCGAAGGCGTGGTGATGAGCGAGCACTCCACCGCCATCGTCACCATGGAGAAGATCAGGCAGTCCGGCGTGCGGCTGTCGATGGATGATTTCGGCACGGGCTATTCCAGCCTCAGCCGGCTGGCGCATCTGCCGATCCGCGAGTTGAAGATCGACCGCTCCTTCATGAGCAATATCGAGAGCGAAGCCAGCGCGCTGGCGATCACGCGCGCCATCGTGCGCGTCGGCCAGAGCCTCAACATGATCGTGGTGGCCGAGGGCGTCGAGACCGAGGGCCAGCGCCGGCTGCTCACCGAGCTTGGCTGCGACGTGATCCAGGGCTTCATCTATTCGCCGGCGCTATCCGTGCCGGAATTCGAGGACTGGCTGGCACAGCATCAATCGTCCCTGGCCGCGACGGCGCTGAACGAGATGCGGCATCTGGCAAATCCCGACGCCATATCGGGCTGGCGCGTGCCGTAAGCACAACTTAGTATGCGATCCACGGATCGCGCCGCGCGTACCCTAGTGTACCAGTTCCTTGAAGGTGCCCAGCACTTGATGCGGACGATAGGGCTTGGCGATGAACCGGCCGCCGTCGGGCAGGTCGCCTTCGACGATCCTGCATTGTCCGGAGGTGGCGACGATCCGTATCGGAGGCCAGCGGCGGGCCACGGCATGGGCCAGCTTCAATCCGTTCATCGAGCCGGGCATGTCGATATCGGTAAAGATGATACAGATGTCCCTGCGGCTCTCAAGCAACCGCATGGCCTCGTCGGCATTCGGCGCCTCGGTAACCAGAAAACCCGCTTCCTCGATCATCTCGACGGCACACATGCGAAGCAGTTCATCGTCTTCGACGACCAGGACAACGGGCTGGGAACACTCGGGGCAGAGCATCGGCTGTGACCTTCCTGGTCGCGTGATTCATTGATGTTTTGTTTGCTAAGATCGGCCCCGAACATTCGTTCCGTAATCCCGAGAGATTAGGCACGGCACCGTGCTGTATTGATCATCGCGCGGCGATGCGATCGCGGACCACCTTGAACACGCCGTGCCCGGTGGCGACGACCCGGTCGGACACGCTGATTTCGGTGGTCATGAAGATCAGGCTTTTGGTGATGCGGACAACCTTGGGGCGCGAGACCATCAGGTCGCCGATCCGTGCGGCGTCGATGAAATACGTATCCATCTGCACGGTGGCGAGGGCATCGGCGCTGGACGCCGCACGCGCTGCCATGCCGCAACCCCGATCCGCCAAGGTCATGACCACGCCGCCCTGAACCACGCCGCGCCGGTTCCGATGCTTGTCCTGGCCAAGGATTGCAAATTCATGTCCCGCCTCGATGGTGCGATGCCACATAGGGCCGACCAGATGGATGAAGCCATCGTCGTCCATGATGCTCCAGCCCTCTCTCGTGAGAGCAGCATCCGTCGCGTTGGTCATGAATGGTCCTTGTGGCAGTTGGCATTGGCGGCCTGTGGCCGGCGATGGTGATACAAGGCCGGCGTCCGAATGCCTATGACGCCACACGGTGGCCCCGCCGCGCCATCTGCATGGCTACGGCCGCGGGCAGGGTCGGACTGCATCCGTCATGCGTGTCGAAGTTTGATGCAAAGGCCGCGTAGAAAGCGGTCAAGCTGCACAAGTTTTGTAGTTCGTCCGTGCGGCGTGCGGCGGCGCGGCATTCAAGTGCGGGAGATTTCAAGCGATTGCGTGCAAAGCGCACCCGAAGCCGTTGCGCCGCCCGCCGGATATGACAGACTGTCGCAGTCGGAAATTCGAGGGAGTGGGGAATGTCCAACAGGTTCACGCAATACATCCTGATCGCGATGGCGCTTGGCATCGTGATGGGGACGCTGGTTTTCAATTTCCTCCCCGACAGCCGCGTCGAGATCGCCGCCGACGTCAACCTGATCGCGATGCTGTTCCTGCGCCTGATCAAGATGATCATCGCGCCTTTGGTATTTGCGACGCTGGTCAGCGGCATCGCCCATATGGGTTCGGGTTCCAAGCTCGGACGCATCTTCGCCAAGACCATGGGCTGGTTCGTCTCGGCGTCCTTCATCTCGTTGCTGCTCGGCCTGGTGATGGTCAATCTGCTGCAGCCCGGTGCCAATTTCCCGGGAACGCTGCCGGCTGCCGGCCAGTCCACCGGCCTGCCGACCTCGGCCTTCTCCATCGAGAAATTCCTCACCCATCTGATCCCGACCTCCATCGCGGACGCGATGGCGCAGAACGAGATCCTGCAGATCGTGATCTTCGCGGTGTTCTTCGCCGTCGCGATGGGCGCGATGCCGGAGCGGTCCAAGCCGATGCTGGCGCTGATCGATGACCTTGGCCACATCATGCTGAAGGTGACCGGCTATGTGATGCTGTTTGCGCCGCTGGCTGTCTGGGCCGCCATCATGGCGACGGTGTCGAAGAACGGCCTCGGCGT
>JBEVEC010000012.1:0-23571 GCA_040512975.1 Tardiphaga sp. | reverse complement strand
GCCAGGCCACCAGCGACGACTGGTAGTCCTTCATGGTGCGGTCGAAGGCGGTATAGTTGGCGCCGACGCTGGCATCGATGGTGGTGTCGACGGCGGCCTTCAGCAGTTCGACGCCGTCCGGGCCCTGCACGGTGTTGACCCAGTCGCCGGAGACGCGGGTCTTGCTGTCCACCACCAGGAACAGTGCACGGCGCAGCTTCACGGCCTGCTGCGGCGACAACGGACCGTAAGGCGTGTTGGACGATTCGCGGGCGATGGTGAAACCGGAGACGCCGTAGTTGTCGACCAGCCCGCCGTCCATCAGCTTGATATAGGGCACCGCGCCATCACGGTAGCGCACGATCGCCTTGGCGTAGGAATTCAGCATCGGCGACGCGTTGCGGTTGGCCGCGGCGCGCTGCACCCATTCCGGCAGCGGGTCGTTACAGGTGCCGGGATAGGCCTTGACCACGGCCGGCGCGAACGCGATCGGCACCGCGGCGGACGCCGCCACCGCGTTGGACACTGGAAACTTGCCGAGATCGCTGCAGATCGCGGTGAACGCCGTGGCGTCGAAGATGAACGGGACGCGGTTATAGATGTCGGAGGAGTTGATCCAGACCCGTGGCGAGCCGACGCGACGCGCCTGCCCGTAGGTGATGCCGTCGAACAGATGGGCGTCGAGCCATTTCGAAAACGAGTCAGGGTCGTTGATGCCGCCGCCCAGAGCCCGGCCGATGGTGCCCAAGGACAGCGTCGTCTGCAGCCCCGCCTCGGCGTTCTGCAACAGGAAGCGTTCGCGGAAATCGTCGAGCGCGGCGCGCTTCTTGATGCCGAAATAGGCCGCGGTGACCGAGCCGCCCGACACGCCGGAAATGTAATCGATGCGGTCGATCATCTTGTCCGCCGCGTGCGGCATCCGGGTGTCGTCCATCTCCTGCAGCACGCCGAATGAGAACGCCGCGGCGCGCGTGCCGCCGCCGGAAAATGACAGCCCGATCAACAGGTCGTCCATGGACGCCGGATCGGCGAAATTAAGCGTGAGGTTGTCGGTGGCCCCCTGCGCGCCCAGCGGGACATTGACCGGCGTGTTGTAGATCGAGGTACAGCCCAGCAACACGGCGCAACTTGCGACCACCGCCCCCAGAGAACGCAACTTGCTCATCGACCTCGAACTTTCAAAACTCTTCCGCAAGGCAGCGCCGCTGCCCGTTGCAACGATGAACGCAATCTAGCGCGGCACTCTTCAATTTGATGCAAACCGCAAGACACAGGTGCAGCCGCACCGTCATCTTGGTTAGTGATTGGCTAAGAATCCGCAGCTCGGATGGACCAGCTTCAATTCGGCTGGCTGCCGGGGGCGGCGTCGAATACCAGCGTGAACCACGAACCCTGCCCGCGGACGCTTTCGGCGTTGAAGTTCACGTTCGGCGCATTTTCCTTCAGCGTCTGCAGGATCAGCGCACCAAGCTTGCGTGGCGACGGCCATTGCTGACCTTCGTCAAGACCAACACCGTCGTCCGCCACCACCACCGTGATCTGGCCGCCCTCGAGCTTGCAGATCAGCCGGATCTGCCCCATGGCGCGGCCGATGAAGGCGTACTTCAAGGCATTGGTCAGCATCTCGTTGACCAGCAGACCGGCCGGCATCGCGATGTTGATGGACATCGGGCAATAGCCGACCTGGACGTCCAGCGCGATTCCGGGCATGGCGCTGGCGTCCATCACGGCCTTGGCGATGTCGGCGAGGTACTGGCCGAGATCGATATCGACCTCGGCATCTTCCGCCGACAGCGTCCGGTACAACACCGTGAGCGCGTCGATCCGGCTGGCGAGCCGGCCGAGCGCCACCGATTCGCCTTCGACGGCAGAGCGGGCCTCGAGGCGGACCAGCGCCGTGATGAGCTGCAGGTTGTTCTTCACGCGATGCTGCAATTCGCGCATCAGCATGTCGCGGTCGCGGATCTGGTTTTCGAACTGCTCGATCTGCGCCCGCTCGCGGCCGCCGACATCGACCAGTGCGGCGATCCGGAAATTCTCGACGCCGTCGTCGCTCTCGATCACCGAGGCATAGGCCTGCACGATCACCAGCCGCTCAAGCGGCAATGACGGCCGGAACACGCCGATGAAATCCTCGCCGTTGCAGATGGCGTCGCCAAGGGTCTGGCTTGGATTGTCCTCGCTGAGAAAACCGTCGAGGCAGGTCCAGCTGCGGCCTTCGACGGTATCCGATGCCATCGACATCAGGCTCTCGAACATCCGGTTGACGTAGACGATGCGCTGCTCGGTGCCCCGCGACACCGCAACGGCCACCGGGACATGGTCAAGCAGATGCTTGTAGCGGTCGCTCTCGATAGCCTGCGCAAGCTTCGGCGACGCCAGGATCTGATCGATCTGCTGCGAGGGTGGCAGTCCGTCGTCGGTGCTCATGCACGGTCCATGGTCATGGGAAAACCATGGCCAAGTGCAACGCAAAACGCAATGTCATTCCCGCAACAGTCGTAGTCTGTTGCGCCGTCAGGCCCACCATTTCGGCGGCGTGAAGCGTCCCGATGCCTGTTCGATGACATCGCCGAGCGTGAACAGCGTTTCCTCGTCGAACGGGCGGCCGATCAATTGCAGCCCGAGCGGCAGGCCCTGCGCGTCCTTGCCCGCGGGAACCGCGATGCCCGGCAGCCCGGCCATGTTCACCGTCACCGTGAAGATGTCATTGAGGTACATCTCGATCGGGTCGGCGCCGCCCTTCTCGCCAATACCGAAGGCGGCCGACGGCGTGGCCGGCGTCAGGATGGCGTGGACGCCGGTGGCGAAGCAGTCCTCGAAATCCCTTTTGATCAACGTGCGGACTTTTTGCGCGCGCAGATAGTAGGCGTCGTAATAGCCGGCCGACAGGACGTAGGTCCCGATCATGACGCGGCGACGCACTTCCGCGCCAAAGCCTTCGGCGCGGGTATTTTCATACATGTCGCTGATGCTGCGTCCGGGCACGCGCAGGCCGTAGCGGACGCCGTCATAGCGCGCGAGGTTCGACGACGCCTCGGCGGGCGCCACGATGTAATAGGCCGGCAACGCGTATTTGGTGTGCGGCAGCGACACGTCGACGAGCTCGGCACCCGCGGCCTTCAGCTGTGCCGCGCCGTCCATCCAGAGTTTCTCGATCTCGGCCGGCATGCCGTCGATGCGATATTCGCGGGGAATGCCGATCTTCATGCCCTTCACGGACCGGCCCAGCGCCGTCTCATAGTCCGGCACCGGACGATCCACCGAGGTGGAATCCTTCGGATCGTAGCCGGCCATCGAGCGCATCATGATCGCGGTGTCGCGCACCGTGCGCGCGATCGGCCCGGCCTGATCGAGCGACGAAGCAAACGCCACGATGCCCCAGCGCGAGCAGCGGCCATAAGTCGGCTTCAATCCGACCACGCCGGCAAAGGCCGCGGGCTGGCGGATCGAGCCGCCGGTGTCGGTCGCCGTCGCGCCGAGGCAAAGTCCTGCGGCGACGGCCGATGCCGAACCGCCCGATGAGCCGCCCGGCACCAGATTGACGTCGGAGCCGTCGCGCCGCCACGGATTGACGACGGGTCCAAAACACGAGGTCTCGTTGGCAGACCCCATGGCGAATTCGTCGTTGTTGAGCTTGCCGAGCATCACGGCACCGTCGCGCCACAGCTGCGAGGTCACGGTCGACTCGTACGGCGGCACGAAATTGCCGAGGATTTTTGAGCACGCGGTGGTGCGGACGTCCTTGGTGGCGAACAGGTCCTTGATGCCGAGCGGCACGCCGCCGAGCGGGCCGCCCTCGCCTCTGGCGAGTTTCGCATCCGCCGCCTGCGCCATGGCGCGCGCCCGCTCCGGCGTTTCCAGCACATAGGCATTCAGCGTCCGCGCGGCTTCCACCGCCGCGATATGCGCGTCGGTGATTTCAACGGACGTGAAGGATTTGTTCGCAAGGCCGTCACGCGCCTCGGCGAGTGTCAGCGACGTCAGATCTGTCATCTATTTATTGACCGGGCTGCAAAAGAAGGGCGAGAGCGTCTTGTCGTTTTCGGGCGCGTCCATTTTGGCGCGACGTTTCTTGTCGTCCGCATCCTGAGCCGCCTGGACCTTGTCGAGGATCGCATCCATCGCCGCGTCGACGTCCTTCACCTTGCCCTGACGCTCCATCTCGTCGAGGTAGTCCATATAGAGCTGATAGGACTTTTCATCGTCGCAAAGCAGGCACATGACGTGCTCCTGTCTGAGCTCCCGCTCGGTTACTCGACGACTTTCGGCACCAGGAAGAAGTGGTCTTCCGATTCCGGCGCGTTTGCCGTGACCGCGTCGACGATCTCGCCGTCGTTGACGACATCGGCGCGCTTCTTCATCTCCATCGGCATCACCGACGTCATCGGCTCGACGCCGTCAACATTCACTTCCTGCAACTGCTCGACAAAGGCCAGCATCGCGTTCAGCTCGCCCTGCAGATGGGGAACCTCGGCATCGGTGACCGCGATCCGCGCGAGATGCGCGATGCGGCGAACGGTGGCGGCGTCGACGGACATTGATGCAGGGCCTCGGGGCGAGTTCAGCCCGCCGTATAGCAGACGGAGCTTTCGCGCCGCAACCGCGAGCCCCGGGATCAGCCGGCCAGACCGGCCATTCGCCCCAGAGCGTCGGCCGCCAGCGCCCGTGTCAATTCGGCGGCAGGTTTCTCACTGCCAAGATGCACGGCCTGCCCAGCCCATAAATTGCTGAAATCAACCTTGCTCTGCCGTTCGGCGGCCGCCTTCAGCGGCCCCAGCGCTGTCGCCGCATGCGGGAAGGCCGGCGCATCTGCCGACAGCGGGCCGACCTCGCGCATCACCCGGTTGATCACGCCTCGGGCCGGACGGCCGGTCATGACATTGGTGATGACCGTCGCTTCATCCGACGATTCGGCCAGTGCGGCACGGTTCGCTTGGCCGAGCGTCGATTCCGGCGTGCGCAGATAGGCCGTGCCGATCTGCACGCCGGCGGCGCCGAGCGCAAAGGCCGCCGCGATGCCGCGCCCATCGGCGATGCCCCCGGCGGCGATTACCGGCACCCGCACCGCATCGACGACCTGCGGCAGCAGCGACATCGTGCCGGGCTGGGTCGCCACGTCAGCGGTCAGGAACATGCCGCGATGGCCGCCGGCATCGGCGCCCTGCGCGATGATGACGTCGGCGCCGTTCTGCTCGAGCCAGACGGCCTCGCGCACGATGGTCGCGGACGACAGCACGATGCAGCCGGCCGCCTTGACGCGCTTCAGCAGTGCAGCGGCCGGCAGGCCGAAGTGGAAACTGACGACCTCAGGCCTGAGCTCCTCGACAAGAGCGCACATGGCCTCGTCGAACGGCGCCCGGTTGGCTGCCGTGACCGGCGCCCCGGGATCGATGCCGTGTTCGACATAATACTGGGCGAGCCGCTTCTTCCAGGTCGCCTGCGCCGCGGCATCGGCATCGACTGCGGTGTGACAGAAGAAATTCAGGTTGACCGGCGCCGAAACACGCTGGCGGAACACCTGGACCTGCTCGCGGGCCTTGTCGGCCGACAGCATGGCGCACGGCAAGGAGCCGAGCCCGCCGCCTTCCGCCGCTGCGATCGCCAGCGCCGTGTCATGGGCGCCGGCCATCGGCGCCTGCACGATGGGGGCTTCGATCTTGAACAGGTCGATCAGTCTGCGGTCTGGCCACATGGGAAGTACTCACGGAATATGGGGATCGGCGCGCGCATCGTTGCCGGGCCGCCGGTAAACTAGCACAACCGCGCGCCCGCGAGCTATGCGGCAGCGCGCGAGATGAGGAACCATTTACGCAGCGCGACGCCGGCCCAGATCGCCTCCACCAGGCCGAACGGCCAGGCCCCCTGGAGAAATCCGTACAGCGATCCCAGCCCGCAGGCCGCGGCGAAGGCCAGCACATACCATGGACTGCGCGCTTCCAGCGCGTAGCAGACCAGCATCGCGCTCACCGCAAACAATCCGAACAGCGAAAGAGCGTCCATCGATGGGCGTTGTCCAAATTGACCGCCGGGTGTTATGCGGGGCGATGACCGCACTGATCCTATCATTGGTGGATGCCGCCGCCCATCTGCCGGCGCGCGGTGCGCTGATCGGCCTCGATCTCGGTACCAAGACCATCGGCGTCGCGGTGTCCGATCCCGACCGCCGCCTCGCCACCGGCATTGAAACCGTCGAGCGCAAGGCCTTCACGGCCGACGCCGCGCGGCTGCTGAAGCTGGCCGGCGAGCGCAATGTCTGCGGTTTCGTGCTTGGGCTGCCGATCAACATGGACGGCAGCGAGGGCCCGCGCGCGCAGTCGACCCGGGCCTTTGCGCGCAATTTTGCAAAACTGACCGAATTGCCGATCGGCTTCTGGGACGAGCGGCTGTCGACGTCGGCGGTGGAGCGCGAGTTGATCGCCAATGACGTCAGCCGCGCCAAGCGCGCCAAGGTGATCGACCAGCACGCGGCGATCTTCATCTTGCAGGGCGCGCTGGACCGGCTCGCGGCGTTGTTGCGGTCGCCGGATATCCGCTAGCTCGTCGTGCCGTTGGCAATCAGCATCGTCTGCACGGTCGCGGCCAGATTGTTGAGGCCGTGCAGGAAGATCGTCAGCCACAGTGAACCACTGCGGTAGCGCAGATAGCCGAACAGCAGGCCCATGGTTAAGACCTGGCTGAACAAGAAAGGGTCGTAATACTGCGCATGCATCGCGGTCCACACCAGCGACGACAGCACGATGGCGCCTGTCGGGCGCAGCACTGACTCCGACCAGCCGCGGTAGAGAAAGCCGCGCGCCAGCAGCTCCTCGGTGATCGGCGCGCCGGCGCAGAGCGCGATCACCAAAAGCCACACCGTGCCATCGGCTTGCGCCGATTTCAGCACGTCAAGCATGAAGCCAGGTGCGGAATTGTGCCCGCTCGCCCGGGACACTACCTCCCAGGCCCCGACCAGAGCGACCAGCGCAATGGTCCCGAGCGCCACGGTCTTCCACGAGGTTCCGCGCAACGCGAGATAGTCGGCAAATGAATTGCGCGCGACACGGATGGCGATCCATAGCGCCAGACAAACCGCCGGCATGCCCATGATCACGGACAGCGCGACGGCTGTCCCGCTACTGACGGTCTTCACGATCAGGCCGGCCAGGTCGATCGGCCCGCTGTTGCGCATGATCTCGACGCCGAACACCGTGAGCTGTCCGACGAACATCGCGCCGAAGGCGAACAGGCCCCACAGCGTGGTCCCCCAGAACTTCCAGACGCGCGGCGGTTTTGCGGCGGGCAACGTATCGGGCGTCACAGTTTCCAGCGCCGTCATTGCGGCAGCTCCCGCTGGGGCAGCGCCCGGTCGAGCAGGCCGCGCGCTTCCGCCTCGGACAGTTCGGCGGCGCCGAACATCATGCCGCGCGGGCCGTCGAGCCGTGTGCGGGCAAACAGCTCCGCGTGCGCCGGATGCACCAGATTGAGCGCTGCCGCGGCGGCCAGCATCGCCAGCAATTCCACCGCCTGCCGCGCCGCGCGCTCGCTGTCGGGCCGCAGCAAGGTGCGGATGATGAAGGAGGCGGCATCCGCCGCGCCCGGCAGGCCGCGGGTGTCCTCGAGCAGATCCTGCAGCACGGCGGTCACGGCGTCGCCGTCGCGCGTCAGCGCGCGCAGCACGTCGAGGCACATGACATTGCCGGAGCCTTCCCAGATCGCGTTGACCGGCGCCTCGCGGTAGAGCCGCGCCAGCACGCCCTCCTCCACATAGCCGTTGCCGCCCAGGCACTCCATCGCCTCATAAAGAAAGCCCGGCGCCGATTTGCAGACCCAGTATTTCACCGCCGGCGTCATGATCCGCATCCAGGCGGCCTCGACCGGCACCTCGGCGGCGAGATCGAAGGCCCGGCACATCCGCATCACCAGCGCGGTCACCGCCTCGACATGCAGCGCCATGTCGCCAAGCACGCTCTGCATCATCGGCTGGTCGGCGAGATGCTTCTGGAACACGCTGCGATGCCGCGCGTGATCCAGCGCATGCACGAGGCCGGCGCGCATCAGGCCGGCCGACGCCGTGGCGCAGTCCTGCCGCGTCAGCTGCACCATCTGGATGATGGTGCGGACGCCCTTGCCGTCCTCGCCGACACGCAGCGCATAGGCGTCGTTGAATTCGACTTCCGACGAGGCGTTGGAGCGGTTGCCGAGCTTGTCCTTGAGGCGCTGGAAGTTCAGCGCATTGAGCGCGCCGTCGGGCCGAAAGCGCGGCATGAAGAAACAGCCGAGGCCGTCGTCGCTCTGCGCCAGCACCAGGAAGGCGTCGCACATCGGCGCCGACATGAACCATTTGTGGCCCGTGATGCGAAACGCGTCGCCGTCGCGCACCGCGCGGGTCATGTTGCTGCGGACGTCGGTGCCACCTTGCCGCTCGGTCATGCCCATGCCCATGGTCATGCCGCGCTTGGCGGTCCACGGCGCGAAGCGCGCGTCGTAGTCGCGGCTGGCGATCTTCGGCATCACCTGCGCCAGCAGGTCCGGCTGCAACGCCATCGCGCCGACGGCGGCGCGCGTCATGGTGATCGGGCACAGGTGCCCGGCCTCGACCTGCGCCGCCATGTAGAACTTTGCCGCGCGGATCACGTCGGAGGCACGGCCCGCAGGCCTACCCGCCGCGGTCCAGGTCGAATTGTGCAGGCCCGCGGCCACGCTCTGCGCCATCAATTCGTGATAGGCCGGATGGAATTCGACCTCGTCGCGGCGGTTGCCGCGGGAATCGAAGGCGCGCAGCTTCGGGGTATTCTCGTTGGCCAACCTTGCGCGCTGCGCCATCGCTGCAGAGCCCCACGCCTGCCCGAAATCGGAGTGCTCGGTAAACGCCGCCGACGCCTCGTTGAAAGCGACCGCCTCCACCAGCGGGCGGTCGAGCGCGAACAGATCGGCGTCCTCGAACGGAGGCGACTGGTTGAGCACCGCGTGGATCGCGGTCGTGGCATCGGTCATCAGGGAGTTCCGGCAAGAGGCAATCGGGCGAATCCTGTTTACGCCGGATCGATGGGGATTTCACCGACGTATGTGCATTCCTAGCCGTCGTCCCCGCGAAGGCGGGGACCCATACGCCGTGCCGATGCGGCATTGCCCTGGGGCGGTCGTTGGCTTTCAAATTCGGCCTCAGGGGTTATGGGTCCCCGCCTGCGCGGGGACGACCCAAGCCCTCCGACAACCCGGGGGATAACCTGGAACCGCGCCATTCGCGCTTGCCCCGGTTTCCATCTCTGCCTATAGCTCTCGTTTTAATGACCCAAGCCACGAAATCGAGCTTCGTCCTCGGACACCGGCATCTGCTGGGGATCGAGGGCCTTTCCGCCGCGGATATCACCGGGCTCCTCGATCTGTCCGAGGAATATGTCGAGCTGAACCGCCAGGTCGACAAGAAGCGCTCCTCGCTGCGCGGCCGCACCCAGATCAATCTGTTCTTCGAGAACTCGACCCGCACGCAATCGTCGTTCGAACTGGCCGGCAAGCGGCTCGGCGCCGACGTCATGAACATGTCGGTGGCCTCGTCCTCGATCAAGAAGGGCGAGACCCTGATCGACACCGCGATGACGCTGAACGCGATGCATCCGGATATTCTGGTGATGCGTCACCACGCCTCCGGTGCGGTCGAACTCCTGGCGCGCAAAGTCGACGGCTCCGTGATCAATGCCGGTGACGGCGCGCACGAGCATCCGACCCAGGCCCTGCTCGATGCGCTCACCATCCGCCGCAACAAGGGCCGGCTCGAGGGCCTCCTCATTGCGATCTGCGGCGACGTGCTGCACTCGCGGGTGGCGCGCTCCAACATCATCCTGCTCAACACCATGGGCGCGCGCGTCCGCGTCGTCGGCCCGTCCACCCTCCTGCCGCCGGGCATCGAGCGCATGGGCGTCGAGGTTGCGCGCGACATGCGCGAGGGCCTCGACGGCGCCGACATCGTGATGATGCTGCGACTGCAGCGCGAACGCATGAACGGCTCCTTCGTGCCGTCGTCGCAGGAGTACTTCCATTACTTCGGCCTCGACCAGAAAAAGCTCGCATATGCCAAGCCCGATGCGCTCGTGATGCATCCCGGCCCAATGAACCGCGGCGTCGAGATCGACTCGATCGTCGCCGACGGCGCACAATCACTGATCCGCGAACAGGTCGAGATGGGCGTGGCGGTCCGCATGGCCGTGCTCGAAGCGCTCGCGCGCAACCTGCCAAATGCGTGACGCCATGCTGACAGACCGCCGCCCCATCCTGCTCGCCAATGCCCGCCTGATCGACCCGTCGCGCAACATCGACGACATCGGCGACGTATTGATCGCCGACGGCGTGATCCGCGACGCCCGCCGCGGCATCGGCGCCGCCGGCGTGCCGGAAGGCACCGACATCGTCAATTGCGCCGGCCGCGTCGTGGCCCCGGGGCTCGTCGACATGCGCGCCTTTGTCGGCGAGCCCGGCGCCAGCCACCGCGAGACCTTTGCCTCGGCGAGCCGCGCCGCGGCGGCCGGCGGCATCACGACCATCATCTGCCAGCCGGACACCGCGCCGGCCATCGACAACTCCGCCACCGTCGACTTCGTGCTGCGCCGTGCGCGTGATACCGCGATCGTCAACATTCATCCGATGGCCGCGCTGACCAAGGGGCTGCTCGGCCAGGAGATGACCGAATTCGGCCTGCTCAAGGCCGCAGGCGCCGTCGCCTTCACCGATGCCGCCCACAGCATTACCAACGCCCAGATCATGCGCCGGGCGCTGACCTATGCACGCGATTTCGATGCACTCATCGTGCACTACACCGAGGACCCCGACCTGGTCGGCGAAGGCACGATGAACGAAGGCGAACGCGCCTCGCGGCTCGGCCTGGTCGGCATACCCAATGCCGCCGAGGCGGTGATGCTGGAGCGCGACATGCGGCTGGTGGCGCTGACCGGCGGCCGCTACCACGCCGCGTCGCTGACCTGCGCGGAGTCGATCGAGATCATCAGGCGTGCGCGTGATGCCGGGCTGCGCGTCAGCGCGTCGGCCTCGATCAATCACCTGACGCTGAACGAGAACGATATCGGCCCCTATCGCTCCTATCTGAAGCTGTCGCCGCCGCTGCGCACCGAGGACGACCGCCGCGCGCTGGTGGATGCCGTGGCGTCCGGTCTGATCGACGTCATCATGTCCGACCACAATCCGCAGGACGTCGAGACCAAGCGGCTGCCCTTTGCCGAAGCCGCCCCCGGCGCGATCGGCCTTGAGACCATGCTGTCCGCCGGCCTGCGTCTGATCCACAACGGCGAACTGAATTTCCTGCAACTGATCCGCGCAATGTCGACGCGGCCGGCCGAATTGCTCGGCCTGCCCGGCGGCACCTTGCGCCCCGGCGCCGTTGCCGACGTTATTGTCATCGACGCCGACGTGCCCTGGGTGCTGGATCCTGCCGACCTGAAGTCGCAATGCAAGAACACGCCGTTCGACGAGGCGCGCTTTACCGGTCGCGTCGCGCGGACTATCGTCGGCGGGCGCACCGTTTACGAGCACATGTAAGCGCGGCCAGCCAAACGCGCCGATCCGCGTCACCAACCGAGTCATTCACGATGATCTACGCCTACGTCCTCGCTGCTGCGATCGGTTATCTGCTCGGCTCGATCCCGTTCGGCCTGGTGCTCACCAGGTTGGCCGGCACCCAGGACATCCGCACCATCGGCTCCGGCAATATCGGCGCCACCAATGTGCTGCGCACCGGCCGCAAGGGACTGGCCGCCGCAACGCTGATCCTGGACGCGCTGAAGGGCACCGTCGCCGTCGTCATCGCCAGCTTCGTCGGCGGCCCCTACGCCGCGATGATCGCAGGCCTCGCCGCGTTCCTCGGTCACCTGTTTCCGGTGTGGCTGCAGTTCAAGGGCGGCAAGGGCGTCGCGGTCTATATCGGCGTGATGCTCGGCCTGTTCTTCCCCGCCGCCATCGTGTTCTGCCTGGCCTGGCTCGCCTGCGCCTTCACCTCGCGCTACTCGTCGTTCTCGGCGCTGGCCGCCAGCGCCATCACCCCGATCTTCCTGTGGTGGTACGCCTCGCCGCAACTGGCTATCCTGGCCGGGGTCATGACCCTGCTGCTGTGGTTCATGCACCGTGAAAACATCAAGCGCCTGCAGGCCGGCACCGAAGGCAAGATCGGCGCGAAGGGCTAGTTCTCATACTATCGGATTATTGGCAGCGCCTTCTTCACCGCTCCCCACCGGGGAGAGGTGAAGCGAGCGGCTCCGTCATGTTGCCGCTCCCCTCAAAACACCCGCACCCCCTGCTTGGCATCCAGATCGAATTCCCAGATCTCGACGCCCGGGCCGATCAGATGGCCGTTGGTCTTGAGGTAGTGCGAAATCAGGCTCACCTTCGACAGCGGGTGGAGGTGCTTGAGCACGAACAAGATCTTGCGATAGTCGCGCGGCGCGGCGCTGAACAGGAGCATGGCCTCGTTCATGCCGCGGATCTTGGCGCTCGGGGCATTGCCCGACACCGTCCATGTGTAGGACTTGCACTCGACCAGGATCCGCGGACTGGCGCTGCCGAGGTCGAAGCGCTTCATCTTCTGCAGCCGGTGCCCGACCGGGACGACGAAGTTGCGCGCCAGCGCGACACCCTCGGAGTGGAAGAAAATCTGCGCGGCGTCCTCGAACTCACGGCCGATCGCAGCGTTGCTCGACGCGCCGATACGCTGGAAGTTATTCACGTCCCACAGCATTGCCATCACTACACAAGCACGACAGGCTCACCCCTACTCTCGCACCTTAAGTGCGAATGTCAATTGAACACATCCTTAAGTTGCTTCATGCTCTGCGGCGGGGAGACGCGCTTGCAGACCACACCTCCGGGATCACCGCACTTAAGCGACGCGCAACGGGTCGAGTGGCTGCGGCTGATCCGCAGCGACAACGTGGGGCCACGCACGTTTCGATCGCTGGTCAACCATTTCGGCAGCGCGCGAGGGGCGCTGGAGCGACTGCCCGAACTGGCCAAGCGCGGCGGCGCCGCGCGGCCGTCGCGGATCTGCAGCGAGGACGACGCACGGCGTGAGATCGCGGCGAGCGCGCGGATCGGCGTCGCGCTGGTGGCGCCCGGAGAGGCCGGCTATCCGCCGCGGCTCGCCGGCATTGATGACGCGCCGCCGCTGCTCGGTATCCGCGGCGATGGGGACGCGCTGATGCGGCCGATGATCGCCATCGTCGGCTCGCGCAATGCCTCGGCGGCTGGACTGAAATTTGCCGAACGGCTGGCGCGCGACCTGTCCGACGCAGGCTTTGTTATCGCATCCGGCCTCGCGCGCGGCATCGACCATGCGGCGCACTGCGCCTCGGTCAGTGGCGGCACTTTGGCGGTGCTGGCCGGCGGTCATGACCGGATTTATCCGCCCGAGCACGACAGTCTGCTGCTGGCGCTGCTCGACCACGGCGCCGCCATTTCGGAGATGCCGCTCGGCCATGTGCCGCGCGCGCGCGACTTTCCCCGCCGCAACCGGCTGATCTCGGGGGCTTCGGTCGGCGTGGTGGTGATCGAGGCGGCGCATCGCTCCGGCTCGCTGATCACCGCGCGCATCGCCGCCGAGCAAGGCCGCGAGGTCTTCGCGGTGCCGGGCTCGCCACTGGATCCGCGCGCGGCCGGCACCAACGACCTGATCAAGCAGGGCGCCGCCCTGGTCACCGAGGCCGCCGACATCCTCAACGCCATCGCCCCAATCATGGAGCGCCCGATTGAACTGCCGAGCCGCGAGCCCGATCACACCACGTCGTTCGACGAGCCCGACAGCAGCGAGCGTGCCCGCATCGTCGCTTTGCTCGGTCCCTCGCCGGTCGGCATCGACGACATCATCCGGCTGTCGGGCAGTCCGGTCGCCACCGTGCGGATCGTGCTGCTGGAACTCGAACTCGCCGGCCGGCTGGAGCGCCACGGCGGCGGACTGGTATCGATGCTGTAGGACCGCCGCAGCTAGTCCGGCGCGTTGCGGCCGTCGAAAGCCCTGCGCGCCGTATCGATCTCCACCAGGTGATGCTTTGCCCATTCGCCGAGCTTCATCACCGGGTGGCTCAGCCCGCGGCCGAGATCGGTGAGCTCGTAGTCGACCCGCGGCGGGATAGTCGGGAAGATCGTGCGCTTGACCAGGCCGTCGCGTTCGAGGCCGCGCAGGGTCAGCGTCAGCATGCGCTGCGAGATGCCGCCGATCATCCGCTTGAGCTCGTTGAAGCGGCGCGGTCCGTCGCCCAGCATCATGATGACGAGCACGCTCCATTTATCGCCAACCCGTGCCAGGACCGACGCCACGGCGCGGCAATCGCCATGGTCGTGTCCGGGCGGCGGCGACGGCAGGACAGGCACCTTTTTGTGCTCGGGTTTCAAATTAGTGCCTTCTTGTGCGGTTTTTGGCAGTCACTCATTTAGCTCTGGTTACAAACCCATACCAGAGGCCATTCCTATGAAACTGCTTCACATCGATTCCAGCGTGCTCGGGCCGAACTCCGTGAGCCGGCAGGTCACCGCGGCAATTGTTGACCACCTGCGCGAGGTCAGCCCCGGCCTCGACGTCATCTATCGTGACGTCGCCACCGCGCCGCTGACCCACCTGTCAGGCCCCCATCTCGCCGCAGCCCTGGGCGCCCCGGCCGATGCCGCGATCCAGGCCGATCTCACCGAGGGCACAGCGGTGCTCGAGGAGTTTTTGGCTGCGGACATCGTCGTGATCGGCGCCCCCATGTACAACTTCTCGGTCCCGAGCCAGCTGAAGGCCTGGATCGACCGCATCGCAGTGCGGGGCAAGACGTTCCAGTACAGCGCGGCGGGTGTCGAAGGCCTGGCCGGCGGCAAACGTGTGATCATCGCGGTGTCGCGCGGCAACTTCTACGGCACTGGCGCACCCGCGGCCGTCTATGAGCATACCGAAACCTACCTGCGCGGGGTGTTCGGCTTCATCGGCGTCACCGATCTGGAGATCATCGCCGCCGATGGCATCGGGGCCGGGCCGGAGCAGCGCGAGAAAGCCATATCCGCGGCCCTGCAGGCCGCGACGGATCTGCGCGCGGCCTGACGGATTTTGCGCGCTCATTTTCCGATCGATGCCTCGTCGGTTTGCACCGACGAGGCATTCCGGGATGTCAGCCCCGATAGATCGGCGCGCCGGAGGGCGAAGCGGTGGCGCCGCCATCGACGAACAGCTCCTGTCCCTGGACATGCGCCGCGTCGTCGGAAGCGAGGAACAGCACGGTCTTTGCAATATGTTCGGGTTCACCGATCCGTTCGAGCGGCGTGGCGCGGGCGATGCTCTTCTCCAGCGCGTCGAATGCCTCTGGCGTTGGCGCGCGCGTCGCCCAGATCGGCGTCCGGATCGCACCGGGCGACACCACGTTGACGCGAATGCCGCGCGGCGACAATTCGGAGGCCATGACGCGGGCCATGGCACGCACACCAGCCTTGCTGGCGGCATAGGCCGAGGTGCCCGGCATGCCGAGGATGCTCATCACCGAGCCGTTGAGAATGATCGAGGCATTGTCGTTGAGGTGCGGCACCGCCGTCTGCACCGTGAAGAACACTGAGGTCAGGTTGATGCTGATCACCTTCTCGAACGCCGCCAGTTCGGTCCCGCCGAGCGGCGACGCGCCCGCTACGCCGGCATTGGCGAACAGGATGTCGATCTTCCCGAACGCCTTTACCACCTGCTCGACTGCGCCCTGCAAGGCCGCCACATCCGTGGCGTCAGCCCTGATGCCGATCGCATTCGGGCCCAATTCCGCAACCGCAGCGTCGAGTTTCGCCTGATCCCGCCCGGTGATCGCGACCTGTGCGCCTTCCGCCACGAAGACCCGCGCCGTTTCCAGCCCGATCCCGCTATTGCCGCCCGTGATCAGGGCCGTCTTGTTTGCCAAACGCATAATGATCTCCAAATGGTCACTGGTTGCTATTTGAAACCATCTTGCCATTTAGATCTGGCGGTTTCATATTGCAACCACGCACGCAGCCAGACGTTGGATTTTTTGATTGGCAGCCGGAGGCGCTCGATGGCCAAGCGAAATAGTCTGAAAACATCGCCCTGCCCGGTGGCGCGGTCGATGGACGTGATCGGCGATTGCTGGAGCATGCTGATCATCCGCAACGCCATGTTGGGTGCGCGGCGTTTCGGCGAATTTCAGAAGAGCCTCGGCCTCGCCAAGAACATTCTCTCGGCGCGGCTGAAGGCATTGGTGGTGGATGGCATCCTCAGCCTGACACCTGCGTCAGATGGCAGTGCCTATCAGGACTATGTGCTGACCGAGAAAGGCCGCGCGGTGCTCCCGATCATGGTGGCGCTGCGGCAATGGGGCGAAACCTATGCGTTTCGTCCCGGTGAGCCCACCACCATCATGGTGGACAGCAAATCGGGCAAGCCGATCAAGAAACTCGAGCTCCGTGCCGCGGACGGCACCCTGTTGCGCTACGGCGATACCAGGCTGGAACCCTCAACGGCCTGACGGCTTGCGCGGCGCGCGCATGCGCAAGATCTCTTCGGCCTCGAGATGCGCCATGTCGAGGAGGTAGGCGAGAAGATCGTGGCCATGTCGCCGCGCCATGCGCGACAACTCCAGAACCGAGCCCCTTATATAATGTGCGGCCTCGTCGGGTCCGCCGTCGCGTGGTGGGTCCTGAGCCATCGGGGTCATGGGTAATTCCCAAGTCGAATGCACGCCACGATGCCACCATCCGACATTACTGTTCGGAAAGAGATACCCTCAAAGGTTGTATTTTACAACCTTTGGTAATGATTGGCACACCCTGTTGATCAGCCGTTAGCCAGCCGCGATTTGACAGCGGACCCCTTCGCACCCATGTTCGCCGCGAACCTGCTGGCGCGACTCTCGCGAAAACAGACCCGGTTCCTCCTGTAAGCATCTGGAATCACATGAATCTCGTCATTGTCGAGTCGCCTTCCAAGGCCAAGACGATCAACAAGTATCTGGGCAAGGACTATGAGGTCCTGGCGTCGTTCGGCCATGTGCGCGACCTGCCGGCCAAGAACGGCTCGGTCGATCCCGACGCCAATTTCCAGATGATCTGGGAGATCGATCCCAAGGCCAACAGCCGGCTCAATGACATCGCCAAGGCGCTGAAGGGTGCCGACAAGCTGATCCTGGCGACCGACCCTGATCGCGAGGGCGAGGCGATCTCGTGGCACGTTCTGGAGGTGCTGAAGCAGAAACGCGCGCTGAAGGATCAGAAGATCGAGCGCGTGGTGTTCAATGCCATCACCAAGCAGGCCGTCACCGACGCGATGAAGAACCCGCGCCAGATCGACGGCGCGCTGGTCGACGCCTATATGGCGCGCCGCGCGTTGGACTATCTGGTCGGCTTCACGCTCTCGCCGGTGCTATGGCGAAAACTGCCCGGCGCCCGCTCGGCCGGCCGCGTGCAGTCGGTGGCGCTGCGCCTGGTGTGCGACCGCGAGCAGGAAATCGAAAGTTTTGTGCCTCGTGAATACTGGTCGCTGGTGACCACGCTGACGACGCCGCGCGGCGACAGCTTTGATGCCCGCCTGATCGGCGCCGACGGCAAGAAGATCCAGCGCCTCGACATCGGCACCGGCGCCGAGGCCGAGGACTTCAAGAAGGCCATCGAGGCCGCCTCCTTCACCGTCTCCACGGTGGACGCCAAGCCCGCGCGGCGCAATCCGCAGGCGCCGTTCACCACGTCGACGCTGCAGCAGGAAGCCAGCCGCAAGCTCGGTTTTGCGCCGGCGCACACCATGCGCATTGCGCAGCGGTTGTATGAAGGCATCGACATCGGCGGCGAGACCACCGGCCTCATTACCTATATGCGAACCGACGGCGTGCAGATCGATGGGTCGGCGATCACCCAGGCGCGCTCGGTGATCGGCGAGGACTACGGCAAGCAATACGTGCCGGACACCGCCCGCCAATACACCAGCAAGGCCAAGAACGCCCAGGAAGCGC
Organism: Tardiphaga sp.; assembly: GCA_040512975.1. GTDB lineage: Bacteria > Pseudomonadota > Alphaproteobacteria > Rhizobiales > Xanthobacteraceae > Tardiphaga. The sequence goes on along the minus strand of JBEVEC010000012.1, from coordinate 5,644 downwards.
ATGAGGCGATCCGTCCGACGGATATGTCGCGCCGCCCCAGCGGCCTCAAGGCGCGGCTCGATACCGACCAGTTCAGGCTCTATGAACTGATCTGGATGCGCACCATCGCCAGCCAGATGGAGTCCGCCGAGATGGAGCGCACCACCGTCGACATCGCCGCCAAGGCGGGGTCGCGCGTGCTGGAATTGCGCGCCACCGGCCAGGTGGTGAAGTTCGACGGCTTCCTCGCGGTGTACCAGGAAGGCAAGGACGACGACGCCGACGACGAGGATTCGCGCCGCCTGCCCGCCATGAGCGAGGGCGAGGCGCTGAAGAAACAGAACCTCGCCGTCACCCAGCATTTCACGGAGCCGCCGCCGCGCTTCTCGGAAGCATCCCTGGTCAAGCGGATGGAAGAGCTCGGCATCGGCCGGCCCTCGACCTATGCGTCGATCCTGGACGTGCTGAAGGCGCGCGGCTATGTGCGCCTCGAGAAGAAGCGGCTCTACGGCGAGGACAAGGGCCGCGTCGTGGTCGCGTTCCTGGAGAACTTCTTCGCCAAATATGTGGAGTACGACTTCACCGCGGCGCTGGAAGAAAACCTCGACCGCATCTCCAACAACGAGATCTCCTGGCAGCAGGTGCTGAAGGATTTCTGGGTCGACTTCATCGGCGCCGTCAACGAGATCAAGGACCTGCGCGTGGCGCAGGTGCTGGACGCCCTCGACGACATGCTCGGGCCGCACATCTATGCCCCGCGCGAGGACGGCGGCGATCCCCGCCAGTGCCCGACCTGCGGCACCGGCCGGCTCAACCTCAAAGCCGGCAAGTTCGGCGCCTTCGTCGGCTGCACCAACTATCCGGAATGCCGCTACACACGTCCGCTCGCGGCGGATTCGGCCGCGACGGCCGACCGTGCGCTCGGCCCCGATCCCAAGTCGGGCCTCGAAGTGGCCGTCAAGGCAGGACGGTTCGGGCCGTATCTGCAGCTCGGCGATCCCAAGGATTATGCCGAGGGCGAAAAGCCGAAACGCGCCGGCATCCCCAACAATACGTCGCCCAGCGATATCGACCTCGACCTTGCGCTGAAATTGCTGTCGCTGCCGCGCGAGATCGGCAAGCATCCGGAGACCGGCGAGCCGATCACCGCGGGCCTCGGCCGCTTCGGGCCGTTCGTCAAGCATGAGAAGACCTATGCCAGCCTCGAGGCCGGCGACGAGGTGTTCGACATCGGCCTCAACCGCGCAGTCACGCTGATCGCCGAGAAGATCGCCAAGGGCCCGTCCGGCCGCCGCTTCGGCGCCGATCCCGGCAAGCCGCTCGGCGAGCATCCGGCGCTCGGCGCCGTCGCGGTCAAAGGCGGCCGCTACGGCGCCTATGTCACCGCGGGCGGCGTCAATGCCACGATCCCGAGCGACAAGACCCAAGAGACCATCACCTTGGCTGAGGCCATCGCGCTGATCGACGAGCGCGCCGCCAAGGGCGGTGGCCCCAAGCCGAAGCGCGGCGCCAAGAAGGCACCGGCGAAGAAGTCGGCCGCCAAGAAGACGGACGCAGTCGACAAGGCGGTCGCCAAGAAGGCTGTGGCCAAGAAAGCCGCCGCCAAGCCGAAGGCTGAAACTGCCGCCGCCTCCAAGGCCCGCAAGCCGGTGACGGCGAAGAAGACAGTGGCCAAGAAGGCCGTGAAAACTGCCGCGAAGAAAAGCGCGGGCAAGAACGGATAGTTGTGAGCAAGAAACGCGACAATGGCTTTCCAACCCGGGATGCGATCGTCGCGTTCATTCGCGCCTATCCCGGCAAGATCGGCACCCGCGAGATCGCCAGGGAATTCGGCCTGAAGAACGCCGCCCGCGTCGAGCTCAAGCGCATGCTGCGCGAACTCGCCGATGAGGGAGCCATCGCCAAGAAGGGCCGAGAGGTCCGCGAGCCGGCGGCCCTGCCGCCCACCGTGCTGGTCGACATCATCACCCGCGACGCCGACGGCGAGCTGATCGCCACGCCCGTCGAATGGGACGAAGCCGACGGCGTACCGCCAAAAATCCGCATCCACACCCCGCGCCGGCCCCTGCCCGGCACCGCCGCCGGCGTCGGAGACCGCGCGCTTGTCCGCATCGAGAAGCTGGACGCCGAAGACGAGGGCCAGGATGCGGCCCGAGGCTACAGCGCCCGCATCGTGCGCGTGCTCGACCAGGCCCGTGCGACGCGCCTGCTCGGCATCTACCGCGCGCTGCCCAATGGCGGCGGCCGCATGATCCCGGTCGACAAGAAGCAGGCCGGGCGCGAACTCAACATCGCGGCATCCGACGCGGGTGGCGCCGAGGACGGCGACCTCATCAGCGTCGACCTGATCCGCACCCGCGGCTATGGCCTCGGCTCCGGCAAGGTGAAGGAGCGGCTCGGCTCGCTGGCGACCGAAAAGACGATCAGCCTGATCGCGATCCACTCCCACGACATCCCGCAGGCGTTTTCACGCGACGCGCTGAAGGAAGCTGAAGCGGCGAAGCCGGCGACGCTGCAAGGCCGCGAGGACTGGCGCGAGGTGCCGCTGGTCACGATCGATCCGCCGGACGCCAAGGATCATGACGACGCGGTTTATGCGCAGCTCGACGACGATCCGAAAAACACCGGCGGCATGATCGTCACCGTAGCGATCGCCGACGTAGCCTTCTACGTGCGGCCGGGCTCGGCGCTGGATCGCGACGCGCTGACCCGCGGCAATTCGGTGTACTTCCCCGACCGCGTCGTGCCGATGCTGCCGGAGCGGATCTCCAACGACCTGTGTTCGCTGGTGCCCGGCGAGCCGCGCGGCGCGCTCGCGGTGCGGATGGTCATCGGTCCCGACGGCCGCAAGAAGTCGCACTCCTTCCATCGCATCCTGATGCGCTCGGCGGCGAAGCTGAACTACGCCCAGGCGCAGGCGGCGATCGACGGCCATCCCGACGACACCACCGGCCCCCTGCTCGCGCCGATCCTGCAGCCGCTCTACGCCGCCTATGCGCTGGTGAAAAAGGCGCGCGATGAGCGCGATCCGCTCGACCTCGACATCCCCGAGCGAAAAATCCTGCTCAAGAAGGACGGCACCGTCGATCGCGTGGTGGTGCCGCAGCGGCTCGATGCGCACAAGCTCATCGAAGAGTTCATGATCCTGGCCAACGTCGCCGCGGCCGAAATGCTTGAAAAGAAGGGCCTGCCGCTTATCTACCGGGTGCACGACGAGCCTTCCGTGGAGAAGGTTCATAACCTGCAGGAATTCCTCAAGACCCTCGACATGCCATTCGCCAAAGCGGGTGCGCTGCGGCCCTCGGTGTTCAACCGCGTGCTGTCGCAGGTGAAGGGTCACGATTCCGAGCCGTTGGTGAATGAAGTGGTGTTGCGCTCGCAAGCCCAGGCGGAATACGCCGCCGAGAACTACGGCCACTTCGGTCTGAACCTGCGCCGCTACGCGCACTTCACTTCACCTATCAGGCGATACGCAGACCTTATCGTGCATCGTGCGCTGATCCGCGCGCTCGGTCTCGGCGAAGGCGCGCTGCCTGAGACCGAGACGGTCGAGACGCTGAGTGAAGTCGCCGCGCAGATTTCCGCCACCGAGCGGCGCGCCATGAAGGCCGAGCGCGAGACAGCCGATCGGCTGATCGCGCATTTTCTCGCTGACAAGATCGGCGCGCGATTCCAGGGCCGCATCTCCGGCGTCACGCGGGCCGGACTGTTCGTGAAGTTGAGCGACACCGGCGCCGACGGCCTGATCCCGATCCGGACGCTGGGCACCGAATATTTCAACTACGACGAGGCCCGCCATGCGCTGGTCGGATCGCGCAGCGGCGCGATGCATCGGCTAGGTGACGTGGTCGAGGTCCGGCTGGTGGAAGCGGCCCCTGTCGCAGGCGCCTTGCGGTTTGAACTCCTGTCCGAGGGCAATGTCGCGCCACGAAGCCGACGGCGTGACAGCGACGGCGCAGGACGCTCGCATCCAGCGGGCGCTAAACCCAAATTCGAGAAAAAGACCAAGGCATCGACCAAGAAGGCCCGCCCGGGCCGCAATGCCCGGCAGGCCGCCAAAGCCGAGAAGTTGAAAGTCGGCAAGCCAAAGAAGGGATAGTCGTGATGACCGACCCGCTTCAAGAGACCTATACGCCGTCGACGTGGACGGCCGATGTCGATCCCGCCGCCAAGCGCAATGTGTGGACGGCGATGAAGCGCGGCTTTAGCGGCCGCTGCCCGAACTGCGGACAGGGCAAGCTGTTTCGCGCCTTCCTCAAGGTCGACGATCACTGTGCGCACTGCGGACAGGATTTTTCAGCGCACCGCGCCGACGATTTGCCTGCGTATCTGGTGATCGTCATCGTCGGGCACCTGTTGGTGCCGATCATCCTGTGGATCGAGACCGACTATTCACCGCCGGTATGGCTGCAACTATCGATCTATCTTCCGGTCACCCTGATTGCATCGCTCGCCTTGCTGCAACCGGTCAAAGGTGCCGTGGTGGGATTGCAGTGGGCGTTCCGCATGCATGGATTTGGCGACGGCTCCGCCGACTGATACAGGTCCGCCGGCTCGAACAATAAGAACAGTTCAGGAGAGACGGCAGTGAGCGAGACGGTCGAAACAGGCAGGGAAGCCGATCACCATCCCTATAAGCGCCCGCGCGACGCGGCAACCTTGATGCTGGTCGACCGTTCTGGTCCTGTGCCGAAAGTGCTCGTCGGCAAGCGCCACGCCAATGTCGTCTTCATGCCCGGCAAATTCGTGTTTCCCGGCGGCAGCGTCGACAAGACCGACAACAAGATCCCGATCGCGGCGCCATTGCCGGCCGAGCTGGAAGCCAATCTTGCCAAAGGTAGTCCGCGGACGCCGCCGTCGCGCGCGCGGTCGCTGGCCGTTGCCGCGATCCGCGAAGCCTGTGAGGAAACCGGGCTTTGCCTCGGACGCAAGGTCGACGGCGTCAAGCCGCTGCCTGGCGCCTGGCAGGCCTTCAGCGATGCCGGCCTGCTGCCGGATCCGTCCGGCCTATTCCTGATCGCCCGCGCAATCACGCCGCCCGGACGTATCAAGCGATTCGACACCCGCTTCTTTACCGCCGACGCTTCTGCAATCGCGCATCGCATCGAGGGCGTCGTACACGCGGATGCGGAGCTCGTCGAACTTGTCTGGGTAGAGCTCGGCTCGCCGCATCTGGCCGATGCCCACGCCATGACGAAGAACGTTCTGAACCAGTTGCAGCAACGCCTGCTGACCGGTCCACTACAACACAATGCGCCGTTGCCGTTTTTCCACTGGTACAGCGGCAAAATGCAACTTGATATACTTGCTGGCGACGCCTGAAGACAAATGTCATACGCCTGTCGTCGTCTGCCGCTTTTTCACTATTTTTTTAACCGAATGAACGACCGCACCTGCTAACTCCCCCTCTCGCAGAGCGAGGACTACGGACTATGGGCCAACTACACCGTTTCGATGAAGGTGAGATCTCGACCTTCACGCCCGTGTCCCTGTCCTATCGCCAAACGGCTTCCGCACTGGGCCAGCGCGCAAGCATGGCGAGTGACGCCAAGGAAGTTCGCTCGCTCCTCGACCTCGCGAAGTCGTGGATTTTGCTCGCCGAGAACGAAGAGCTGATGGCCAGCGAACGCCGCGGCGCGGCGCATCCGTTCTGATGATCAGCTGA
>JBEVEC010000036.1:0-12884 GCA_040512975.1 Tardiphaga sp. | reverse complement strand
GTGGCAACCGGCGCTTCCGTTGTTGCTTTACGACGCCTTTTTCTTGCGGAGGGCGTCGACGAACTTGATCAGGTCGATGGTCGCGTCCCAGTCCTTGGTGGTCGCGGCGTGGAAGCCTTTCTTCTGGCCGTCGGAGAGTTTCTCGAAGGCGGCGTGGTCCTTTGTGGGGGCTTCCTCGAAGGCCTTGCGGATGGCGACCTTGAGGTCTTCCGGCAGGTCGGAATTGTAGGCGTAGGGGCCGTTGATGATGGGGGCCGAGGTGTGGATGATGCGGAAGTCATCCTTCTTCATGGCGGTGCCGTCAGCGTTCTTCAGCATGCCTTTGGTCAGCATCTGCTGCAGCGTCGAATCGTTGTCGTTGGTCCACTGGTTGGCGGCGACGTCGACGGTGCCCTGGGCCAGCGCGAGCAATGCGTTTTCATGGCTGCCGGCGAACACGACCTTGCCGAAATAGGCGTCGGCATCGGGGATGCCCATCTTGTCGAGTTCGAAGCGCGGCACGTTGTTGCCGGAGGTCGAGTTCGGGTCGACCAGGCCGAGGTTCTTGCCCTTCAGGCTGTCGACGGTCTTGTACGGGCTCGACGCTTTCACGAACAGCACCGAGTAATAGCCGGTGGAGCCGTCGAGATTGATGTCATTGGCGAAGGCATCGGTCTTGACGCCGGTCAGGCGGGCGCGCGCGAACGAGGCCGAGCCGTAGCTGGCAATCTGGATGTTGCCCGAGCGCTGGCCTTCGATCACCGCGGCGTAGTCGTTGGCGATGCGCAGGTTGACCTTCACGCCGAGTTCTTTCGACAGATAGGACACGAACGGCGCCCAGCGCTCGGTGACGCCGGAGGCGTTCTCGGCCGGGATGATGGCGAAGGTGAGCTCCGGATACTTGGCCTTGTAGTCCTGGGCAAAGGCCGAGGTGGCGGTGAAGGCCAGCGCGGCAGCGCTGAGCAGAATGGAGCGGCGGTTGATCATGACAATCCCTGTTTGGTGCTCGGAGTGAACGATAATGTTGTTGGCAAGGCTTCAGGCGACCGCAGCACTGGCATAGGCAGGCGCCCGCGTGACGGCAGCCGCCGGCACCGATCCCATGACCTCGTCCGCTTCGAGATCGTAGAGCTCGCGGGCGATGTGTTCGGTGAGCTCGGCGGGCGCGCCGTCGAACACGACGCGGCCGGCCGACATGCCGATCAGGCGGTCGCAATAGGTCCGCGCCAGATCGAGCGAATGCAGGTTGCACATCACGGTGATGCCGAAATGCTTGTTGATGCGCAGCAGCGCGTCCATGACGATGCGGGTGTTGCGCGGATCCAGCGAGGCGATCGGCTCGTCGGCCAGAATGATGTCGGGCTGCTGCACCAGGGCGCGGGCGATCGCCACGCGCTGCTGCTGGCCACCGGACAGCTGATCGGCGCGCTGCGCGGCATATTGCGCCATGTCGAACTGCTCCAGCGCCGACATCGCCAGCGCGCGGTCGTGCTCGGGCCACATCTGCGTGAGCGAACGCCATTGCGGCATCTCGGCGAGGCGGCCCATCAGCACGTTGGTCAGTACGTCGAGACGGCCGACCAGGTTGAACTGCTGGAAGATCATCGCCGAACGCGCGCGCCATTGGCGCAGCTCGCGGCCCTTCAGCGCGGTGACGTCGGTGTCGCCGAACGCGATGCGGCCGGAGGTCGGCTCGGCGAGGCGGTTGATCATGCGCAGCAAAGTCGACTTGCCGGCACCGGACCGGCCGATGACGCCGACAAAACCGCCCGGCGCGATCGCGAACGACGCGTTATCGACGGCGGCCTTGGCGCCGAAACGGCACGTCAGACGATCCACAACCAGCATGAGGCACTCCAGTGACAATCAACAGCGCACCGGTATCGCCCGCATTTAACAGGCATGTGACACAGGTCCTGCGCGCGCGGGTTATCCTCAATGCGCGATCGCGCCGTTGAAAGTCATGCAGATGTCACGACCTCGTCACGAAACCGATCGAAGAGATGCCGCGCGCCGGACCTACGATCAGTGTCCGCGCCAATATCGATCGCATCGTACGGATATCACATGGCCGGAAAACAACTGTCGCTCACGCCCTTCGTCGATCCGAGTGCCAAACTCGTCGACACCCAGCTCGGCGCCTATACCGAAGTCGGCGCGCGCACGATGCTGCAGGAGGTCGCCATGGGGGACTACTCCTATGTGGTGAACGACGCCCAGATCACCTACACCACCATCGGCAAATTCTGCTCGATCGCGGCGATGACGCGCATCAATCCCGGCAACCATCCGATGCACCGCGCCACGCAGGCGCATTTCACCTACCGCGCCAGCGCATATTTTCCCGGCGAGAGCGACGACGCCGAGTTCTTCGCCTGGCGCCGCGACCATCACGTCACCATCGGCCATGACGTCTGGATCGGCCACGGCGCCGTGGTGCTGCCCGGCCGCCAGATCGGCACCGGCGCGGTGATCGCCGCCGGCGCCATCGTCACCAAGGACGTGGCGCCCTATACGATCGTCGCCGGCAATCCGGCGCGGGTGATCCGCCGGCGCTTCTCGGAAGCCGCGGAACGCGGGCTCACCGACCTCGCATGGTGGGACTGGGACCACGACGCGCTGCGCATGGCCCTGCCCGATTTCCGCAAATTGCCCGTCGAGGATTTCCTCGCTAAATATCGCGCAACGGCGCCCCAGCAGCAGATGGCATGAGCATGACGGATCTTTTCATCACGGGCGGCCGCACGCTGCTGGACGGCGACCTCGTCGAGACCTCGCTGCAGGTCGAAGACGGACGCATCGCAGCGGTCGGCGGCGAGCGCCATCACGGCATCGGGCTCGACGCCCGCGACCTGCTGGTGCTGCCGGGCATCATCGATCTGCATGGCGACGCCTTCGAGCGGCAATTGATGCCGCGTCCCGGCGTCGATTTCCCGGTGGATGTGGCGCTAATCGACAGCGACAAGCAGGCCGTCGCCAACGGCATCACCACGGTGTTTCACGGCACCACCTGGTCGTGGGAGCCCGGCCTGCGCGGCGCCGAGAATGCCCGGCACCTGCTCGGCGCCATCGAGACGCTGCGGCCGCAGCTCGCCGCGGACACGCGCTTCCATCTGCGCCAGGAGACCTACACTCTCGACGCCGAGGCCGAGATCACCAGGTGGCTCGCCGACGGCCGCATCGACCTTCTCGCCTTCAACGACCACATGGACCTCACCGGCATCACCAAGCCGGCGAAGCGCGCCCGCATGGTCGAGCGCAGCGGGCTGTCGAGCGCCGAGTTCGATCAGCTGGTGGAGCGCGTGATGTCGCGTGCCGATGCCGTGCCGGCGTCGATCGCGCGGCTCGCGCAGGCTGCCAATGCGGCGGGGGTGCCGACGCTGTCCCATGACGACATGACGCCGGCCATGCGGACGGTATTTCGCGACCTCGGCGTCAACATTGCCGAATTTCCCATCAACGAGGAGACGGCGATGGCCGCCGCGGCGGCGGGCGACTTCATCGTGTTCGGCGCGCCCAATGTGGTGCGCGGCGGCAGCCATACCGGCTGGACCCGGGCATCGGACATGATCGCCAAGGGCCTGTGCTCGATCCTCGCCTCGGACTACTACTATCCCGCGCAATTGCTCGCGGCCTTCCGCCTGGTGAACGACCGCATTTTGCCGCTGCCCGATGCATGGGCACTGATCTCGTCGGCGCCAGCCCGCGCCGCCGGGCTTGCCGACCGCGGCGAGCTCGCCGCCGGCCGGCGCGCCGACATCGTTCTGGTGGATGACAGCGTGGCGCTGCGCCCGCGCATCAAGGCGGTGATCGCCAATGGCCGGCTGGTGCATCTCGCCGATGCCGGGCGGTTGCATCCGGGCCTGACGGTGCCGCGCCAGGCCATTGCAGCCGCCTAGCGCGGCTCTATGGTGCGGTCATGACTGCTTTCCCCCGCTATGCAATCTATTACGCGCCGACCGCTGCGAGCCCGCTCGCCCGGTTCGGTGCCGAACTTTTGGGCTATGACGCAGCCGACGGCGCCGACACGCCGTTCCCGGCCGACGTGCTGGCGGAGATGCCGGACTGGCCGGCGCTGACCGCCGATCCCCGCAAATATGGCTTCCACGGCACGCTGAAGGCGCCGTTCCCGCTGGCGGAGGGGCGCAGCGAGGCCGACCTGCTGGGGATCTGCAAGCTGTTCGCCAACACCCCGCGCACCATTCCGGTGATCAGGCCCGGGGTGCGCGCCATCAGCGGCTTCACGGCCGTGGTCCCGACAAAACCCTGCGCGCCGCTGAACACGCTGGCGCAGGATTGCGTCGAGATGTTCGACGGGTTTCGCGCGCCGATGACGCCGGAGGATCGGGCCCGGCGGAAACCCGAGACCCTCACGGCCCGCCAGGTCGAGCAGCTCGACCGCTTCGGCTACCCCTATATCGGCGCCGACTTCCGCTTTCACATGACGCTGACCGGCCGGTTGCCGGCCGCGCGGCAGGACGACGTGGCCGCGCGGCTGCAAAAGCGCTTTGCCGCGCTCGATCTGGCCACGTTGCCGATCGATCGCATCGCGCTGTTCAAGCAGGACGATGCGACATCGCGCTTCCGCGTGCTGCGCTCGTTCGCACTGACGCTGCTTTAGAGCTTCGGCTGCAACTGCCGGATCAGGGCAATCAGCGCGGCGTCGCGCTGCTGCACGAGATCGGCGCGGGCGCGTCCGCGGGCTTCGTCAGTGACTCCCGCAACCAGGGTGGCGCTGACGTTGGGGTCGAGATGCGGCGCGCCGAGATCGCGCCACCAGTCTTCCATCGCCGGACCGATATGGTCGATGAAATGCTGCAGCCCGCCGTCGCCGCCGGCGAGATGAAAGATCATGTGCGGCCCCATCACCGCCCAGCGCAGGCCGGGGCCTTGCGCGATCGCCGTATCGACATCCTCGACACTGGCGAGCCCGCTGGCCACCGCATGCACGGCCTCCCGCCAGAGCGCCGCCTGCAGACGGTTGGCGAGATGGCCGGGGACTTCCTTGTTGAGCCGGATCGGCGCCTTGCCGACGCGGCGATAAAAGGCGTCGAGCCAGGCCGGCACTGCGAGATCGGTTTGGCTGCCGGCGACGATCTCCACCAGCGGAATGAGATGCGGCGGGTTGAATGGATGCCCCACGGCAAAGCGGCCAGGATGGCGCAGGCCGTGCTGCAGATCGCTCATCACCAGTCCGGAGGTGCTGGAGGCGACGATGACATGGTTGCGCAGGCTGGCTTCCAATTCGGCATAGAGCGTGCGCTTGACGTCGGCGCGTTCCGGCCCGCTTTCCTGCACGAAATCTGCGTTCGACGCGGCATCGCGCAGGTCGGTGGTGAAGCGCCACAGCCGCGGCGTTGTCTGCGCCGTGATACCGAGCCCGACCAGCCCCTGCCAGGCCTGCCCGATCAGCGCGCTTGTCGTAGCCTCCGCGGCGGGGTTGGGATCGTAGACCGTAACCTCCAACCCATGCGCCAGAAAAAGCGCGGCCCAGCTGGCGCCGATGGTGCCGGAGCCGATCACCGCGACCTGCCGGACGGCGTCGGGAGCGATCAGCGGACGGGTATTTTGGAAATCGGCCATGGGTGTCGCTTTCATAAAGAGGCGCAGAATGACTGCGCGGTGCGCCGCCAGCAACCCCGGCCGGGCTGCGACCGCCTAAACTCTGCGCACAACTCAAGTGCACTGCAGCGGAACAAAGCCCTCGGTTACCGCGTCATCCACGGCCTCCCCCAATGCGAGATTTTCCCGTGAAGCTGTTCGAATGCCAGTCCTGTGGCGCCATCATCTATTTCGAAAACCGCTCCTGCGGCAATTGCGGTCACCGCGTCGGCTATCTGCCCGAGCGGGAGGACATGTTTGCGCTGGAGTCCTTGCCCGACAACAAGTGGCAGCCGATCGGCCTCGACAATGCGCCGCGAATGTTCTGCAGCAATGCTGCGCAGGACGCCTGCAACTGGCTGGTCGAGGACGGCACGGCGAACATGTATTGCACCGCCTGCCGGCATAACGGCACGGTGCCCGATATCAGCGACGACACGCGGCTCAACGCCTGGCGCGAGCTGGAATTCGGCAAGCACCGACTGTTCTACTCGCTGCTGCGCTGGAAGCTGCCGCTAAAGACCCGCGCCGAGGATCCTGAGCACGGGCTGATCTTCAACTTCCTGGCCGATCGCAACAATGCGCCGAAGGTGATGACCGGGCACGAGAACGGGGTCATCACCATCGCGCTGACCGAGGCCGACGATCTCGAGCGCGAGCGGCGGCGGCTGCAGATGGGCGAGCCTTATCGCACCATCCTCGGTCATTTTCGCCATGAGGTCGGCCATCATTTCTGGGACGTGCTGGTGCGCGACGGCGGCAAGCTCGACGCCTGCCGCGCCGTGTTCGGCGACGACAGCATGGATTACGAGGAAGCCTTGAAGGCGCACTATAAAAACGGCGCACCGGTAGACTGGCAGCAGAATTTCGTGTCGGCCTATGCGACATCGCACCCGTGGGAAGATTTCGCGGAGACCTGGGCGCATTATCTCCACATCGTCGATACGCTGGAGATGGCCGGCGAGTTCGGCCTCGACGTCAAGCCGCGGCTCGACTCCATTGGCGGGCTGTCGGCGACCTATGATTTCGATCCGTACCAGACCGACACCATCGAGCCGATCTCGAATGCCTGGCTGCCCTTCGTGTTCGCCATGAACAGCGTCAGCCGGACCATGGGCACGCGCGACCTTTATCCTTTCGTGCTGTCGCCGGTGGTGATCCAGAAGCTCGGCTTCATCCATGACCTCGTGCAGCCGCCGCACTGAGCGGGGCGCCACATTCAACGAAAAAACCCGGGGCGCGAGGCCCCGGGCTTTTTTTGGTCTGATCGGCTGGACTTAGTAGTAGCCGTACGACCGATAGTAACGCGGTCCACCGCGATAGTAGCCGTCGCCGTAACCATAGCGAGGACCGTAGGCGTAACGCGGGCCGTAACCATAGCGCGGGCCGTATCCGTAGCCGCCGCCATAGGCGCCTGCAGCGCCGAGCGCCAACGCGCCCGCTGCGATACCGAGACCGATGCCAGCGCCACGTCCGCCGCGTGCTTCAGCCGGAGCCGGAGCCGTCACTGCCGCTGCGCCAACTGCTGCGACCGTCGCCATGATAATTGCAATCTTCTTCACTCGAGACCTCCTGTCGTCGTTCTTGATGTGAATTAAACAAGGGGGAGTGGGTAAGGTTGCGGTTCCGGACGAGGGATGTTTGTGGTTTTTCGGGGAACAAGATTTGTTGGTAAATAGGGAATGTTAGAACGATAGCAGCATTAGGGGTGGAACTATAGTTCGACGGAAGCCGTGCTTTCTGCCCTCCCCCCTTGCGAGGGAGGGTGGCGCGAAGCGACGAGAGGGGGGTGGCCACAACGGGTGCCTTTGTGGCTCCCCCCCTCCCCGGCCCTCCCCCGCAAGGGGGGAGGGAGCATATTTACTTCGCCGCCCGCTCTTGCTGCACAAACAAAAAAGGCCCCGCTTGCGCGGGGCCTTTTGTCGAACGCAGAACTGTTACTTGGTGGAGCCCGAGCCGCTGGCGCCGACCGAGGCGCCGCTCGGCGAAGTGCCGGCGCCGACCGAGGAACCCGACGGGTTCATTGCGCCGTTGGCGCTGCTGTTAACGGCGCCCGAAGTTCCGGCGGAGGTCGTGCCTGAACCGCTCATGCCGCCCGAGGAACCGCTGGTGGTGGTGCTGGGGGTCGAGGCACCGACGCTGCCGGCGCCTGCGCCGCCGCTGGTGGACTGCGCGAATGCGAGTGTCGACGACATGGCGAGAGCCGAAGCGAGTGCGATGGTTGCGATTTTCATGAGATTGCCTTCCGTTTCGATACCATGGCAATCCATGCTTGCCTGCATCGTTCCGGTTCCGCAGTCACGACTTCCTGAGCGAACTGTTGCTATCGCAGCGCGGGACGACGGCACACGAGATCGATCTCGATCAGCGCATCATAGGCAAGCCCGGAAACGCCAACACAGGTGCGCGCCGGCAACCGGTCCGGTGGAAAATAGCTCCGATAGGTCTCGTTCATCGCCGCGTAGTCGCGCTTGAATTCGGTGAGATAAATGCGCGTCATGACCAAGTGTTCGAGGTCAAGCTCAAGCCCCGCCAACACGACGCGCAAGTTTTCCATCACCGCTTTGGTCTGTGCCACGATGCCGTCGGGCAGCACGCCGGGCGTCGTCGGGGTGTCGGGCATCTGGCCGGTGACGAAGACAAACCCGTCGGTCTCCACGGCGTGGCTGAACGGAGCGACGGGCTTCGGCCCGCCGGAGATCATGTGGAATTGCAATGTTGGTGCTCCCGATCAGTCGGAGGATGGCGCGCGGTCGAACACGCGCTTGGCGATGATGGCGTGGACGCCCCAGTTGCCGTCGACCACCTGCGTCACGCCGAAATCGACCGCCACCGACATCAGCGCGATCGCCTCGTCCTCGCTGAGGCCTTTGACGTTCATCAGGAAGCGCCGCATTTTTCGAAACGCGTCCTTCATCGCGAGGTCGAGGGACGAGGTGGCATAGACCTCGCTCTGGCCCTTGGCGCCGAATTCGGCGAGATAGTTCGGGTGGCTGAAGCCCATCAGCACCCATTCGGTGGCGGTTTCGATCAGCGGATAAGTGAGGTCGGCAAAGGCTTCGCCGGCGAGATCGGCCTTCTTGTGCAGAATCACCTCGAAGGTGCCGGTCATCGAACATTCGATCGCGGTGCCGCCGAGCTCGCCGTCGCCCTGCGCGGCATGGGGATCGCCGACCGACAGCAGCGCGCCCGACACCGACACCGGCAGATACACCGTCGCGCCCTTGCCGAGCCGCCAGTTGTCGAGGTTGCCGCCGAAATAGGACGGCGGCACGGAGTCCACGAAGTCGGCCTCGCGCGGCGCCACGGCGATAACGCCGAAATGCGGGCGCAGCGGGATCGATATGCCGTCGAGTACGCCGTGGCGGCGCCGCACCGCGCCCGGCGCGACGGGCACGCCCGGATAGTCGTACGTCGTGTGCACGGTGCCGTAGGGATCGGTCTGCGGTTCCCAGCGATAGGAATACAGCGCACGGGCGTGCGGCGCGTCGTCGTGATCGAAGATCTCGTAGATGGTGACGGCCTCGCGGGTGCCCTGCCCGGTGAGGAATTCCTTGTAGTGATAGCCCCACCACGCCGCGACGCTGCTGCCGAACACGCGGCCGTCGAAGTCCGGATTGCGGCTGGTGCGCGGCACGATGTCGATGATGCGGATCTCCAGCACGTCGCCGGGCTGCGCGTCCTTCACCGCCACCGGACCGGTGCAGATATGCACGCCGAACCCTTCGCCGGCGCCGCGGCCGTAGATCGAGGCGTCGATCGGGCCGGCGCCGCGGCGATCGACGTTCTTGGCGTCGCGGGTCCAGTGGAACACGCTTTCGGCGCCGGCATCGCCCTTGATCATCCGTTCGGGGTCGTCGGAGGCGTGCTGGGTCAGGGTCTCGATGGTGACGATGTCGCCGGAGGCGATCTCGATCTGCGGCGGCAGCGAGCGGCTGAAATAGCCCCAATGTACGTGGGCGGCTTCGGCGGCGAGATGATGATGGTTGCGCGCGCCGTGTGACGCCGTTGTGGCCTGGCAGTCATCCGCATGGCTGGACGTCAGCGCAGTGCGCGCCGGCGCGTGCTGGCTGCGCAGCTGCGCCAGCGCCTGCTGCGGCCAGCCGCGCTGACCGGCGGCGCCGGCGGATGCGGTCTGCCGCTCGGTTTCGTGCTGGCGGAATTCGCGCGGCGAGACGCCGAAGCGATGGCGGAAGGCGCGGCTGAAATGGGCGCTGTCATTGAAGCCGGCGCGAAAGGCGATCTCGGAAATCGAGTGATGCGCTTCGGCGGGGTTCGACAGGTCGGCGGAGGTGCGCTGCAGGCGCCGCTCGCGCAAATAATGCGTAAAGCTGCTGCCGGTGCCTTCGAACAATTTCTGCAGGTAGCGCTCGGAGATGCCCTCGGCCAGCGCGACCTTGGCCGGCGTCAGGTCGGGATCATCGAGCCGGCGCTCGATGGCCTGGCACAGCCGGTGCAGCGTCGCGGCGCGGGTGGCGGTGCCGCTGCCAAGGTCGTTCGCCGTTTCGATGAAGGGACGCGACAGGGTCGGCAGGAGATCGGCGAGACTTTGGGCCAGCGACGCCCATTCGGCGTCGGACAGGCCTTCGAGGCTCGTCGCCGCCCGGTCCATCATCTGCGCGAAGACGTCGCTGAAGCCGCCGGGGGCGACGACCTGCACGTCCGTCATGTCCGGGGCGGCGCGACGGCCGTGCAGGGTGTCCGCCGTCACCGACAGCACCACCGCGCGCATGTCGCGCTGGAAGGCGACGCTCCAGTCGCCGTTGCGCGGCAGCAGCAGCAGACGCCCCGCGGCGACGATCTGATGGCCGCCGGAGGTCTTCAGGACCACGCCGTCCTCGCGCGGCAGGACCACCAGCGGGTGATCGCCCGTGACGTGCGGCACCGGCGAGACCGCCTGCGCGCCGGCGGCCAGCCGCGCCAGCGCCACGCCCTCGAAGGCGCGGTGCACGGCGGTGGCGTGGCCATGATGGGTGGTCGTGGCCGCGGTCGGCTGCAGGCCGACCGAATGCAACACGTTGCGCCAGGCCTCCGGGCGATCGCCTTCGGAATAGGATTCGCTGCTGAACGGGCGCAGGCTCATGCTTCGACCTTCATCACCGAAGCGAAGCAACTGCCGTGCCATGAGCCACATCATCAGCTGCGTTCAGCCACAACATGCGTTGTTATCGCCCGGCTTGACCGGGCGACCCAGTATTCCAGGGCGTCTCGATGAGCCACCGACGCTCTGGAATACTGGGCCACCCGCTTTCGCGGGTGGTAACAGCTCTTGGTGGGGGCGCTCAATCACACCGGAACACGTTCTTCCTGATTGTCCCGTGCACGCCCCAGTTGGCGTCGACCACCTGGGTCACGCCGAAATCGGCGCCCACCGACAGCAGCGAGATCGCCTCGTCCTCGCTGAGCTTGTGCACGGTCATCAAAAACCGCCTGAGCTTGCGGAAGGCGTCGCGCATCGCGCGGTCGAGGCTGGAATGGTTGGCGACGTCCAATTGCGCATTGGCGCCGAGTTCGGCGAGGTAGTTCGGGAAGGTGAAGCCGTAGACCGACCAGGCGTCGGGCGTCTCCAGCATCGGATGAGTCAGGCCCTCGAGCTTGGTGCCGCCGAGGTCGCGGTGTTTGTGCAGGATGAATTCGAAATCGCCGGTCAGCGAGGTTTCGATCGCCGTGCCACCGAGTTCGCTGTCACCCTGCGCAGCATGGGGATCGCCCACCGAGAAGAACGCGCCCGGCACTGCCACGGGATAGAACATCGTGGCGCCCTTGCCGACGCGCCAGTCGTCGATATTGCCGCCGGTGTAGCTCGGCGGGATCGACGACACGAAATCCTCCTCCGACGGCGCCAGACCCATGGTACCGAAATGCAGCCGCGCCGGCACTTTCACGTTGGCCAGGATGTTCTCGCGCTTCTTGATGGTGGCATGATCGACGCGGACGCCGGGGTAATCGATCATCGAGTGGACGATGCCGTCTGGATCGGTCTGCGGCGTCCAGACATAGTTGTAGACGGCTTTGGCGAACGGCTCGCCTGTGGTGTCGAGTTCGAAGATCGTCACCACCTCGCGGGGCTTCGGCTCCTCGATCAGGTCCTGATAGTGAAAGCCCCAATTGGCGGCGACGTTGGACCCGAAGCATTTGCCGGCATAGCAGGCCTTGCAGGCCGGCCGCGGGCGGACGTCGAGGATGCGGACTTCGAGCACGTCGCCGGGCTCGGCGCCTTCGATAGCCACGGGGCCGGTCAACAGATGCACGCCGACGCCCTCGCCGGAGCCGCGGATGAACGGGCCTTCGGTCGGGCCGGAGCCGCGGCGCACCACGGCCTTGTGCTCGCGGGTCCATCTGAACACGCTCTCGGCGCCGGGATCACCCTCGATCATGCGCTCGTAGTCGTCATTGGCATGATGGGTCAGGGTCTCGATGGTGGCGCGGTCGCCGGACTTCAGGGTCAGCGACGGCGCGACCACCTTGCTGAAATAGCCCCAGTGAACGGTCTTCGGCGACACCGGAAGGAGATGATGCTTCATGCTGCGATCCTCGACGGGAATTTGAAATTCATGGGGCCTCGGCCTCCATGGCGTTCAGAAAGCGCTGCGCGACCGGGTTCTTCGGATTGTTGAGCACCTCGGCGGCGGGGCCTTCTTCGATGATGGTGCCGCCGGCCAGCAGCACGACGCGGTCGGCGACCTCGCTGGCGAAGCGCAGCTGGTGCGTGGAGATGATCATGGTGAGGCCGTCCTCCACCGCGAGGCGGCGGATCACTTCGAGGACTTCATTGACCAGTTCGGGATCGAGCGCGGAGGTCGGCTCGTCGAGCAGCAGCACGCTCGGATTCGGCGCAATCGCGCGGGCAATGGCGACGCGCTGCTGCTGGCCGCCGGACAGATGCCGCGGCAGCGCATCGGCGCGGTGGCTGAGGCCGACGCGTTCAAGCAGTTCGGCGGCGCGACGATCCGCGTCCGCGGGCGTCATGCCGTGCACCCAACGCAGCGGGCCGGCGATGTTTTCCTTGGCGGTGAGATGGCCGAACAGATTGAACTGCTGGAACACCATGCCGACCCCGACCTCGGCACGGGCATGCGCCAACAGCCGTGGCGACAGCGCCTTGCCCTGCTCGCTGAAGCCGAGCCGGCGTCCGCCGACCGTGATGCTGCCGCCGTTCCACAATTCGAGATTGTTGATACAGCGCAGCAGCGTGCTCTTGCCGGAGCCGCTTGGGCCGAGCAGCGCAATCACCTCGCCGATCCGCACGGTGAGACCGACGCCGTCAAGCACCACCTGTTTGTCATAGCTCTTGCGCAACGCCA
>JBEVEC010000309.1:0-5737 GCA_040512975.1 Tardiphaga sp. | reverse complement strand
TTCTTGTGGTCGCGCGCGAGCGCCTGCTCGTACCGCGCCACGTACGCATCGAGCTCGTCCTTGCTCGCGAATGCCCACGCGTAGATTCGCGTCATCATCACGTTGTTCGAATCGCCGCGCCAATAGGCGCCGGCCACCTTCATCAATTTGAAGGCGTTGCCGATCTTGCCGGTCGAGGTCATGTGCGGGCCGCGGCAGAGATCGAACCAGTCGCCCTGGTAGTAGATCTTGATCGGCTCGGTGCCGGGACTGGCATCGACCAGCTCGACCTTGAAGGCCGCGCCCTTGTCGCGGAACACCTGCTTGGTCTTCTCGCGGTCCCAGACGTCCTTGGTGAACGGTTTGTCGCGGGCGATGATCTCGCGCATCTTCTTCTCGATGGCGCCGAAATCTTCCGGCGTGAACGGCTCGTCGCGGAAGAAGTCGTAATAGAAGCCATTCTCGATCACCGGACCGATGGTCACCTGCGTCGTCGGCCACAGCGTCTGCACGGCCTCGGCCAGCACATGCGCGGCGTCGTGCCGGATCAGCTCCAGCGCGCGCGGGTCGTCGCGGTTGATGAAGTCGATCTTCGCATCGGCCTCGATCGGATCGGACAGGTCCGCGACGGCGCCGTCCAGCGCCATCGCCACGGTGCGCTTGGCCAGCGACGGCGAGATGCCCTTGGCGATCTCAAAGCCGGTCGTGCCCTTGGCGAATTCGCGCTGCGCGCCATCCGGGAAGGTGACGGTGATCTTGTTCTGTTCGGCGGGGGTGAGGTTGGCGAGGCCGAATTTGAATCCGGCGGCTTCGTTCTCGGTCATGTCGGTTCTCCTGTGGCTCACTCCTGCACACGGGCGCAGGTAAGCGGAACAGCGGTATAGCAGCGGATTAAAGCGTTGCAACCGCAGTTGCAGGTTTGACGGCGGCGCGGTGGCCTCCCTACAATACCGCACTTTGCCCGCACCCAGCCCCTTCGCCCCCACTGCACTCATGATCGGCAATTTCGTCACCGGCATCGGCCTGCTGGCGCCGACGGCGATGCTGCCGGAACTGTCGGCGGGGCTCGGCGTGTCGATCCGCGAGGCGGGTCTGCTGGTGACGTTCGGCGCCATGGTGCTGTGCGTGGGATCGCCCGTGATGGGCTGGCTGACCAGCCGGATCGAGCGGCGGCACCTTCTCACCGGCACGGTCGCCATTGTCGCCGCCGCCAACCTCATCTCGGCCCTGGCGCCGGACTACGCGGTGCTGCTGGGGATCCGGCTGCTCATGTGCGTGGTGGCGGCGCTCTATACCCCGCAGGCCGCCGGCACCGTCGGACTGATCGTGCCGGCCGAAAAGCGCGGCGGTCACGTCGCCTATGTGTTTCTTGGCTGGACGCTGGCGGTGGCGGTCGGCCTGCCGATGGTCACCTTCATCGCCAGCCGGTTCGGCTGGCGCGAAGTCTATGCCGGGATCGGCGCCATGGGCATCGCCAGCGTCGTCCTGCTGGCATGGCGCCTGCCGCGCGGATTGTTCGGCACCCCGGTCGATCTCGGCACCTGGACGGCGCTGGGGCGCAACCGGCTGGTGCTGGTGCTGCTGGCGATCACGACCCTGCAGATCTCCGGACAGTTTTCCATCTTCACCTTCATGGCGCCGCTGCTGTCGAATCTGACCGGGGCCGGATCCGACGCAACCGCATTGCTGTTTGCGATCTACGGCCTGGCCGGTCTCGGCGGCATCGTCACCGCGTCGCGCATCGTCGATGGCTGGGGCGCGTTCAACTCCTCGGTGCTGGCCACCGGGCTGGTGCTGACCGGCATGACGATCTGGTCGCTGGGCGCCGGCTCCTACGGGGTGATGGCCGTGGCGGTGGCGGTCTGGGGCCTCGGCTTCGGCGCCATCAATTCGATGCAGCAGGTGCGCCTGATCGCGGCGGCGCCGGCCTTCGGCGCGGCCTCGGTCTCGCTCAACACCTCGATGCTCTATGTCGGGCAGGCGATCGGATCGGGGATCGGCGGGCTACTGTTCGCCGGCGGCCACTACAAGATCTCCGGCTTCGTCGCGATGGGTTTCGAGGCTGCGGCCTTGCTAACGGTGATCTTCAGCCGCCGGCTCGTGCCTGCACTCAGTCGGCGCAGCGACTGAGCCGGGCCTTGAAGTTGACGCCGGGCAGCTGCATGGCATTTCCTTCGAAGTCCAGCAGATCGCCATTGACGCGGCCGACCAGCGACAGCGTCACGCCTTCAAGGCCAAACAGCGATTTGACTTGCGGATCAGGATTGTAGCGGCGCGTGCTCACCTTCGCCGTGATGGCGACGCCCTTGTTCTGATAGTTGCCGATGAAGGTGAAGGCGCTATTGCCGCCGCGCAGCTTGCCGCCGACCGCGTAGATCACACCGGTGCCGGCGCCATGGACGGAATGGAAGAAAACGTCGTACAGGCCTTCTTCCACAATGGCGTCCTTGGTCATGGAATGCTGAGCCGGTTTGGCAGCGCCCAGTGCGGCGCACCCTATGGCACACCGCGCAGCTCAACAATCCCGTTACCGGACATTTCGCGCAGTTTTACAACGTGGCGTGGACTACACTACGCGTTCGATGCGGCGCGATCGTTGACGCCGCGCCAGCGCGCATAGCGCCAGGGCAGATACCACCTCGCCTGTGCATTCGGCGGCGGGACGTTGTCGATGCCGGACGTGCCCCAGGGCTGGCAGCGCAGCAGCCGCGCCAGTGTCATCCAGCCGCCGGCCCACAGACCGTAGCGGTCGATCGCCTCGTCGCCATAGACCGAGCAGGTCGGGATGTGCCGGCAGTTGTAGCCGACGAAGGGCGACAGCGTATGCCGATACAGCCAGATGGCGCCGCGGCCGGCGTGGCGCGGCATGCGCTGGATCGCTGTGGAACAGGAGGTGCACCGCGCTGAATGTTTCATGGTCGCATTGCTATCGGATCTGTCGGCATCTGCACATTTTCGGCGCAGGGAACCCGTCGACTTATGCAACGCGGACACACCAGCCGAGATATTCGCCCGCGGTGCACAATGGTGCTGGACGGTTTCGATTCCGCGGATAGGCTTTCACTTAACGCCCGTGTGACAGAATCATGAGCGTTTTTTGGGACCGTTGCCATTGCTCTTACGAGCGCGGGGAAGGAACCGGATTTTGACACGTCGTCGTGGTGTATCGTTTCGTTCGCGTGGGTCTGCGCTATGGCGCGCCGCTGCGGTCTGTGTCGCTCTTCCCGGCCTGATTGCCGCGTTTGTCGCCCCCGCGCAAGCCGGCGGCACCCTCGAAGAACGCAAGATGCCGATGCGTTTCACCTGGGTTTCCTGCGGCTCCGACTGCCGCGGCTGGATCGGTGCGGTGGGCATCGTCACCGGCGACACGGTCAAGGATTTCGACGAATTTGCCAAGACCCGCGATCTGGCCGGCGCCACGGTGGTGCTGGATTCCAGCGGCGGCTCGGTCAACGATGCCATTACCATGGGGCGTCGCTGGCGCAAGCTCGGCCTCATGACCACCGTCGGCACCACGGTCGAGCTGCAGTCCGCGGGCGGCGCCATGAAGCCCGCGGTGCTGCCGCACGCCTACTGCGAATCCATGTGCGTCTTCCTGCTGCTGTCCGGCAAGACCCGCTACGTGCCGGAGGAAGCGCGCGTCCGCGTGCACCAGATCTGGATGGGCGACCGCGCCGACGATCCCAAGGCGGCGAGCTATACGGCCAACGACCTGATGATCGTCGAGCGCGACATCGGCCGCCTGGCGCGCTTCACCTTCGACATGGGCGGCACCGGCGACCTGCTGGCGCTCGCCCTCAGCGTGCCGCCGTGGGAAGAACTGCACCGCCTGTCGGGGCCGGAGCTCAAGCAGGCCAATCTGGTCACGACGTCCAACATCGACGACGTGCTGGCCGATCCCCGCGAAGCGGAAAAGCCCATGGCGTCGGTGCAGAAATCCGTCCAGGACCGCTTTGTCAGCACCGAAGCCGACGACACCGGTCCGGTGGCGAAGGTCTCGGCGATCAGGGAGCCGGCCGCGAAAGACCCCAGGGCCTCGGCACCGGTGGCCCGCGCGTCCAACGAGCCCAGTCAGGCGCCGACCAAGACCGCCGAGGTCATGATGCCGACCGGCGGCAACGCGACCACGCCGGCGAAGTAATTCGCCGGTCTCAGGCCACGCTGGGCTGATCGGCCTTGGTGCGGGCCTCGATCTGGCCGATGGCATCGACAACTGCATCGAATGTCAGCAAGGTCGAGGCATGGCGCGCCTTGTAGTCGCGCACCGGCTCGAGCAGGGCGATGTCGGCCCATTTGCCCTCCGGCGGCGCGCCGTTTTCCTTCAGCATCTTGCGCACGGTCTCGCGCAACGCCCGCAACTCGTCCGCCGTCGAGCCGATGACGTGGCTCGCCATGATCGATGACGATGCCTGGCCAAGCGCGCAGGCTTTGACGTCATGGGCGAAGTCGGTGACGACGTCGCCGTCCATGGCGAGATCGACCTTCACCGTGGAGCCGCACAGCTTGGAATGGGCCGTGGCGCTGGCATCGGGGGCGGGGAGGCGTCCCAGGCGCGGGATGTTACCGGCCAGGGCGATGATGCGCTTGTTGTAGATGTCGTTCAGCATCGAATTGCAACCTTAACTGTGCCATCGCCATCCAGGGCAGCCGCCTTGGCGGGTGCCCTTGGCGCGTTTGGAACTGGACCCTATATAGGGAGGCGGCCTGGCGATGAGAATGCCGGGCCTCCCTCAGATCGCCGGATTTTGAGCGCCACATGGTGAGCGAACCGGGGATCGAAGAACTTACCCAGGACGGACTCAGGCGTCCGGCGGCCATGCCGCCCCGTCTGCCCGGTGACACTCCGGTCGCATATTCGGCCGGTCGAACGGAGAGAAGATGGACGCACTTATCAAACCGCTGCGCGGCAAGCCGACCGAGGGAAAGTTGCCGGATTTCCGCAATCCCGAACTGGATCCCGCCGAATTCCTCACCGCCGCCGTGGCCGCCGGACAGCCGCGCCCGTCGCGCGCGGAAGCCGAGCAGGCGGGGCAGACGCTGCTGTCGTCTATCGGCGAGAACCCGGAGCGCGAAGGCTTGGTGGATACGCCGCGCCGCGTGGTCGAGGCCTATGACGAGCTGTTTCAGGGGTATCACCAGTCGCCCTCCGAGGTGCTCAACCGCACCTTCGGCGAGACCGCGGGCTATGACGATTTCGTGCTGATCCGCGACATGAATTTCGTCTCCCATTGCGAGCATCACATGATGCCGTTCTATGGCAAGGCGCATATCGCCTACACGCCGGTGGAGCGCGTCGTCGGCCTGTCCAAGCTGGCGCGGCTGGTCGATATCTTCGGCCACCGCCTACAGACCCAGGAGCACCTGACGGCGCAACTCGCCGCCGCCGTGGACGAGGTGCTGAAGCCGCGCGGCGTCGCCGTGATGGTCGAGGCCGAGCACACCTGCATGTCGGCGCGCGGCATCCGCAAGGAAGGCTCGCGCACCTTCACCACCCGCTTCACCGGCAGCTTTCGCGACAATCCCGCCGAGCAGGGTCGGTTCATGTCGATGATCCAGTCGCTGTCGCGCTAGCTTGCTTCACCTCTCCCCGGTGGGGAGAGGTCGACCCGGCGAAGCCGGGTGCGGGGGCGCCACGAACTCCGAGCCCAGCAACCCCTCATCCGTCACGGCCTTCGGCCGTGCCACCTTCTCCCACAGGGGGAGAAGGAAAAAGAGAAGCCGACAGGCGGCGCAAGACGCTTCGCTATTGCGCCCTACT
>JBEVEC010000294.1:0-4743 GCA_040512975.1 Tardiphaga sp. | reverse complement strand
GATCCAGATGATCGCCTTGCTGACGGTGCTGTCGATCGCGCCGTCGATCCTGATCATGATGACGTCGTTCACGCGCATCGTGGTGGTGCTGTCGCTGCTGCGCACCGCCTTGGGCACCGCGACGGCGCCGCCGAATTCGGTGATCATCGCGCTGGCCGTGTTCCTCACCGCCTTCGTGATGGGCCCAGTGCTGCAAAAGTCCTATGACGACGGCATCAAGCCGCTGATCTCCAACGACATCACCGTCGAGCAGGCCTTGGTGCGCGCGGCCATCCCGCTGCGCGGCTTCATGCAGAAGAACGTCCGCGAGAAGGACCTCAAGCTGTTCATGGACCTGTCCGGCGAGCCGGTGCCGGCGACGCCCGACGACCTGTCGCTGCGCATTTTGGTGCCGGCCTTCATGATTTCGGAGTTGAAACGCGCCTTCGAGATCGGCTTCCTGCTGTTCCTGCCGTTCCTGATCATCGACCTCGTCGTGGCCTCGGTGCTGATGGCCATGGGCATGATGATGCTCCCCCCGGCCGTGGTGTCGCTGCCGTTCAAGCTGATCTTCTTCGTGCTGGTGGACGGCTGGTCGCTGGTGGCGGGCAGCCTGGTGCAAAGCTACGCCGGCGGGTGATCCGGACCACGCGCGCTGTCGTCCCTGCGAAGGCGGGGACCCATACGCCGTGTCGCTGATGATGTGACCAGCGGTTATTGTCAGGCACGTTTGACGACCACATAGACCTCAGGGGTTATGGGTCCCCGCGTTCGGGGGGACGACGCAAGTCCGCCCTCGTCTCACCGCGTCATCTGGATCTTGCGGATGTTGGTCAGCGCGGGGGCCGTGATCGATCCCGTCGGCGAGGCATCGGCGGTGGCGCCGGGGATCGTCGCCCTGGCGCTGCTGTCCGGGAAGCGCTGCTTCATCTCGCGCAGGAAGCCGTCGAGGGTGTCGACGCTGGCCGCCATCTTGGCGATCGCGGCGAATTCGGACGAGTTGGTCGAGGTCGGCCGGCTTGCGGTATCGAAGGCGATCTTGTCGGTGCCGGCATTCATCAGCGGTGCGTATTTGTCGCGGAAGCGCGCCAGGCCGAGCGCGTCCTCGGCCAAGGCATAGCCCACCACCGCGCGGATGACGTCGCTCTTCTCGGCCGGCGTCAGCGGCGCGAAATCGCGCCAGCGCTCGCCGTAATACAGTTCGATCTGCTCGGACGCTTCGCGCCAGCGCCGCGACGACCAGTAGATGTCCGAGCGCAGCCGGACCGCCTCGCGGCCGCCGACATTGGAGATGATGTCGAGCGCGAGGTCGCGGCGGCCGATGTCGCTCTGCGCCCGCGCCTCCAGCAGCAGCCGCTGCTGGCGCAGTTCGCCGTTGAGATCGGCGATCCGCGTGGTGCGAAGTGCTGCGATGGCACGGTCGGGCTTGCGGTTCATCAGATAGACCATCGCCAGGCGCGACGCGACCTGCGAGCGCGCCGCGCCCTCGAGGCGATGCTCGACCTGATATTGCAACAGCTCCGACGCCTGATCCAGCAGGTCGACGGCGACCAGCCGGTCGGCGAGCCTGCGGATCATCTCGTCGCCGCGCCGCCCGATCGGCGTCAGCTCGCGGAAATTATAGAACATCGCCAGCGCCTCGACCGCCGGCAGGCTGTCGCCCTTCGCCGACAGGAAGATATCCGAGAACAGTTGCTGCGCCTCGTCCTGCACCTGCCGCGCGCTCGGGCTGTTGGGCTGGCGCTCGGTGGCGGTGCGCGCCGCGGCGAGGGAATCATTGTAGCGGCCGAGCTCGGCATACATGCGCGACAGCTGCTGCAGCGCCTGCACCTCGACGCCATCGCCGCGCCAGGTGACGCTGAGCACTTCGAGGTCGCGCATCAGGTCGCCATTGCTGATCTCGTGGCGCTTCTGGCGCAGCGCCAGTTCGCGCAGCTTGGCCTCGGCGGCCGACTGGCGGTCCGGCGACGCGATCACCGCCTGGTATTTCGCCAGCGCATCCTTGTCGCGGCCGAGCGCCTCGTCGAGCCAGCCCGACAGCATGGTTGCGGCCGGCTTCAGCTCCGGCGTGATGCCGACCACCTCAAGTTCACTGCCGCGGCCCGACGCGCCGGCATAATCCTTGACCTCGAGCGCCGCGCGCAGCGCCAGCAGCAGCGCCGTGCGCTGCAGGTCGGGCGGCAGCGACGCCATGTTCAGTTCGGCATTCTTGAAACGCTCGCGCGCCTCGACCCATTTTTCCTGCTTGGCATAGGCCATCGCCTTCCACAGCTCGGAATCGTAACCCGGGCCAAGCACGGGATTGGCGATGTCTTTCAGCGTCTGTGCCGGGCGCCCCATCATGGCGCTGGCCACGGCATGGACGATCAGCGCCGAAGGATTTTCCTCGCCAGCCTTGCTGTCGGAGATCGCGAGATCGGCCATGCCCTTGGCCTCGTGATACATGCCGCGCGCCATGTAGAACCGGGCGAGATCGATGCGCCGCAGCGGCAGCGACTCCGCATCGGCGCGCGAGGTCGCGGTGACCAGTTCATCGTGCCGCGCGTTGAACGGGCCTTCCTGATCCTTGCGCCACTGCCCGACATCGAAGATCGGGCGCGCCGCGGTGGAGGCGCGCTGCGGCGCGGCGTCGATCGGCGACAGCGTCAGGCCGCCCGGCCGGGTCAGCACCACCTTGTCGCTGCCGGCGTCGACGGCGACGTCGTCGGAATTGAGCTGCACCACCACGCCGTGGATCGATTCCAGCAGCGAGAATTCGACAAACTCCTGGCGGCGAATGAAGCCGCGCGCCGGCGGCAAGGCGGTGATCACATCCAGCGTATCGCCGGCGTCGGGGTCCTGCACGCGGTGCTTCAGGCCGGGACGCGCCAGCGGCACCTGCACATTGGCGTGTGCGGCGTCCGCGATGTTGCGCACGGCCGACAGCGGCTGCGACGATGTCAGCGCGGTGTCGCCAACCATCAGCGTCCAGCTTTGCCCCGCGCCCGCATCCTCGCTGGCGAGGGAGACCAGCTGCGGACGGTTGAGGCGGAAGCGCAGCGCCTGCCCCTTGGCGAATTTCAGCGCGCTGACGTCGGCGACGATCGAACTGCCGTCGCGGCGAATGGCGGACAGGTCGATCGGCTTGGTCGAGTCGACCACGAACCACACGATCTCGCCGCGCCGGAACAGCGCGGTCGGGGTCGCTGCGTCGAATGCAAAGGTCATGCGCAGGCCTTCGCTGCTGCGCTTGACGTCGACCGGCATGCCCTGGGCTTCGATTGGTGCAGCGGCGACCGGCGCCGCGGGCGGTGGCGGTGTTTCCTTTTCCGCGACGACGGCAACGGCTGGCGGCGCAGCCGATACTTGCTTGGCGATTTCGGCTACCTTCGCAGGCTCGGCTTTGACGTCCGGCTTGATCTCGACTTTCGGCGGCTCCGGCCTGGGCTCGACTTTCGGCAATTCGACCTGCGCCGGCGCGGCGCTGGCGACGTCGACCTTCTTGTCCGCGGCGGCCTCGCGGGCGATGCTCTCGGAGGTCGGCGGCACGATATCGGCGCGTGGCGCCGGGGCGTTGCGAGGCTTCTCGGCTTCCACGACTTTTGCGGCCGGCTTCTCGGCGACCGGCGGCAGCTTGGCGAGCGGCGCCTGCTTGTCGGTCTGCTGGAAACCGATATCGACGACGTAGCTCTTCTCCTCGCGGAACGAATGCACGTCGACATCGCCGATCAGGCCGATTTCCACCGCCGTGCGGTTGCCGTCCATCGCCTGCCCGATCGAGGCGACATTGGGCGGCGCCGAGAGTTTGGCATCGGCGAGATCGAACACCAGGCCGGCATTGAAGGTCAAAGTCAGCGTCTTATCGCTCAGCATCGACGACACGCCGACGCCCTCCGGGGTGTCGAACACGAAGCGCACGAAGGTCGGCTGCACCGAGGCGCGGACCCGGATCGGCGGGCGCTTCTGGCTTTCGGCGCCGGCGCGCGCCTGGCGCAGGGCGCGTTCGGCGGCACGAGCGCGGTCCGACAATTCCTTGACCACCTCCGGCGGCAGTCCGGGCGGCGCGCCCTTCCAGCTCTCCGGCAAAAGGTCGATGAAGATGCGCTCGCCCGCGGTCATCGCATTGACGGTGAGTTTTCGCGACAGCGCGAGACGGATCGCGGTGCCGTCGGGATCGCGCCGCGCCGAGCCGACATAGTCGGGCGCGGCGTCGGAAAGGAGATCGACGGGAACATCCACCGGCCGCTTGAAACGGATCAGCAGGATGCTGCCGGCCTGAGCGACCTCGGACTCCACGTCCTCGCCGAGCTTCAGCACGATGCGCGCAAAGCCGCCGGACACGCCCATGGTCGCGGTGCCTTTGACCGCCTGCGCCTGCGCCTGCACGGCATCCGAAGCCAGCAGCACAAAACTTGCGGTGGCGACCAGCGCGCAACGCCGAACGGCCCGCGTCCATGCGGCCCGCGTCCATACACGGGCGTGCGTCCCAGGTGCAGTGGCAGCCATGCGTGCCATCCGGAAGAGTCTCTCGGCCGATTCCACGGGCGCGCTGATTGCACGCCCTGCCCTTGAACCTAGATTCCCGCCTCTAAGGAGCTGTTAACGAATTCCGCTAATTTCGGTTTTGCGGGATCGGTTTGCCCTCGATTTTCGGCAAATCCGTCGCGGCAGCGGTCCGTTCGCCGCCGGCGGCGCGGCGGGCCAGTTCGACGGTCAGCCGCTCGGCGGCTTCGGGCTGCATCAGGCCCATGATGTCGGACATTTTTCGTGGGGCGATCTGCGAGG
>JBEVEC010000353.1:0-7999 GCA_040512975.1 Tardiphaga sp. | reverse complement strand
GCTGCGGCCGTCGGCCATCGTCTCGATGCCGTCGATCTCGTCGCGGCCGCCGCGCGGCGTGACGCGCAGGGCGATGCTGATCCCGTCGGTGGAGTAGCGCCAGGGATCGGCCACGTCGGGATCAGTAGACGTTGGGGTAGACGTAATAGGCGATCACCCGCTGGATGAACATGATGATCAGGATCAGCACGATCGGGGAGATATCCAGCCCGCCCAGCGACGGCAGCGCGTTGCGGATCGGCGCCAGCACCGGCTCGGTGATCCGGAACAGAAACTCGGAAATGGCCGCCACCAGCTGGTTGCGGGTGTTCACGACGTTGAAGGCGATCAGCCAGGACAGGATCGCCGAGGCAATCAGCAGCCAGACGTAGAGATCGAGAATGATCAGAACGATATCGAGAACGGCGCGCATGGCGGGGAGGGCTCGCGGGTTGGGTCGCGGATGGGTCGCGGATGGGTCTCGGATTGGACCACTCGGTAAATATCGTTTTGACGCTGCGCAAACAAGGGAAGGTCCGGCCGCAAACGCCCGGAAGGCCGTCGCGCGGCGACGTTCTTGACTTGCCGTTAACAGGGATTGTAAATGGCGCCGATTGCTTGACCGGCTGTTCGCGGCCGGTTCGCATCGGGGCCATAGCTCAGCTGGGAGAGCGCGTCGTTCGCAATGACGAGGTCGGCGGTTCGATCCCGCCTGGCTCCACCACGCTTCGCCAAGTGGCTTCGCGTGGCGCAGCCGCGCTAAGCCACTTGGCGAAGCGTGGTGTCCGGCGAAGCCCGCAGGGCGAAGACGGACGGATATCCCGCAGTTCAATCGCACGCGGGCACATAGCCCCCGATCACACCCGCCGTAACTGCAACCGCGCCACCGCCCCCGCCACGAACCCCCGCGGAAACAGCCGCAGCAGCAGCGGCACGGTCTTGATCCCCAGCCCCGGAAACACCGTCCGCTTGTTGGCCATCAGCCCGCGATAGCCGAGCTTGGCGACGTCCCGCGCTGAGACGTTGAGGATCTGCGAATCTAGCCCGGGCGTGAATCCCGCCCGCGCCTGGAATTCCGACGGCACGGGCCCCGGGCACAGCGCGGTGACACGCACGCCCTTCGGACCTAACTCCTGATGCAGCGCCTCGGTGAAGGACAGCACATAGGCCTTGCTGGCGTAATACACCGCCATGCCCGGGCCCGGCAAAAAGCCGGCGATCGACGAGACGTTGAGGATGCCGCCCTTGCAGCGGATCAGGCTGTCGGCAAAGCGCAGCGACAGGTCGGTCAGCGCGCGGATATTAACGGCAACGATGGCAAGCTGCTTGTCGCGGTCCATCTCGACTGCGCGACCGAACATGCCGAAGCCGGCATTGTTGACCACGATCTCGACATCGACGCCCTCGGCGGCAAGCGCGGCTGCGATCTTGTCGCATGCGTCCGTCGCCTCGAGATCGCAGGGGATGATGATGGGCGCAAGCCCACCGGCCGCCACGATCTCCCCGGCAAGGACCGTCAGCCGATCGGTGCGCCGCGCCACCAGAGCAACGCGATGCTTCTGCGCGGCAAACACCCGCGCAAATTCAGCGCCGATTCCTGCAGATGCCCCGGTTATCAACGTCACGCGGTCAGTCACTATGCGATGCTCGTGAAAATGATTGAACTCAGTCGGCGCCCTCACAGGCCTAATCGGGATAGCCTGCTTGCGCAAGCCGGAATGACTCACCGGAATACCGTGCCGCGGAGTTCAAGCGGCGGGCTCAACTCATCAGATTACAAATCGGTCATGTCGCGCCGCTGTCATAAGCGGCGGATCGCCGCGTCAGCCGGCGGTCGCCGATACCGCGGCCTTTTCGGCCACGCGGTGCTTCAATTCCATGCGGTCACGTGCGCTGACGGCAAGCAGATCGGCGGCGCGCCACACGACGTTCTCCTCGAACTCGCTGACCTTGCCGTCGGCATAGACGAGCTCCCACATCATCTCGATCAGGCGGATGCGGCCGGGCTCGTCGACCACGCGCATGATTACGCTGGTGAAGTGATAGAGATCGACCGCCTCGCCTTCGACCAGGGTCGCCGCCGTAATCAGCCGGTCGGCGGTGCCGGGATCGAGCTCGAAGCGCTGTTCGATCAGGCTGTGCAATTTCGCCGTCTCCAGCGCCGAGGGCTGGCCGTCCAGCGAGATCACATGGATCAGCAGCGCGGTGGCGGCGAGCCGGAAGCCGGTGTCGTCAAAATCCTGATTGTCGTGTGCATCGGGGGACACCACGTCGGCAATGAATTGGCGCAGCTTTTCCAGCATCAGTCTCTAACCAGATGAATTCAGCACGAAGGCAATAGATCTTCGTTGTGACGTGAAAACCCAACGTGTGCAATGCACGCGGGTTCCGGCCTGCGCCATTAAGGTTGGGTAAGTCCTGCCGCCGCCGGGTTCAGGGGATTTCGTAGACCACGATCTTGTCGGCGATGCCGCGCAATGCGGCCTGCTTCTGCACCGGGGTGATCTCCGCCTTCTGCAGGATGGCATCGACGGCATGGGCCGAGATCACCGTACCGGTGACGTGGATGGCCTGTGAGGTGGCGAGGCCCTGCACGCGGGCGGCAATGTTGACGGTCTGGCCGAAGTAATCCTGGCGTTCGTTCAGCATCACGGCGAGGCATGGGCCCTCGTGAATGCCGATCTTCACCACCAGATCGGTGGTGCCGCGCGCCTCGTTGAGCTGACCCATCGCAGCACGCATGCGCAGCCCCGCCGCCAGCGCTTGCTCCGGGCGGGTGAAGGTCGCCATCACGGCGTCGCCGATGGTCTTCACCACCGCGCCGCCTTCGGCGGCGATGATCTCCAGCAACGCGTGAAAATGCGCGCGGACGAGATCGAACGCCGCGAGGTCGCCGACGCGTTCGTAGAGCGCGGTGGAGCCCTTGAGGTCGGTGAACAGGAAGGTCAGCGAGGTGATCTTGAGGCGCTGGTCAATGGTGAGGTTGTCAGCCTTGTAGAGATCGCGAAACGTCTGGTTGCTGAGGATGCGCTTGGCGGTCAACAGCGGCTTGCGCTTGCCGATCAGGTGATGGAGCGCATCCGCCGCCACCAGCACCGACGGCAGAACGCGCAGCGCGGTCTGGTTGTCCAGCGACAGCAGCACCGGGCCGGGGCGCAGCGTCGTGGTCTGGGTCGGCGCGTGGTCGCCCTTGTAGGTCAGCGTCAGCGCCTGCGGGGTGTCGGTCGGCTCGCCCTGCACGTCGATGAATTGCGCGGCATGGGTCACCGGCTCGAACACGATGATGAATTGCGGCGGCAGCGTCAGGGTCAGGCTAGCCTTTTCGTGGGCCGGCAATTCGCGCGCGACGAGCACGATCTCGTCGGACAGCGTCGCAAAGGATTCCGCGTCGAAGTCGACGCCCGAGCTCCAGAACACCTGCTTGTAGTAGTCCCAGATCGGCAGCGCATTCGGATCATGCGCGCTGATGCGCCGTACCCGCGGGCTGACGGTGAAGGCGACCTCGACCTGCTCGTCCACCGAGGCCTCGTAGCCGGTGCCGCACAGGCCGCAATGATAGTCGTCGCTGCGCAGGGATTTCAGCGTGCCGTGCGCGTCGAGCACCCCGCCGCAGCCGGGACAAAGCACGTTCCAGGTCAGGTCGAACAGCCCGATCCGCGAGGCCTGCAGGAAGCCCGCGATGACGCGTTCTTCATTGAGGCCGGTGCGGCCGGCAAAATCCAGCACGTTGATGCGGTTGAGCTCGTGGTCGGCGCCGGTCTTGACGAGATCGGCAATGGCATCGACCACCGCGGGATCGGTGGATTGTCTCAGCGCGTCGAACTGGGCCAGGATGTCGCTCATGGCGATAAGATAGGGCGGATTGGCGACAGGTTAAAGAAGGGGAGGGGGAGTCCTCTCCACTTGTCGTCCCCGCGAAGGCGGGGACCCATAACCCCTGAGGATCATTTCAATAAACGGCGTCCACCTCAGTGCTTGAGCCGCGCCCTCACGGCGTATGGGTCCCCGCCTTCGCGGAGACGACTCGTGGAGAGGCCTATCGCCATCACCGCCGCGCGATCCTGAACATCGGCGATCGGTCCGGCTGCGTGGTGACGATGCCGATCGGCATCACCGGCTCCCTGTCGATCAGCTCGATCCGAAACGCGCCGACGATTTTCGCCAGTGCCAGCGTCGCCTCGACGATCGCGAAATGGGCGCCGATGCAGACGCGGGGGCCGACGCCGAACGGCAGATAGGCGAAACGGTCGGGCGGCGGCGCGCCGGGCATGAAGCGTTGCGGGATAAAGGCGTTGGGCGCGTGCCAGAGCTTTTCGTGTCGGTGCAGCAGCCACGGCGCGATCAGCATGATGTCCTTCCGGGCGATCGCGAGATCGCCGAGCTGGTCCGGACCGGCCGCCGCGCGCGCGATCAGAAATGCCGGCGGATACAGCCGCATGGTCTCGTCGATGACGGCGCGGGTGAAGGGCAGATTGGCCAGATCGAGCGCGCCCGCGCGCTCGGCGCCACGCACCTCGGCAGCCAGCTGCTCCTGCGTCTGCAGATCGAGGGTCAGCAGATACACCGCCCAGAACAGCGCGGTCGCAGTGGTTTCGTGGCCGGCGAGGATCATGGTCGCGACCTGGTCGCCGAGTTGCGCGTCGGAAAACGCCGCGCCGGTTTCGGGATCGCGCGCCGCCAGCATCAGCTCGAACAGGTCGCGCGGCGGGGCGTCGTCGCTCTTGCCGGCGGCGCGGCGCTCGGCCATCAGCATGCCGACAAAGCGCGTCCAGCGCCGGCGGAAGAACCAGCGCGCGACGTCCTGCGGCGTCGGAACGGCGAGCGGCAGCATCAGGTCGAGCAACCGCGGCCGCGCCAGCCTCATGCCGTAGTCCATCACGAAGTCGCGCAGCGCGGCGCCGTGCTGGTTCATGGAGAACGAGAACATCGTCCGCCCGGCGATCTCCAGGGTCATGCGCTGCATGGTCTCGCGCAGATCCACCGGCTCGCCCGTCATGGCCTGCAGCTTTGTCAGCGTCTCGTCGATCGCCGATGTCATATGCGGCACCAGCGTGGTGACGGCGCGCGGCGTGAAGGCCGGCGCCAGCGTGCGGCGCTGGTGCTTCCAGTTGCGGCCCTCGGCCAGCAGCAGACCCTGGCCGAGGATCGGCCGCAGCACGCGGATGCCGGCCGCGGTGCGGGTGTAGTTCTCGGTATTGTCCACCAGCACATGGCGGATCGCGTCGGGATCGTTGAGGATGAAGGAGGAGGCGCCGAAGAAGCTGCCCTTGACGATGTCGTCTTCGTAGGCGCGCTGGCCCCAGGTCTCGATGACGCTGCGCCGCGTTGTGGTCAGCCGCGCCAGCGCACCGGCATCGTCAGGTGCCCGCGGCGGGGAGGGCGGCACCAGCGGCCGGCGCGGGGTGGGGAAGTCGTAGACTTCGGCAATGCTCACATCGGCCTCGCTGCAGCATGGGGTGGAGCGTTCGATCGATAGCACGCGCCAATCCGGGCGCCATGAAGGCGCGGCAGCGGAACAAGGTCTCAAACGGCCGTGAGCGACGTGACCGGAAGCTACTGCCCGTTGTCGGACAGCACCTTGGCGCAGGCCTTGCCGAGTTTGGCGCGGTTGTCCTTCAGGCAGCCGAGCACGACCGTGTCGCCTTCGTTCATCCTGGCGCGGCAGAAGCGTTGCACGTCGCGGGCGCAGGCCGATTGGTTGTTGTTGGCGTCCTGGGCGTAGGCCTGCGACGCCGCGAGGAGAAAGGGAATGATCAAAAGTCGCTTCATGAAAACCTCCCGCAATATCCTTCTGTCGTCAGCTTTGGGACGACGAAACTTAACTCCGCGCGCCCGATATCACCAGATCGTCACGGTGGATCATTTCGGCGCGGCCGGTGGTGCCAAGAATGGTCATGACCTCGGGTGACGAATGGCCTTTGATCTTCTCGGCATTGTCCGCGTCATAGGCCACCAGCCCACGACCGATCTCATGGGTGTCCGGGCCGCGCACCACCACGGCGTCGCCGCGGGCGAACTGGCCTTCGATGCGGATCACGCCGGCGGGCAGCAGGCTCTTGCCGGCGCGCAGCGCGGCGACGGCGCCGGCGTCGATGGTCAGCGTGCCCTTGGGCTCCAGCGAGCCCGCGATCCAGCGTTTGCGCGCAGTGACGGGATTGGCGGGGGTGAGGAACCAGGTGCAGAGGCCGCCGTCGGCGATGCGCTGCAGCGGATGTTCGATCTTGCCCGAGGCGATGACCATATGCGTGCCGGCGCTGGTGGCGATCTTGGCGGCCTCGATCTTGGTGTACATGCCGCCGCGCGACAGCTCGCTTTCGGCAGCGCCCGCCATCGCCTCGATATCGGCGGTGACGCTTTCGACGATCGGGATCAGCTTTGCGTCGGGATTGGCGCCGGGCGGCGCGGTGTAAAGGCCGTCGATGTTCGACAGCAGCACGAGCAAGTCGGCCGACGCCATGGTCGCGACGCGCGCGGCGAGGCGGTCGTTGTCGCCATAACGAATTTCATTGGTGGCGACGGTGTCGTTTTCGTTGATGACAGGCACCGCGCGCCATTCGAGCAGCTTGCCGATGGTCGAGCGCGCATTGAGATAGCGGCGGCGCTCCTCGGTGTCCTGCAGCGTGACAAGAATCTGCCCGGCGCCGATGCCGTGATGGCCGAGCACTTCCGACCAGATGCGGGCGAGCGCGATCTGGCCGACGGCAGCGGCGGCCTGGCTCTCTTCGAGCTTGAGCGGCCCGCGCGGCAGCTTCAGCCGGCTGCGCCCCAGCGCAATCGAGCCGGAGGACACGACAAGCACGTCTCGGCCGTCGGCGTGGAGCTTTGCGATATCGGCGGCGAGCGCGGCAAGCCACTGCGCGCGCACTTCACCGGCGGCGGAGTCGATCAGAAGCGATGATCCGACCTTGACGACGATGCGGCGGAAGTTGGTGAGCGAGGGCGATGACATGGTGGAGTGCTTTTGTAATGCAGCAACAGAATTCAGCGGAGCGACAGCGGCGGTCGGCTCCCTCGCCCCGCTCTTGCGGGGAGAGGGGTGGGGTGAGGGGCTCTCCGGCCGGCATGCGCAGAGGATGCGTTGACCGCGGTGCCGGCCCCTCACCCGCCGCGAAGACGCGGCGACCTCTCCCCGCAAAAAGCGGGGAGAGGTTAGGTCCCCGCATGCGGCTCGAGGTCTCGAACATCATTAAACTCTAGTTGCTCGCCGGCGCCCAGGGCGCGGACTGGGCGGCGCTCTTGGCCTTGTCGGACACCGGCGCTTCGCCGATCACTGCGACCAGCGCACGCAGTGCTTCCGGCACGCCTTCGCCCGTCGCGCCGGAGATCAGCAACGGCGTCTGCTTTGACGCGCGCTTCAACCGGTCCTTCTGCTTCTTCAATTCGTCGGGCTCGACCGCATCGATCTTGTTCAGCGCGACGATCTCCACCTTGTTGGCGAGATCGCCCTCATAGGCGTCGAGCTCGGTGCGCACGGTCTTGTAGGCCTTGCCCGCATGCTCGCAGGTGGCGTCGATCAGATGCAGCAGGACGCGGCAGCGCTCGACATGACCGAGGAAGCGGTCGCCGAGGCCGGCGCCTTCATGGGCGCCCTCGATCAGGCCGGGAATATCCGCCAGCACGAATTCACGCGCGTCGACATCGACCACACCGAGCTGCGGATGCAGCGTCGTGAACGGATAGTCGGCGATCTTCGGCCGCGCCGCCGAGACCTTTGACAGGAAAGTCGACTTGCCGGCATTCGGCAGGCCCACCAGACCGGCATCGGCGATCAGCTTCAGCCGCAGCCAGATCCAGCGCTCCTCGCCGGGCTGGCCGGGATTGGCGTTGCGCGGCGCGCGGTTGGTCGACGACTTGAAATGCGCGTTGCCGAACCCGCCATTGCCGCCCTCGGCCAGCACATAGGTCTCGCCGAGCTTGGTGAAGTCGTGGATCAGCGTCTCGCGATCCTCGTCGATGATCTGGGTGCCGACCGGCACCTTCAGCGTGATCGGCTTGCCGTTGGCGCCGTGGCGGTCCTTGC
>JBEVEC010000252.1:0-8569 GCA_040512975.1 Tardiphaga sp. | reverse complement strand
ATGAAGATGACAACCTGGAGGCGCGCCAGGTTCTGACCGACGCCGGACTGGCCCATGAACTGCGCACCCCGGACTGACTGGCGATGACCGACTTCGCAGCAATCACCGAGGACGGCTTTCTGGGCGGCCGGCTGCAGCTGCGCCAGTTGCGCAGCGGGCATCGCGCCGGCCATGATGCGATCCTGCTGGCTGCGGCCACGCCCGCGCGCGCGGGGCAGCGGGTGGTGGATTTCGGCGCCGGCGTCGGCGCCGCCGGTCTTGCCGTGGCACGCCGTGTCGACGGTGTGTCACTGGTGCTGGTGGAGATCGATCCGCAACTCGCCGATCTCGCACGCGGCAACGCAGCACTGAACGACGTGCCGGCGCAGGTTGTAACCCTCGATCTTGCAGCGTCGGCGGATGTTTTCGCGGCGGCCGGGCTGTCGCCCGATACGGCCGACATCGTGCTGATGAACCCGCCGTTCAACGATGCCGTGCGCCACCGCGGCTCACCCGACAAGGCCCGCGAGACAGCTCATGTGGCGACGGCGGAAACGCTGACGATCTGGGTTCACGCGGCGCGCCGACTGTTGCGGTCCGGCGGCGTGCTGACGCTGATCTGGCGTGCCGATGGCATGGCGGATGTACTCGCGGCACTCGGTCGCGGCTTCGGAGGCGTTGCCGTGATGGCGGTCCACGGGGATCCGGCGGCGTCGGCAATCCGGATCCTGGTGCGCGCGATCAAAGGAGGGCGCTCGCCTCTCGAAATCCATCCGGCGATCGCGCTGCGGGATGCATCGGGCGCGCCTGATGCCTATATGGATAGGGTCACTGCTGGGAAAAGCGCGCTGCCATGGGCACGCTAGCGCGATGCCCGCGATGATTTATCGGGGGGCAGGCTCGGAGGGCTTCTGCGGCATCGATGTGAAATGGATCGCCGTCAGAAGCGTGCCGATGATCAGCATCAGCAGATAGATCTTCATGTCTTCCCCCGCCGCCGCGTTTGCATTCGTTAAGGTTGAAACGCCGTGAATGTCTCCCAGTTCAATGACAGCCGCGTGATAACGTGCGGTTAACGCTGAGGTAATTCGAATGAGCGAATCCAATCTAAAGGCGACACTGGCGGCGCTTGTTCCCCAGCGGTTTCGCCGCGCATCCGCAGTGGTGCCGGTGGTCCGCCTGTCCGGCACAATCGGCGCGGTGACGCCGCTGCGGCCGGGCATGTCACTGGCCGGTGTGGCCCGGCAGCTCGACAAGGCGTTCGGGATGAAGAATGCCAAGGCGGTGGCGCTGGTGATCAATTCGCCGGGTGGCTCGCCCGTGCAGTCGCGCCAGATCTATCTGCGGATTCGCCAGCTCGCCGTCGAGAAGAAGCTGCCCGTGCTGGTCTTTGTCGAGGACGTTGCCGCATCCGGCGGTTACATGATCGCCTGCGCCGGCGACGAGATTTTTGTTGATCCGTCCTCGATCGTTGGCTCCATCGGCGTGGTTGGCGGGACCTTCGGCTTTCAGGACCTGATCAAGAAGATCGGCGTCGAGCGCCGGCTTTATACCGCCGGCGAGCATAAGGCGATGCTCGACCCGTTCCTGCCGGAAGATCCCGACGACGTGGCGCGGCTGAAGTCGCTGCAACGGGAAATCCATGCCATCTTCATCGCGCTGGTGCGCGGCAGCCGCGGCTCCAAGCTGAAGGGCGCAGAAGAGGTGCTGTTTTCGGGCCAGTACTGGGCGGGCGAGACCTCGATCGCGCTCGGTCTGAGCGATGCCATCGGAGATCTGCGATCGGTGCTGCGCGCCCGTTATGGCGACAAGGTGCAGATGCCGGTAATCGCGCCGCCGGCGGGCATGCTGTCGAACCTTTTGGGCCGCAAATCCGCGGGCAGCGGCTCGCAAATGGCGCTGGACGCACTGGCCGACCTGCCGGAGCAACTGATTTCGGCGCTGGAAACCCGCACGATCTGGTCGAGATACGGTTTCTGAGACGACGTTTGCGGCAATGGAGCCCCAAATGTTGATTGCGGCGCGCCGGGGCTTGGGCAAAACTATGGGAATGGGGCCAAACATGACTGACAGGGGTCGACAGATGCCGCCGCTTGTTGCCATTGCGGGCGCGCTGGGAAGCGCCGCCATTGTGCGCTGGGCCTACCGGACCGCCCGCAAGATCAATGCTGAATTGGATGAGGCGCGCCAGGCGCGTGTCAGTGAAAAGGCGGGGACGACCGAGGTGCCGACCCTGCGGCGGGATCCCGTGACGGGCGCCTATCGGCCAAGTTAGGGAGCCGCAAAAGGGCGCCTAATACGTTTGCGCCGGCTTCAGGACGGGGCATCGTCCTTGAAGACCGGCAGCAAACTTGGAGGTATCTCCGGAACTGAGCAACTCGCGTTGCTCGCCCGTTCGTTGTGATAAATCGCAACGCGCGTGTTCGTTCCGTCGACGAGTGTAGATAGATGCGGGAAGCTAACGTTCAACGCACGTACGCGTGACGCCGGCGTGACTTCGGGGCTCGCGGTTACCCGGCGGTTACCGGGGCCCGGGCGCCATTTGGGGCCATCGCCTTGATTCCCCGCAAGCGCGCCGATACGGTCCGCGCGCCCTGAATCCGGGACGAATCCCGGACCTCGCCCCCAAAAACGGCCCAGAAAACATCCATGGTTTCTTCGGACACGCTGCCTCCGCACATGCGCCCGGAACGTTCGTTCCAGGGCTTCATCCTCGCCCTGCAACGCTTCTGGGCGGACCAGGGCTGCGTCATTTTGCAGCCCTACGACATGGAGATGGGCGCCGGCACGTTCCACCCCGCGACCACGCTTCGCGCGCTCGGCCCGAAGCCCTGGAAAGCCGCCTATGTGCAGCCTTCGCGCCGCCCGAAGGACGGCCGCTACGGCGAAAACCCCAATCGGCTGCAGCATTATTACCAGTTCCAGGTGATCCTGAAGCCGTCACCGCCGAACATGCAGGAGCTCTATCTGCAGTCGCTAAAGGCGATCGGCATCGACACCGCTTTGCACGACGTGCGCTTCGTCGAGGACGACTGGGAGAGCCCGACGCTGGGCGCCTGGGGCCTCGGCTGGGAGTGCTGGTGCGACGGCATGGAAGTCAGCCAGTTCACCTATTTCCAGCAGGTCGCCGGCGTCGAATGCGCGCCGGTGGCGGGCGAACTGACCTACGGCCTCGAGCGCCTGGCGATGTATGTCCAAGGCGTCGACCGCGTCTACGACCTCAATTTCAATGGCCGCGAAGGCGCCGACAAGGTGACCTATGGCGACGTCTTCCTGCAGGCCGAGCAGGAATATTCCCGGCACAACTTCGAGCACTCCGACGCCGAGATGCTGTTCGAGCAATTCAGGATGGCCGAAGGCGCCTGCAAGAAATATCTCGACGCCGGCTGGAAGACCGACAAGCGCGAGCAGCACCTGATGGCGCTGCCGGCCTATGACCAGTGCATCAAGGCCAGCCACGTCTTCAACCTGCTCGACGCCCGCGGCGTGATCTCGGTCACCGAGCGCCAGAGCTACATCATGCGCGTCCGCGAACTCGCCAAGGCCTGCGGCGAGGCGTGGATCCATACCGAAGCCGGAAGTGCCGCCTGATGCCCGATCTTCTCCTCGAACTGTTTTCCGAAGAAATTCCCGCGCGCATGCAGGCCAAGGCGGCGGAAGACCTGCGTCGCATGGTGACCGATAGGCTCGTTGCCGAAGGGCTGGTCTATGAGGGCGCCAAGGCCTTTGCCACACCGCGCCGTCTGGCGCTCACCGTGCACGGCATTCCGGCGCGGCAGCCCGACCTCAAGCAGGAGCGCAAGGGACCGCGCGTCGGCGGCGCCGAGGCGGCGATCGCGGGTTTTCTGAAGGCGACCGGTCTGGCGTCGCTCGACGAAGCCAAAATCCAGCGCGACCCGAAGGGCGATTTCTACATCGCGCTGACGGAGAAGGCCGGCAAGCCGGCGGTCGAGGTGTTGGCCGAGATCCTGCCGCTCATCATCCGCACCTTCCCGTGGCCGAAATCGATGCGCTGGGGCGAGCGCTCGGCGAAATCAAGCGCGCTGACCTGGGTCCGCCCGCTGCATTCCATCGTCGCCACCTTCGGCATCGAGACGGAAGAGCCGGAGGTTGTCACCTTCGACCTGCCTGGCGTCAGCGTCGGCCAG
Source organism: Tardiphaga sp. (assembly GCA_040512975.1). Lineage (GTDB taxonomy): Bacteria > Pseudomonadota > Alphaproteobacteria > Rhizobiales > Xanthobacteraceae > Tardiphaga. The sequence goes on along the minus strand of JBEVEC010000252.1, from coordinate 4,442 downwards.
ACCACGCGCGGCCACCGCTTCCTTGCGCCGGACGAGATCCATGTGCGCCGCTTCGACGACTACGTGGCGAAGCTGCAGGCGGCCAAGGTCGTGCTCGATCCCGAGCGCCGCAAGGAAATCATCATCGCCGACGCGCGCCAGCTCACCTTCGCGCAAGGCTATGAGCTGGTCGAGGATCCCGTACTGCTCGACGAGGTCGCCGGCCTGGTCGAATGGCCGGTGGTGCTGATGGGCACGTTCGATGCCGCCTTCCTGTCGATCCCCGACGAGGTGATCCGCGCCACCATCCGCAACAACCAGAAGTGCTTTGTGGTGCGCGATCCCAAGACCGGGAAACTGACCAACAAGTTCATTTTGACGGCGAACATCGAAGCGTCAGACGGCGGCGCCGCGATCGTCGCCGGCAACGAGCGCGTCATCCGCGCGCGGCTGTCGGATGCGAAGTTCTTTTATGAGACGGATCTGAAAACGAAGCTGGAAGACCGGCTGCCGAAATTCGACCAGATCGTGTTTCACGAGAAGCTCGGGACCCAGGCAGCGCGCATCGCCCGCATTGAAAAGCTCGCGGCGGGAATCGCGCCGCTGGTCGGCGCCGATGCCGCGAAGACCGCGCGCGCGGCCAAGCTGGCGAAGACCGATTTGCTCACCGAAGTGGTCGGCGAATTCCCCGAGCTGCAGGGCTTGATGGGCAAGTACTACGCGCTGGCCCAGGGCGAGGACGCCGCTGTCGCCGCTGCGAGCGAGGACCATTACAAGCCGCAGGGCCCCGCCGATCGCGTGCCCAATGATGCCGTGAGCATCGCGGTGGCGCTGGCCGACAAGCTCGATACGCTGGTGGGCTTCTGGGCGATCGATGAAAAGCCGACGGGATCGAAGGATCCCTTCGCGCTGCGTCGGGCGGCACTGGGTGTGATCCGCTTGCTGATCGACAACGGTCTGCGTCTGAAGCTTCGATCGGTTGCCGGCACACACTTCGCCGCCATTCATGCATCCGCGCAGCAGGACGACGCAAAGGCCGGGGACCTGCTTGCCTTCTTCGCCGACCGCCTGAAAGGTCAGCTCCGCGAGCAGGGCGCGCGTCACGATCTCGTTGATGCGGTTTTTGCGCTCGGCGGCCAGGACGATCTGCTGATGGTGGTCCGCCGCGTCGAGGCGCTCGGCAAATTCCTCGACAGCGACGACGGCAAGAACCTGCTGGCCGGCACCAAGCGCGCCAACAACATCCTCGCCATCGAGGAGAAGAAGGACAAGCGCAAGTTCGACGGCGCGCCGGATGTGGCGCTGTTCAAGCTGGATGAAGAGAAGACACTAGCCACGGCGATTGCCGAGGTCGGGCCGGAAGCCGGTGCCGCCGTTGCCAAGGAAGACTTTGCCGGTGCGATGTCCGCCATGGCCAAGCTGCGACCGGCGGTGGATGCATTCTTCGACAAGGTGAAGGTCAATGACGACGACGCGGCGGTGCGGGAAAATCGCCTGAAGCTGCTGAACGAGATCCGAGCAGCGACGCGTGCGGTGGCGGATTTTTCGAAGATCCAGGATTGACCGCCCCACTTGTCATTCCGGGGCGCAGGACAGCGGCGTAGCCGCTGGCATGCGGACCCGGAATTCCCGCATATTTTTCAAGCTTCTTGTTTTATTTTACCACACTGAGATTCCGGTTCGCGTGCGCATAAATGCGCCCGCGCCCCGGAATGACGTGCCCGGAAACATCGCGAAATATTCACACATCGTTAACCACATTTTGAAATGGTCCTGTCCCGTAACGGTTTCTTAACCGTCGCCTGCAGCGCGGACATGACTGCCCATGACCTCGGTCAACACCGGCCTCAATCCCTACGCCAATTACGGCTCGGCCTATGCGCGCGCCGCGGCGGCGCAGCCGCCGCTGGCCACGACACTGGCGGCCAATGAGGCCGCCTCGACCACGCCGGGCGCGACCAACCTGACGTTGTCGGATGCGGCGCGGGCAGCGCTGGCCGCGACCGGCGCCGACAAGCCCATCGCCGGCGTGGTCGCCGATGCGCGGACGGCGCTCGACGGCCTCTACACCGCGGCCAAGGTCACTGGGCCGCTCGATGCCAAGGGGCAGGCGACCGTCGATCTCGCGTCGCTGGGCCGCCGCACCCTGACGGCCGTGGCGTCTAACAATGGCGGCGGGTTCACTGCCGACGAGCAGACCATCGCCGCGACCGAGCTCGGCAAGCGCTTCAATGCCGCGCTGGCGCCGGCCGCGGGCACCGCGCAGCTCACCGGCGACTTCGGCGGCATCTACAAGGCGGCGCTGGATTATCTCGATGCCGCGGGGCCCGAGGAAAAGGCGACGGCGTCGTGGTCGGCGCAGCGCGACGCGGTGCTGAAGGGCGTGCAGGCGACCCAGCAGGCGCCGACCAAAGCCCCGACGGGCATCGCCAACGATCCGGTCGCGTCCTATCTGGCGCAGCCGGCCACCACCACGCCGGCACCAGACATCGCCTCGGTCGCCAAGGCGGTGCGCGCGACGCTCGACGCGCAGGCCAAGGCTGCGTCCGACAATGGCAAGGAGCTGGTCTATGACAGCGCCCGCAAGACCGGGCAGATCGCTGATCTCTCGGGCATCGACAACCGCTCGCTGTCGGCGATCTCGCTCAACCAGGACGCGCTGTTTTCGCCGACCGAGTGTTTTGCCGCCAAGCAGGAATTGAATGCCCGCAACCGCGCCAGCATCCTCGCCGCCATCAAGCAGAGCCAGGCCAGCGGCGACCCCACGCAGCTCAGCCTCGGCATTCTCAACACCTATTCGGCCATGAGCGACGAGGAACGGCAGGCATCGAACTGGACCACCACCTTCCGCGATCACGCCGTGGCGAGTTACAAGTCCACCAGCCATATCATGTCGATGCTGCAAAGCATCTAGAACGGCGCGACGAACCTTCCGCGATCTGGCGCCAATATCCGTGACATTCATGATCGGCGCACAGCGCTTGCCATAATTTGCTGCGATGCACGTGGTCCAATGGAACCCATTGAAGGCTCGTGCGTCTTTATGCTGAAAACATCCGGCATAGTCAGCCGGAGATTCGACATGCGTCCCTCCTGGCTGCTCCCCAGCCCACTGCATCACAGCGGAGACATTTCATGGTCATCACCTCAGCGCACATCCAACCGATCGTGGCGCTCATCGCCGGCGTGCTGATCCTGCTGATGCCCCGGGTGCTGAATTTTGTGATTGCGATCTACCTGATCATCGTCGGCCTGATCGGGCTCGGGGTTCTCAAGATGTTTCACCTTTGACTCCGACGCCACTACCGCCTCCGTCGTAACCTGCCGTCTGCTTGCGTCGCGTAGATGAAACGTGGTGTAACGCGGTCCCTTCCCCTGTCTCGTCCTCTCGCGGATTGATTGTGAGCCATGGCTAAAAGCGCATCGAAGTCGAAGAAATCCGCGGCGAAGGCCAAGACCTCCAAATCGGCGCCATCCAAGTCCGCGCCGCCCGCGCGCAAGGCGCTGAAGAAGCCGGTGGCCAAATCCGCCACCAAGACCGCAGCCAAGCCAGCCCCCAAGCCAGCGCCCAGGGCGGTGGCAAAGCCACTCGCCAAACCCATTTCCGCGAAATCGGCCGCGAAAACGCAGCGGGCCGTCAAGCCGACGGTCAAGACGGCGCCGAAACCCGTCCCAAGCAAAGCCGTCGTCGGCAAGTCGAAGACCGCAGCCAAAGGCGCGGCGACCAAGACGGCCTCCAAGGGTGCGAGCGACGCCGGGATTGCCGGCAAGTGGGTCTATTCCTTCGGCGGCGGCAAGGCTGAAGGCAAGGCCGGGATGCGCAATCTGCTCGGCGGCAAGGGCGCGAACCTCGCCGAAATGGCCAATCTCGGTCTGCCGGTGCCTCCGGGCTTCACCATCCCGACCTCGGTCTGCGTGTATTACTACGCCCACGACAAGTCCTATCCCAAGGAGCTCGAAGGCCAGGTCAAGAAGGCGCTCGACGCCGTCGGCAAGATCACCGGCAAGGGCTTTGGCGACGAGAAGAACCCGCTGCTGGTCTCGGTGCGCTCCGGCGCCCGCGCCTCGATGCCGGGCATGATGGACACCGTGCTGAACCTCGGCCTCAACGACGTCACCGTGGAAGCGCTGGCCGAACTGTCCGGCGACAAGCGTTTCGCCTATGACAGCTATCGCCGCTTCATCACGATGTATTCCGACGTCGTGCTCGGCTTCGAGCACCACCATTTCGAAGAGATCCTCGACACCTTCAAGGACAGCAAGGGCTATACCCTCGACACCGACCTCGAAGGCGACGACTGGGTCAAGCTGGTCGGCCAGTACAAGGAGGCCGTCGCGCGCGAGACCGGGCACGACTTTCCGCAGGATCCGCACGAGCAGCTGTGGGGGGCCATCGGCGCCGTGTTCTCGTCGTGGATGAACGCCCGCGCGGTCACCTATCGCCGCCTGCATGACATCCCCGA